>JAAVXQ010000130.1 GCA_022790685.1 Clostridia bacterium
AGTAGATGTTGCGGCAGGGCAAGGTGGAACTTTTGATTATGAAGCTGGTAATATAAAAAGGGCACCAATAATATTTCAAAAATTAGGAATAGAGTGGCTATGGAGATTATTTCTTCAACCTTCAAGAATTTTTAGAATGATTGTTTTGCCAGTTTATCTAATTAAAATAATTTTTACTAAAGATATAACAAAAGGAAGATTTTAAATATTAGGTGATAAAATTGAAGGAAAAAGAAATTATAATAGATAAAAATTATGAAACTATAAGATTAGATAAAGCAATCTCTTCTTTGGAAGAGGATTTATCAAGGGTTGCAATTCAAAGAATGATAGAAAACGAAAATATATTAGTAAATGAAAAAAAAGCCAAGGCTTCATATAAACTAAATTGTGGTGATAAAATAAGTATTAAGCTAGAAGATATAAAAGAGTCTAAGTTAGAAGCAGAAGATATACCACTTGAGGTTGTTTATGAAGACAATGATATAATAGTTATTAATAAACAAAAAGGACTAGTAGTTCATCCAGGTAATGGAAATCCAAATGGAACATTAGTAAATGCTATTTTAGCAAGATGTAAAGATTCATTATCAGGAATTGGAGGCGAAATTAGACCTGGAATTGTACATAGAATAGATAAAGATACTTCAGGACTATTAATTATTGCAAAAAATGATAAAGCTCACATTAATATGAGTAATCAAATAAAAGAACATAAAGTAATAAAAACTTATATAGCTCTTGCTAGAGGAAAAATAAAAGAAAATGAAGCTACAATAAATATGCCAATTGGTAGAAACCCCAAGGATAGAGTAAAAATGGCAGTTGTAAAAAATGGAAAAGAAGCTATAACACATATTAAAGTTTTAGAAAAATTTGCAGATTATACTTTTATAGAAGTTAAAATTGAAACTGGTAGAACTCATCAAATAAGGGTACACTTAGCAAAAATAGGATATCCATTAGTTGGAGATTATGTATATTCTAATGGAAAAAATCCATTTAATGTAAAAGGACAGATGCTTCATAGTTATAGATTAGAATTTAAACATCCGATAACAGGAGAAGATATGAAATTAGAAGCAGAGCTTCCTAAATATTTTGAAGAAGTTATAGATACTTTAAGAAGGCAGGAAAAATAATATAAATGGAAAATATAAGATTACAAAAATTTTTAGCTGAATTAGGAGTGGCCTCTAGAAGAAAAGCAGAGGAATTAATAATACAAGGAAAAGTTAAGGTTAATGATAAAATAGTTACTGAACTTGGAACTAAAGTTGATCCAGAAACAGATGTAATTAAATTTGAAGATAATATTATAAATGATAAAAATAATCATAAAAAAATATATATATTACTGAATAAGCCAATAGGTGTAGTTACAACAGCTAAAGATCAATTTGATAGACAAACAGTTATAGATTTAGTAAAAATAAAAGAAAGATTAGTACCAGTTGGAAGATTGGATATGTATACATCAGGTGCTTTGATTTTAACTAATGATGGTGAGTTTATATATAAAGTAACTCATCCAAAACATGAAATAAATAAAACATATAATGTAACTGTGGTTGGAGAAGTGAGTAAAGAAGATATACAGAAATTGAAAAATGGAGTAGAAATAGATGATGGATACATTACTAAAGAAGCTAATGCTAAAATCTTAAAGATTGATAAGGAAAAGAATATATCACGAATAGAAATTACAATACATGAAGGAAAAAATAGACAAGTTAGAAAAATGTGTCAAGCAATAGGAAAAAAAGTTTTAGCACTTCACAGATCTAAAATAGGAAGTATAGATGTGAAAGATTTAAAAATAGGCACATGGAGATATATGACAAAAGATGAAATAAATAGAATTATAAAATAAATATATTGTACAAAAGAGGAGAAAATATGGAATATCAGAAATTTATTCCAGAAGGATGGATAAAAGAAAAACAAGAGTTTGAAACAATAGATGAAATAAAATCAGCATTTGAAAATAATAAAGTAATACAAGGATATGTAAATGAATGTGATTCTAATTACAATTTACATGTTAACTTAGGAAAAAAAGTAAAAGGAATAATACCAAGAAATGAATTAGATGCTATAAATGTTGATGAATATGGTTTTTGTAAAGCAAATCTATGTAAAAATAAAGTAAATACATTTGTGCAGTTCAAAATAAAAGAAATTTACAATGAAAATAGTGTGATTTTATCTAGAAAAATGGTTGAAGAAGATGCTTTAAAATGGATGAAAAATGACTTAAAACCAGGAATGATTTTAAATGGAATTGTAAAAAATATAAGGCAATTTGGGGCATTTGTTGAGATTGGAGGAGGGATTGTAGGTTTACTTCATATAGAGGATATATCTGTGTCTAGAATGAAAACACCAGAAGAAAGATTTTATGTTGGACAAAAAATAAAAGTTATGATAAAATTAATAGACCATGAAAATAATAAAATAATTTTATCTTATAAAGAACTTTTAGGAAATTGGGAAGATAATATTAAAGAATTTAAAGAAAAAATGATAGTATCAGGAATAATTAAAGAAACTGATAAATATAAAAATGGAATATTTGTAGAATTAAAACCTAATTTAGTTGGACTAGCAGAATACAAAGAAGGTTTTTCATATGGTCAAAATGTAGATGTATATATAAAAAAAATCATTAAAGAAAAGAAAAAAATTAAGCTTTTAATAATTTAAAAGGAGGATTTTAAAATGATAGAAGATGAAGAAATTAAAACTAGTGTTTCACCATTTGCTATAAGAGAAGGGGAAATTAAAACTTTTGATGGAAAAGATGGATATGTTTCAATAAATCAAATCATTCATAAAATAAATTTAGGACATATTACAGAAGTTCATTTTGCAATATTAGATATTGTTAATGAATTTGAATTTGTAACTTCAAGGCAAATATATCAACTTTTAGAGAAAAGAGGTATAGAGATAAAATCTCAAGATAAATTAAATAATAAACTAGACCAATTAGTAAGAACTAAAATTCTTACAAGATATTTTTTCTCATCAGAAGAAGGTAAAGGAATTTATAGAGTTTATTGTATGGAAAAGATGGGAAAATATTTACTTAATTCTAAAGAAGTAGAATGTAAATGGCAACCAACAGATAATACAAAACCAGTAGGGTTAATTAAAAAAAGATTAGCTGGAAATCAAGTTATAATTGCATATATGAGAAAGGCAAAAGCTTTTGAAAAATATACAGTAAAACCTCAAATAACAGCTAAAATGTCAGGTAAATCTTTTAAAGCAAATTCTCTTGTAAAACTATCAAAATCAGGAAAATCTATAAATTTGTTATTTGATTGCGTAAGAAGAGAGGAAGATTGGGAAGGTAAGTTTATAGAAAGAATGAGACTATATGAAGATTTTTATAAAAACTTCCTTAGACTAGATTCTGGTTATGATGTTCCTCCACAATTAATAATTATATGTGAAGATGATAAACATATGGTAGAGTCGTTTAAAGAAATTGTAAAAAACAAAATAGAAATAAATAAAGTTAAATTATATTTTACAACAGATTTAAAACAGAATGCTCAAGCACTTGATAAATCATTAATAGAATTTGAGAAAGATGAGGCGACAGGAAAATATAAAGCAAATAATATTGAAATTAAGTTTTTAGGATAAGAAGAAAATCACTATTTTTATATAAAAAATAGTGATTTTTTTATATTATAAATTAAATAATAAAAAATACGATAAAAGTTAAATAGCTTTTATCGTATTATAAATATTATTCATTATCTTGATTGAAAGATGTTATAGCATTTTCATTATCAAATTTATATGGATGATCACTAGTATCTGTTTGAACAGGGTCCATATTATTTGGATTATCAGGATTTGCATTAAAATCTATATTTCTAAAATCAAATTTCTTATTTTTAAAATTATGTTCAGCTTCTGAACTGATAATACCACTAGTAAATTTTGAGAAATTATAAGTTTTAATTTTTTGTTTTTCCTTATATTTTGTTTCAAGGAAATCAACTTTAGCTGCACCAACAATATTTTTACCTTTTATATCTTTTGTTTTATACATAATAGATTTAAATTTTAAATATTGAACCTTACCAGCTTTATAATTTGGTACCCAAGCCCATTTTATATTTTTATAAGTAGAATCATATGAACCTTTATCAGTTTTATAATCATTAGTAAATATCCATTCTCTTTTATCTCCAAGTTCTTTTTCCCACCATTCATTATCTTCTGGTGTATTGTTACCAAATACTATTTTAGTTGTACTGTTTGCAAGTAAAGTTTGTCTAAAGTTATAATCATTTTTTATACCAAATTGAGATAAGTTTTGAGCTGAGATGATTGTACCAACTCTATATTTTCTATAAAGAGTGAAAATATCTTCTGTTGCTCTACAAACAAAAGGAGGAAACTCATCAATATATAAAAAGTGAGGGATTCTTGTTTTTTCATTTCCTGGTCTAGACAAAATAGAATGTTGCATTAATAATAAGAAGAATAGACCAAAAGCTTTATGAACACTTGCACCCAAATCTCCACGTCTTGTACAAGCTAAAATAACATCACCATTTTTTAAAACTTCATCGAAATTTAAATTGTTTGTTCTGTTACATAAAATATTTCTTACACCTGGAAATCTTAAAAGATTTTCAAGTTGTGCAGCAGATGCCTGTAAATATCGAGCTGTTCTATCTCTATCAATAGCATCTTTGTAAAATGTCTTTTTAAAATATCCTAATTGAATTCCATACTTTTCCTCTAAATCAGGGAAAGTTTTCATTTGTTCAGCCATTTCTTCAATTAAGTCAAAATCATTTAGTAATTTTAATAAATCTTCTAAAGTAGGTAAATCGTCTTCATGTAATCTTGGATAAACTTCTTTAAGCATTAATGTTAAATTTTCTATAGCCTGTGTAACAATATTTTGCATAAAAGCTTCATCAACAGAAGTATTATTATTTAAATTAACTTCTGCATTATACATTCTTTTTAAAACAGAAGAAATTGCAATTGAAGTTTTAATAGGATCATCAAATATAAAAGGATTTAATCCAATTGATTTTGAATCATTAGGGTCTACGATTTTATACTTAATTCCAAAATTATCTGCTACAGACATGATATGCGAAATAGATTCATAATCTGGAGCCATATATGTAATTCCTAAGTTTTTATAAATAGTATTTTCACCAGCATAATTATAAATAAGTTTAGACATAAAGGCTTTGTAAATTTTTTCTTTAGATTGTACAGGAATAAGCATATTTAAAGAAAAATTTTCATTAATATATTCATTAGAATAAGGTGAGTTTAAATTTGCAATTCCTGTACGAAGAGCGGTATAACCTAACTCTTTTGTAGACTCTTTAAAGAAATATTTTTTCTCAATATCTCTTGCAATCATTGGCTCAAAAATCATGGAAGTTTTTCCAGAACCAGAAACTCCAATAACCAATGTTGTTTCAAATCTTCTAACTTCTGGAGTCTTAATAAGCTTACCGGTTTCTTTATCTCTACATAAAAGCATTTCACATGTATATGGTCCCATACCTTCTGATTTATCTGATAAGTCAATTCCACCATAATCAAAGATTGAATCTCTTATATCTTTAGTATCTTCTATTACAGTGTAACACCACTTGAATAGAGGATAGAAACTACAAATAGGAATATACCAAGCAAATGCAGAGAAAGCGGGTTTTATTAAATCCATAAATGTAGTAATTATATATGAATAGTTTGGAACACTAAAAAGAATTAACCAGCCAATTTTATTAATCCATTGGATTAACATTGATATTGTTATTATGTATAAAGCTGTTGAATATATATATAGAAAAGAAAGTTTTACTCTATCTTCAGTAACAAATTTTGAACTACCTGAAAAATAAAAAGCAAATACTGGACATGCTAAAGCAATAGTATATTTAATAGGTCCCCAATAATCTACAGATATACCAGACAATCCAATAAGTAGTATTTCAACAATTCTATCTATACAAATATAAAAAGAAATTAATGTTAATACATATGTAGCAAAAGTATTTCTATCTGTTTTTAATTTCTTTAAAAATTTATCAATGTATTTCATATTTCCTCACTTTCAAATAAACAAATTTATACACTTATATTATCCTACAAAATCGAAAAAAAAACAAGAGTTTTTGCGAAAAAAACTTGATTTCCGTAAGAAAAAAGTAATTTTTTATATAGTAGGAAATATTTCTACAAGTAAGTAGACATTTCTTGTGCAAAATAATGATGTTTAAAGACTTATATTTTATTAAAATTATATTTAAAAGAAAACATTAGATAGCTTTTTATAAGCATAAATTTAAAAATACATAATATCATTATTTAAAGAAATATTAAAAGGAGAATATTTTGAAAAGTAGAAAAGAAAGTTTTTTATCGGGAATAATAGCACTTATGTTTTCTCAAATTTTTATTAAGATTTTAGGAATGATACATAGTGTTTATTTAACAAATAAAGAAGGTTTTGGAGATGCTGGAAATGCTATATATATGAGTGGCTTTCAGATATATATATTGATTCTTACTATATGTTCAGTAGGAGTTCCTAATACTATATCTAAACTTGTGGCAGAAAGAATTGGGAATAATGATGAATATAATGCTAAAAGAATATTAAACATATCTTTTTATATTTTTGGAATTATAGGATTTCTAGGAAGTTTCATAATGTATTTTAGTGCCTCATATATATCAAATAATATTTTGAGAATACCAGAAGCTGAATATACTTTAATAGCACTAGCACCATCAATATTTTTTGTTTCTATAAATTCTGTTTTTAGAGGGTATTTCAATGGAAAAAAGATGATGAATGTAGTTGCAAAAATACAAGTAAGTGAACAATTAATTAAGACTATTGCTACTATTGTATTAGTAGAGGCTATAGCTGTTATAGGTAAAAATGATACAAAATTAATGGCAAGCATTGCTAATATAGGAACTACTATATCTACAATTATCACTTTTGTATATGTTACTAAATTATATATTGAAAATAGGCAAAAAATACAGATAAAGGATATCAAGAAAAAAAGAATTATACATATAATAAGAGATATTATTTTTCTACTTATACCTCTTTCACTTACTTCATTAATATCAGCACTTAATAAAAACGTTGATTCAATAACGGTTGTTAGAATATTAGAACCTGTATATGGAGAAAATATAGCTAAAATTAAATATGGAATATTAAGTACAAAAATAGACTTATTATTAACTATGCCACTTGCTTTTAATATATCAATTGCAACTGCTCTTATACCAGAAATTTCATCTTCTAAAATTAAAGGAAACTTTGAAAATGTAAAAAGTAAAATTAAAATGTCGTTATTAATTAGTTTGATTATAGCTCTTCCATGTTTTGTTGGAATGTATTTATATTCTAATCAAATAATATATTTATTATTTCCTAATGCAAATTTAGGAGGAGAACTTTTAAAGCTTGCATCAATATCAATTGTATTTTCAAGTTTAATTCAAACAATTAGTGCAGCATTGCAAGCTTTAGATTATGTGAAATTTCCAATAGCAGTACTATGTATAGGTGTGGTTTGTAAATTAATTTTTAATGTTATTTTAATACCAATAGAAGGAATATTTGAAAAAGGGGCAGTAATTAGTACAGTTATTTCAAATTTAATTGTTTGTATTATTGCATTTTTTAAGTTGAATTCAGTTTGTAAAATAAAAAACTTATTAAGTGAGATATTTTTTAGACCTATAATTGTTTCAGGAATTATGGGTGGAGTATCATATACTTTATATTTACTATTAAATAATATGCATATTTTTTCTGAGAGAATAATCATATTATTTGTAATTACGATGAGTGCCATTTTTTATTTTTATTTAATTTTTAAGTTAAAAATTATAAAAATAGAGGAAATTAATGAATATTATTATAAAAAAAGATAAAAAATACTTATGTACAAAAGCCAATGGAATCAATATTTACAAGAATTTGAATACAAAAAAACACTGAAAAATAAATAAAAGAATAAAAATAATATAAAAAAAAGAAGGATTTTAGGTAATTTTGGCGAATAAAGATATTGTAGAAGAAAAATAGATATTCTACATAAATAAATAATACTAATCTATTAGGAGGAATTTAAAATGAACAAAGCTGAATTAATCGCAGCAATAGCTGCAAAAACAGGAGAAACAAAAAAAAGTGCTGAAGAAACTGTTAATGCATTTGTTAGCGTTGTAACAGATTCTCTAAAAAAAGGAGACAAAGTTCAATTAGTTGGATTTGGATCTTTTGAAGTAAGAAAAAGAGCAGCTAGAAAAGGAAGAAACCCACAAACAAAAGAAGAAATAAAAATACCAGCATCAAAAGCTCCAGTATTTAAAGCTGGAAAAGCATTAAAAGATTTAGTAAATAAAAAATAAGAATTATATATGAATTCATAAAAGAGGGAGACAAGAAATCTCTCTTTTTTCTTTTTGTAAAATTCAAAAGATATAATTGATTTTGTTATAATAATGTAAACAAAAATTAATAATAAAGTGGTTGAAATAAAGTTTTCTTAAGAATATAATATAATAAACGATTATTTACAAAAGAAAATAGGTGAATTATATGGAAGAATTATTTGATGTAATCTTTTTAGATGAAGATAGAACTACAATTTTAGATATGCAAAAGGTTAAAAAAGGAGATAAAGCTGAGTATAAAGGTAATCCTCCAGTTAAAGAACCAACAGCACAAGTAAAATATACTTTTGAGGGTTGGATAGGGGCAGAAGAATTAGAAAATATTCAGGATAAGACAATTGTATTTGCAAGATATGTAAGTGAGACAATTAATGCAAGTAAAGATGAAAATGATATGTACAATGCTTCACTAGAAAATGCTGAAAATGCAAATTTGAAAAATACTATAGAATCAGGTCAAAAAGTATCTGCACAACAATTGGCTGTTGAAAAAGACTCTAGAACAACTGAAGAAATAGTAAATGATATAGTTGAAAATGGAAAAACAGAGGTCGGACAAGAAATAGATAAAGACATGGAAAAATAATATACTAATGAAGGCGGGGAAAAGTATGGGAGTAATAATAACAAGAGAAGATATAATGGCTTATGCAGAAGTTGATTATATCATTCATCATATGAATATGAGATATTTAGAAATGTTACCCAAAAAATTAATAGTTTTTTTTGACAAAATGAAAGATCCAGAATATGAAGTATTTGTTGATCCAAGAAAACCACTTCAGAGCCAAGGACTAAAAAAGTATACTCTGGAGATAATTGCATTACTTCATTTGAAATATTGGTGCGAAGATGAAGAAAGAAAAAAAGAACTTTATAATAGAATGGAAACAAATCAAATAAAATTTGAAGAACAATTACGAGAAAAATTTAGTACAGATAATATATTTGATAATAAAGAAGAAAAAGTGCAAGAGGAAGATTTGTCAAAACCTAAGAAAATAAATACAGTACAAGTTACTCCTATGACTCCAAAAGATGAAAAAGAAGAAGATAATAATATTGAAAACAAAGATATTATAAAAAAAGAAAAAGTAAGTTTTATATCAAAAATAATAAAAAAAGTAAAAGAAATGTTTAATTTTGAAAATAAAAATGCTTAAAGATAAAAGAGTACATAAAAAGTGCTCTTTTATTATGTAAAAAAGTGATAAATTTTTAAGAAAAAAATGTGGTAATTTTTACTAATACTTATGCTTATTTTTTCTTAGGGAAGATATAATAAGCAAATATAAAAAAATATTTATAAATTTCATAATTAAGGTTGATATTTTATTAATAATATTGTATGATATTATATGTAAATATGTTGTATAATAAGAAAAATAGACCCAAAGAGGAGGTTTTAAAAATAGATATGCTAAAAAAAGTAGTAATAATATTATTAATAGTACTTGCAATATTAAGTTTTACATCAGTTTTTGCAACAACAGCTGATGAAATTCTAAACTCTAGACAATCTACAGAATTACTAGAATTAAAAGAATCTACAAAAGGGAAATTAGCTGAATACATAGAAAAATATGGATCAACACCATATGGGTTAGTTGCATATGGATTAAACGGTTTAAGAATATATAGTATACCATTTTGTTTTATTGGAATTGCTATTGGATCTATATATCAATATGTTATAGGAATAAGAAAATTAGATGTTAGAGATAAAGGATTTAATTTGATAATAACATTTGTAACAATATTATTGATATGTCAAGTATTACCATTAGTTTTTGCAATAGTAGTAAATGGTTGGAGGGGTTAAACAAATGAAAGTTTTATTTGCAGTTAGTAATGAAAGTATTTCTGAAGGTATTGTTAAGCAATATCAAAAGGAATATAAAGAAATTTTATCTTATAAAAATGTCTATTACTTTAATGCAATATTAAAAGAAATACAAAAGGATAAAACATATGATAGGATAATTATATCAGAGGAATTAGAATCATTTGCAAACAATAATTATGAAGCAATTGATAAGTTTTTATTTGAAAAATTAGACAATATAAGTGATGAAGCTCAAGACAGTAATGGTCAAGAGACATCTATAATATTTATATGTACAGATAGACGTACAAAAGGAAGCTCTTTTTTAGTAAAGCTATTTAGTATAGGTGTATATAATGCTCTTCTAGGAAATGATAGAGTTAAATCAGAGGTTTGTAAATTAATAAATAAACCAAGAATTAAAAAAGAAGCAAAAATGTATTATAAAATAGATGCAGAAGACGCTACATATGATCAAAGTAATGAAAAAGAAGTAAGTGAAATAGAAATTCAGAGTATATTATCACATTTTAAAAAGCTAGGTAAGAATACTGACAAGTATGCAGATAGCTTTAATAATATTGCAATGCAATATACAGATGAACAATTAAAAATAATTATTAATTGTTTACCAAATAGTGTAAAAGCTGTACTGGAAGAAGATTCACCAAAATACCAAGAGATGATGCAGTCTTTTGGTGGAATTAGAGCTATTAGGGCAAGCAATAGCATGAAAGAAGAAGAAAAGAGAACAGGAATAAAAATGGACTTAATGGGATCTGTATCTACTAAAATTGATAAGCCAATTATTATTCCATCTTCTGTAAGAAAAGTAAAATCAAATACTAATAAGGATACTAGTGATTCTTTAAATATTCATACACAATCAAAAGTATCTCCAAAAGTAAATGAAGATGATGTTATTGATGAAGATGACTTTGTTGATATTAATAAAATGAGTTCTAAAAATCAAAAAGTAGTAAAATCTAATATGGGAATGCAAAATGTAAAAAAAGTACAAAGTAATTCTCCTGTAAATAAAGTAGTTAAAAGTACTCAAAATATGAATGCTTCTGAAAATGTAAAAGGGATGAAAAAACAAACTTTAAATGTAAATAATTCAGAGGAAGCAATAAGACAAAGAAAAATATCAAAAGATATATCACCACTAGATTTTGAAAGAAATGTGCAAAATGACAGTGATGAAAATGCAGATATTATGCAAAATGATATGGATACAAAAAGAGGTAGGGGAAGACCAAGAAAAACTCCTATTGATATGGAACCAAAACCTAAGGGAAAAAGAGGAAGACCAAGAAAAGTTGCAATTGAAGATGAAAATTTATTACCAGGTTTTGAAGAGGAAACAGAAGAAAATTTATTACCAGGCTTTAATAATGAACAAGATGATGAAATTGGAGTATCAAATTTTGATACTGAAGTAGAAGAAAATGAAGAATTAGAATTACCAGGCTTTGATAATGAAGTAGAAGAAGATGAGGAATTAGAATTACCAGGTTTTGATGACGAAGTAGAAGAAGATGAAGAATTAGAATTACCAGGTTTTGATGATGAAGTAGAAGAAGATGAAGAATTAGAATTACCAGGTTTTGATGATGAAGTAGAAGAAGATGAAGAATTAGAATTATCAGGTTTTGATGATGAAGTAGAAGAAGATGAGGAATTAGAATTACCAGGTTTTGATGATGAAGTAGAAGAAGACGAAGAATTAGAATTACCAGGTTTTAATGATGAAGTAGAAGACGATGAGTCAGAATTACCAGGTTTTGATGACGAAGTAGAAGAAGATGAGGAATTAGAACTACCAGGTTTTGATGACGAAGAAGATGATGATGAGGAATTAGAATTACCAGGTTTTGATGATGAAGTAGAAGAAGATGAAGAATTAGAATTACCAGGTTTTGATGATGAAGTAGAAGAAGATG
>JAAVXQ010000131.1 GCA_022790685.1 Clostridia bacterium
CCATGCAGAAGCAACAGCAGAAAAAATTGCATTAGGATATTATTTAGATGGAGAAGTAAGTATTATATTTGGAACACATACTCATGTTCAAACAGCAGATGAAAAAATATTAGAAAAAGGAACTGGATATATAACAGACATTGGAATGACTGGACCAGAAAAGTCTGTTATAGGTATGGATATAGAAGCATCAATTAAAAGATTTGAAACTTCACTTCCTGAAAAATATAAAGTTGCAGAAGGAAACGGAATGTTTAATAGTTGTTTATTTGAAGTTGATGATAATACAAATAAAGTGGTAAAAATTGAAAGAATAAATAGAAAATAAAAATTTTGTAAAAAAAGTGATATTTTTAAAATACCTTAAATTTTATGATATGATGAATTAGTACACAGATTTAGCAAGGTTGTAACTAAAAAATATAAATGTTTATTATGTGCTGTTTCAGAAGGGGGCTAGCCCCTTCTGTTTTATATAATTTAAGGAGAATAAGAAATGAAAAATGTGATTAGTTGGATAAATAATAATATAAGTATAGGTATAATATTACTAATACTATTATTGATTATTTTGATACCTATAGTATACTCAATGATATTTATTGGAAAGGTTATGATTTCAGGAGAAAGTTCTTCACAAGTAAACATTTTAAATCATAAGAAGTTTATGGGAGAAGAAGAAAAAACCACAGCAGCAATATATGAAGATGAATATTTATATTTATTTAAAGAAGATAATAAAGACGATCCAGAATATTATGAATACATATTAAAAAATGCACATAAATTACGTGAAGTAGATATAGATATAGGAGAACCATTTCCAGAAAAATCAATAATAATGTTAATAATACCACCATGGTGTGAATGGTTAGCTTCATATCCAGGACAACTAAGTGGACCATATGTGGTTTTTGAAATTAATGTAAAACTTTTAGTGATGATTGTAATAAGTGTATTAATTTTATGGCATATTTTTATAATAAGAAAAAGAAAAAATGAAAAATATTATTAACTTAAACATATATAAGAATATAATATATTAATAATTATGATAGAAGGAAGCTAACTTACATTTTAATTTAAAATGTAGGTTAGCTTTTTAACTTTTGAAAGATAAATTTTGATAAAGATTTTTATTAATTTATTAATTAATAAAAAAATCGACAAAAAAGTAATAATAAAATGTTTGAAAATCGCTAGAGATGTCGAATTTGGAAGATGTGATTAGATAGACATTACTGAATTTCTGTT
Organism: Clostridia bacterium; assembly: GCA_022790685.1. Classification (GTDB taxonomy): domain Bacteria; phylum Bacillota; class Clostridia; order TANB77; family CAG-508; genus Scatovivens. Next base: position 1,255 of record JAAVXQ010000131.1, read on the forward strand.
GTAGAATATCAATATTGAAACACAAGATAAAATAAAAAAATTAATTAGGAGGAAGAAAAATGGAAGTTTTAAAAATTTCATCAAAATCAAACCCAAATTCAGTTGCAGGAGCAATAGCAGGATTGGTTAAAGAAAGTACTAAAGCAGAGATGCAAGCAATAGGAGCAGGAGCATTAAATCAAGCGATAAAAGCTGTTGCAATAGCAAGAGGTTTTGTAGCACCAGCTGGAGTAGACTTAGTTTGTATACCAGCGTTTGCCGAAGTTCAAGTAGAAGGAGAGGATAGAACAGGTATAAAACTTATAATAGAGTCTAGAAAATAAAAGATTTTAATTATAAATCTAAAAGAATAATTAGATTTTAAATAAATGTAAAACAGCTAGAGAAATTTAGCTGTTTTTTGTTATTAACATAGATTATTTTATGCAAAATATTTATATAAAAATTATTATTTTGTATTGAAAATTGGAAAAAATTAATATATGATGTGGCTAGTCAAATTGTGAGGTATAAAATGGATAATAATAGTATTTTTAAATATATTTTTGTTATAGTTGTTGTTATACTTATTTGTTATACAAGCTATGTAATTTTAAAAAACAGGTCTAATATATCAGAAGAAAACCTTGATCATACATCTACAACAACAAATATTCAAACGGATTTAAGGCTTTCAATTACAGAACTTGATACAATAAATCCTATACTTAGTCATAATAGAAACGTACAGGAACTAACAAAAGTTATTTACGAGCCTTTAATTACATTAAATGAAAACTATAAAATAGAATATTGTTTAGCAGAAGAAGTTGCTAAACTGGATAATCAAAGCTATTTAGTAAAATTAAGAAAAGGTGTATTATGGCAAAATAAAGAAAATTTTTCAGCAGATGATGTTATATTTACCGTTGAAACAATAAAAAGAGAGGATATATCTTCTATATATAAAGAAAATCTAAGAGCAGTAAGAGATATAGAATATATAGATGCAAATACTTTGAAAATAAATTTAGAGTATGAAGTTCCATTTTTTGAATATAATTTAACTTTTCCTATAATGTGTAAAAGTTTTTATGAAGGAGAAGATTTTATAAATTCTGAAAAGAATAGAGCACCAATAGGAACAGGAAAGTTTTTTATAAGTGAAGTATCTGATAATATGATAAAACTTGGAAAAAATGATACTTATTGGAATGTTGAAAAGGTGCCAATGGCACAAGAAATTAATGTAAATTTATATTCTAATATCGGAGAAGCATATAATGCTTTTAAAAGTGGTGAATTAGATTTACTTACAATTACAGCAGCAAATGTAGAAGAGTATATAGGAACTATTGGATATCATAAAATAGAATATAAATCTAGAAATTATGACTTTTTAATATTTAATAACAATAATGTATTATTTTCAGATGTTTCTGTGAGAAAAGCTATAAGTTATGCAATTGATAAAGATGCATTAGTTGCAAATTGTTTAGGAAAAGGATATATAGCTTCTAATTTTAGTTTAGATAATGGAAATTGGTTATATACTCAAGACTTAAATATAGCATCGAATACAGATTATGCACAGCAAATTTTAATGGAAAATGGTTGGGAATATAAAAGAAATGCATGGCAAAAGAAAATAGAAAATAGAACAGAAAGATTAGAATTTGAAATTGTAGTAAATGAAGATAATGCTCAAAGAGTATCAGTTGCAGAAAATATACAATTACAACTTGCGAATATTGGAATACCAGTATATATTAAAAGAATACCTTTTAATAGTTATGCAAATATATTAAATAATACAAGTTTTGATACTGCTATAGCAGGATTAGAAGTAGGATTTTCACCAAATTTGGAAACTTTTTTTGGAGATGGAAATTTAGCAAATTACTATAATGAAGAAGTAAGAGATATTTTAAATATTGTGAAAAATACAAACGAACAAAATGTATTATATGAAAAGTACAAAAGAATATTCGAAATATATCTTGAAGATATGCCATATACAGGATTATATAGAAATACAGAAAGTATAGTTTGTAATCAAAATTTAGTTGGAAATATAATGCCAAATTGCTATAATGTGTATCATAATATAGAAAAATGGTATAGACAATAAAGTAATAAAAAAGTGTTGACAAATAAAAAATTTAAGATATAATAAGAACATAAGTTTTACCAAACAAATATTTAGGAGGAAAATAGAAATGGGAGATAATCAAGAAAAAAGAAAAGCGTTAGATGCAGCAATGAGTCAAATAGAAAAACAATTTGGAAAAGGTTCTGTAATGAAACTTGGAGAATTTAAATCAATGAATGTAGAAGCAGTTTCAACAGGAGCTTTAAGTTTAGATATAGCACTAGGAATAGGAGGAATTCCTAAAGGAAGAATAGTTGAAATATATGGTCCAGAATCTTCTGGAAAAACAACAC
>JAAVXQ010000149.1 GCA_022790685.1 Clostridia bacterium
TAGATCCAAGTAATTATCAAATTGTATATGCAAAAGAAGAAATAGAAAATCGTTTTGTATTTACCTTAAATAAAGCACCAGAAAAAGAACTTACTTTAAGTGATTTTGAAATAATTTGTCCACAAGAGAAAAATTTAACAACAAGTGGAGCTAAGTTCATTGTAAGTCCAGATCGCTTAACTTATATTTTAATTGTTCCTGATAATTATGGACATAATGATAATAAATACACAGTTAAAATCAAAGTTTCAGAAACAGAAGTAATCGAAGGAAGTTTTGTTTCTCACTTTAATCCTCCAGTAATCACAGGAGCTGTAGATAATGTCATTAGAACTGGTGAAAATACAGCAGAGTTTACATTTAATTCTGATGAAGAAGGAACTGTATATTATGGTGTCTATGAATGGAATGGAGCCATTTACGATTACAATTCAACTACTCCTTTTGCCAACGATGTATTAACTGGGGCAATTCAAAGTAACAAACAAGTATTGAATGCAGGACCTAATACAATTCATATAGATTTAACAGGTATTGCAGTGAATAGAAATACTAGAGTTTGGGCACTATTTATAGATACTGTTGGAAATTATCGTGTTGGGTTTGTAGATCATTACAAACTTCCAGAGTATGTTCCTCCAGTTGATCCAGATGTACCAGATGGTAGAGTACAAATTACAAACTTTACAGTTCGTAATAACAAAAATATATCTATTGATTTTAGTGAAACAATTGGTTGGGTAACATCAAGTGATGTAGAATTATCCGTAGTATCTGGAGGTTCTCTTCCATCACAGTTATTATATTCGATTGATAATGACACACCAAAACATTTAGGAATTGATATTATGAATTATACTCTTCCAACAGGAAAATATAAATTGACAATCCGCACACAGGATGCAGATGAAAATGCAGTTGTATTAACCAAGGAATTTGAGATTAACTAATATAGCTAATATTCAAAAAATAAAAGTAAAAAGCGTCGATATAATCGACGTTTTTTATTTCTAAAGTAAGGTTCAAACTTTAATAGAATTTGCATAAAAAATACATAAGATCAAAAATAGTTCAAACAAGATAATCTATCGATCTTCAGTAATTAATTTTTTTGTTTTTAAAGGAAATGAGTTTCTTTTATTGAAAAAATAATATAGATGTGATATTATTATCTTGTTATTGCCCCATAGCCAAGCGGTAAGGCTGCAGACTCTGAATCTGCCATGCGCTAGTTCGAATCTAGCTGGGGCAGCCAAATGTGAATCAAGTCTTAGAAATAAGACTTTTTATTATGATAGGAAAATATTGATAAAAGTTTTGTATTTTGTTATTATAGATTTAATATTTAAAAGGATGTGATTTGATATGACAGATAAAGAACTAGCAGATTTAATATTTCCAAATGTAACAAAGACAATAGAAGACTATGAGAGAATATATCCAAAAAGAGATTTACCAGAAGGAGCTGTTGTATCTAGATTTGCTCCAAGTCCAACAGGATTTGTCCATATGGGTAGTCTACGTTCAGCATTTATCGAAAGAAAAGTTCCTAAGGATACAAAAGGAGTGTTCTTCTTAAGAATTGAAGATACAGATGGAGCTAGAACTGTAGAAAATGGAATTCAAGGAATTATTGATGATTTAAAAAACTTTGAGATAACAATTGACGAGGGTGTAATTTCTGAAACAGAGCA
>JAAVXQ010000132.1 GCA_022790685.1 Clostridia bacterium
ATTATTTTTTATTCATCTACAATTTCTTCAAAACGATATTTCTGAGTTACCTCTGGATACTTTTCGTGGTCTACTTCAGATAAAAACATACTTAAGGGTCTTGCATAAATTCCATCTTTATGATTTGTTTTTCCATTATTATCCATACAACGATAAACTACTAAATCTTCCCCTGTTTCACTATGTTTAGCTACTGTAATTACAAAAGATCTTGGTCCTTTAAAATGTCTCCACATTGAAAAAGGTTTTACTATTCTTTCTTCCATACATTTTTCTCCTTAAAAATATTATTAATATATCAATTATTTTTTTATATAAATAAATAATCACTATACTTAAAATTGGTGGAGATGGCGAGAGTCGAACTCGCGTCCAATTACCCTTCCACATAAACTTCTCCGAGTGCAGTTTGTTATTAAATTTTCCCTTTTATATCTTTAACAAACAAAATTTATATCAGGTATCTTTTATAAAAATCCCATTAGCATAAAAAGATAACTACTAATTTCGTTTCCTACTAATCGTCGCTCTATCTTAAGCCGTAGGTTGCAAAAGTAGAACGTCACCGCATCTTAGGCAGCGAATGCTAATTCTTTATTATCAGCGTTTATATTTTAATTTATGCCTTTTAAAGTGGCCAGGCATCTCCACTACTCGCTATTTATACTTCTAGATAACTGTCGAAACCAAATACATCCCCATATTTAATTTATAACATATTAATTATACTATTATTATTATACTTTTACAAGATTAATCTTATTATAAACTAAGGAAAATATATGTAATTTATCCTTTTACTTCCCTATTTGCTAAAGAATATATTATGATTTTCCTTTGCTTTTATTTCATTTTTTAATTGATTTTTTAACTTTTTTTGCATATAATAATAGCATAAATTTATATAATTATATTTTTATGTTATACCTTTTTAAAAGGGAGATTTTATAAATATGAAAAAAATAATTTTTAAGGGCTGTGGAACAGCTATTGCTACTCCATTTACAGATTCAGGAGTAAATTTTGAAGAATTTAAGAAACTAATTGAAGATCAAATCGCAAATAAAGTAGATGCAATTATTGTTTGTGGAACTACTGGAGAATCTTCTACAATGACTTTAGAAGAAAGAAAAGAAACTATTAAATTTGCAGTTGAGGTTACTAATAAAAGAGTTCCTATTATTGCTGGAACTGGTGGAAACTGCACCGCTTCTGTAATAGAAATGACAAAATATGCTGAAAGTATTGGTGCAGATGGTGCATTAATTGTTACACCTTATTATAATAAAACTACTGGGGAAGGTTTAGTTGCTCATTATACAGCAATTGCTAAAGAAACTAAATTACCTATTATATTATATAGTGTTGCTAGTCGTACAGGTGTTAACATATCTCCTTCAACTTGCAAAGAGCTTTCAAAAATAGAAAATATTGTTGCTATTAAAGAAGCTAGTGGTAATTTATCACAAATTGCTGAAATTGCAAATCTTTGTAGAGAAGATTTACATATATATTCTGGTAATGATGATCAAATTACACCAATTTTATCTTTAGGCGGAATTGGTGTTATATCAGTTCTTTCAAATGTAGCACCTGAATACACTCATAATATAACTGAAAATTTCTTTAATGGAAATATAAAAGAAGCTACAAAGCTTCAATTAGATGCTATTCCTTTAGTTAAAGCTCTATTTTGTGAAGTTAACCCTATTCCAGTAAAAGCTGGTTTAAATATGTTAGGATATAATATGGGAATACCTCGTATGCCTTTAGTAGAAATGACTACTGCTGGAAAAGAAAAATTGAAAACTGAACTTTCAAAATTTGGTTTATTAAAATAAATTTTATTAAGTAAGTCAAAATTTAAATAATTTTGACTTATTTATGTAATTATTTTTAAGGAGAATTTATACAAATGAACTTTGAAGACGAAACGACAGATTTAATTAATATAAATCAAGATCTTGTTGAATTTAAAAATATAGTTAAAGATATTGCTCAAAACGAAAACGTTTTAGCCTTAAAAGATCATCATCAGCATATAAATAGTTCTAGATATGCTCATTGTATGGAAGTATCATATTACACTTATTTAATTTGTAAAAAATTAGGTTTAGATTATGTATCTGCTGCTAGAGGTGCCTTACTACATGACTTCTATTTTTATGACTGGAGAAATAAACATGTTGAAGGACAAAAGAAATTCCATCTTTTAAGACATCCACGAATTGCTCTTACTAATGCTAATGACCTATTCGAACTAAATGATTTAGAACAAGATATAATAATAAAACATATGTGGCCTGTTACTGCTAAACTTCCTGGATATGCTGAAAGCTATATTGTAACCTTTGTAGATAAATATTGTGCAACAATGGAATTTTTTCACTCTTTAAAAGTAAAAAGAATTAAGAACAAAAAAATAGATAACAATGATAATAAATAGTTTAATTTAGGATTATAGTTCCTAAAAAAGAAAGGAATAATATATGATAAAAGTATTAATAAATGGTTGTAATGGAAAAATGGGACAAGAATTAGCTAAAGCTATAGAAATTGCCCCTGATATTGAAACTTTATGTGGCTTTGATAGACAAGACACTGGAGACAATAAATTTCCTGTTTTTACTAATATCAATGATATCAATTTAATTCCAGATGTAATAATAGATTTTTCAATACCAATTGCAACTTTTAACATATTAGAATTTGCCAAAAAACACAATATACCAACAGTTGTTGCTACAACTGGATTTTCTAATGAAGAATTAGAAAAAATAAAAGAATATTCTAAGCTTTTTCCTATTTTTCATTCTTCTAATATGTCTTATGAAATTAATTTAATGTCAAAATTAGTAGCTGAACTCGCAAAAAAACTTTCTGACTCAGATATTGAAATTATTGAAACACATCATAATAGAAAAATTGACAGTCCAAGTGGAACAGCTCTTATGCTTGCAAATAGTATAAATAATGCTTTAGATAATGAGATGAACTATGAATATAATAGACATAGCAGACGTGAAAAACGAAGTAAAAATGAAATAGGAATTCACTCAATTCGTGGTGGTACAGAATCAGGAAAACATACTGTTATGTTTTTAGGAAATGATGAAACTTTTGAAATTACACATAATGTTACTTCTAGAAGTGTATTTGCAAGTGGTGCAGTTAAAGCTGCTAAATTTGTAGTTTTAAAAACACCTGGCTTATATAATATGAATGATTTGGTATAAAGTTCCATAGACTTATGCTAATAAAACTTATATAATTTAATTAGTATACTAAGTTTTAAGTATATATTTCTATCCTTCTTTATAAATTTATATTAATTGCACAAGAAGAATGCTAAACTTATTTTAGCATTCTTCTTTTTTGTGTGAGATTTTTATTTAATTAGTTTATATATACATTCCTCCTTTTTCGATAAATTAATTATAAAATAAATCGTGTAATAATAAGATGTTGTTATTTTTTAGATATGTTCTTTATAGAAATAAAAACTTAAGAACTAAATAACATAAAAGAAAAAAATTGTTTTTGAATTAAAAATAGATTTGCAAATTAAAATAAAAGCAATAAATTTGCAATCTTCAAAATGTTCATTTTCTAAATAACATTGTAAGCTCTCTTACTTATTAAATTTTGTAGAAAATAAAAAAGGAGCTTTGTTACTTAAAGTTATTTTTAAGTAACAAGCCCCCTGTATGTAATTCTTATTTTAAAACTTTGAATGTTTTAAGATTTAAAAAATTTATTTTATAATTTCGATTTAGCAATTATACATTGTTTTATTAGAAAATGCAAGAGTTTTATTTTATCTTCCTTCTTCCTTAGGCTCATTTTCTTTACCATTATCTTCTCTAGATTTTTCAGCAATTTTCTCGCTACCTTTACGAGAAATATAATCAATTTCTTTCGGAACACTTTTAAGCAAGTATGTTCCTCCTCCATCATTAAAATCTTTTCTACAATTTCTTTCTCCAGAAATATCTGAAATATTATATGTTTTACCACCTACATTAATTTTTTGAACTATTTCTTCTGGTCCACTTTTTTTGTATTGTAATAAAACAAATTCTTTACCATTAATATTTCCAGTTAATATATCGTAATCTTCAAAAATTGATTGATCTTGAGTAGTTTTTTTATAGGCTTCAATTTTTCCTTTATTAATTGAGTCTGGATTAAAAACAACTGTAGAATTTGGAACAAAACTTTCATCGGTACTTTTACTACCATCTTCTGCTGTTCCTTCTGACGTTAGTACATCACCTGCTTGAGATTGTTCTGGTTCTTGAGCTACTGGTGGAGTGTCTCCATTTAGAGCTGGTTCTACTGATGTTTCAGTTGGCTCTTTAGAAACTTGTTCATTAGTTCCTTTTGGCGCATCACCTGCTTGAGGTGAATCTCCTCCAAGATTTTGTGCAGATTGTTCTTCTTTCCCTTTTGGTTGGCCATGTTCTTCATCATTTTGTTTTGGAGGTTCTGGAGCCTGTTCTTGTTTTGGAACTTCTTGTTGGTATTGCCATTCTTTTGCCATAAAGCTTTCTGCAAATGCTCCTCTAATTCCCTGAGTTCTTATACTTTTAAAGAAATTTTTAACTCTATCTAAAAAACTTGGTTTATATACAGTTGGCAATTGTGGTTTATTTTCGGTTTCTTCTTTCTTTGGCTCTTGCTCTGTTTTTGTTTCTTTTGGTATAGAATTTTGTTTATCTTTTTCTTCATTATTTCGATTTATTTCTGCTTCATCAACAGCAGTTGTATCCATATGGTCTTTATTAGTTTTATCCATTTCTTCATCTAGAATAGGTTTTTCTTCCTTCTTTAATTCTTCTTTTGCTAATTCTAAAATTTCTTTAACATTCATCTTTTGGTTTGGATCAATCGAATCTAAAAATTCATATAATGCATCCTCTGAAATTCTGCTTAAATTTTCCATATGGTCTATAAATTTTTTTATAACCTCATCTTGTAAAAATATTTCTTGACATTTAGCAAATTCTGGATTTTTTTTAAAAGCATCCTCCAATCCACTTTTTATATCCTCAAAATCAAATTTATTATACTCTTGCGTAGAATTCATAATGCTATTATTAAACATATCCATAAATTTTACTACTTCTTCTTCTGTAATTTCTCCATCAGAAACTTCTATTAAAGCTTTCACTATATCTTTTGAACTCGTAATATCTAAAGTTTTAGTATATTTTTGCTCTTGATTTGCATTTTTTCTTTCATCTGATTCTTTATCCTTATTTTCATTAACTGGTTTTTGGCGATATTCTTCTACTCTTTTATTCATTGTCTCTATAAATTTATCTGGTTTTTGGCTTAATAATTCAATATGCTCTTCCAAAAAAGTTTTAAACCTTTTAATATCTTCTACATTAATTCCTGATTGTTCCAAAGAATTGAACAAAAATTCTTTCATTAATTCTAAATCCATACTTTTATCTTCAATGTTAATAGATTTAGAATATGCTTGTGTAAGATATTTTAGAAATATTTCTTTTTCATTTTCATCAAAACTATTATCTAATTCTTCAAAAAATTCTTCTTGTTTTTCTTCCTTTATCATAGAGTTTATCAATTCTTCCTTCTCTTCTCTCGACAAACTTTTATAAAACTCGTTATATTCCTCATTAGACATATTTTTTAAAATTTCTATATTATGAAGTATAGAATTGGTTTCTGTAAATTGTTCAGCTTCATAATTTTTCTTAATATTTTTATCTTCAACCTTATTTTTTTCTTTACTTTCTTTTACTATGCCAATAATTAACTCAGTATTTATCTTTCCATTGGAATCTATTATTGATGTAATTCCTCTAGTATTAATTTTTTGCTTTATTTTTTTTGCCACATCAACTAATAAATTATTTCTACTTAATTGATTTTCTTCCCCTTCTAACTCAGCAATTTTAAAATCTTCATCTATCTGTCTTTTTATACTAGTTATTATTTCTTCCGACTTTTCTTCTTTTTCTTTATTTCCAGCATTAATAAAACTATCATCCATAGACATAGCTGTTAATATATCTTCTTTTAAAGTTTGCTCTAATTCATTTGCCATAGAAATAACTACCTCGAAACAAATATTTGATATTAATATATATATAAAATTCAAATAATTCAATTACAAAAAAATTACATTTTTCTTACAAAAAAGTTTCTTTTTTGTAGAATTGGTGATATAATAAGCTATATATTATTTTTAAAGGAGATTTTTTATGTTGGAATTAAATGAAAAAAATGTAAATGATATTTTTAATAATGTACAAAGGACTTCTAGAACATCATCTTCCTTGCCAGTTCCACCAATACGAAATGGTATATCTACTATCTTTTTGGATAAAAACGAGATGAAGAAATATTCTGCCGACATTTCACTTATGGCATCTCAATTAAAAGCTGTTTCTGATAAAAAGAATTTTCTATCTTATCCTGACACAGCTTATTTATATAATGGCTTAACTTGGACAGACAAATCAAGTTCAATAGATAAGTTTCATTATCTTTTATCTTATTTAGGAATATTGGGCATTCCTCTCGAAAAAAATGGAACTACATTGTATGAATTTCTAGCTAAATTAAATCCTACTATACCTATTATGCGTTTAAGTGAAAAAAATATTGCCAAAATAATGAAAGCTGGTTTTAGAACAGATGATTCTAAACCTAATACGACAACAATTTTAGGAGCAAATGACTATCCAACAGCATATTTTGATAAAACTATTTTAGATTCTACCTATCAAGATGTTTTAAACATGTTTGGACAAACATATGTTGTACATTCAAAATCTCCCAAATTTGATATGATAGATCTTTCTACCTTATATGATGGAAGTAAATGGACAAAAGATTCAGTTTCGTTAAGATCTTTATATTATTTATTAAGAGGTAATGGCATTATAACAAAAACTGAAAGACGTGGTCCGACTTCTTTTAGAGATATTCATAGGACAACACCAACCTTCTTTGAAGGAGATAAACCCAAATCTGAAAGAGTATTTGGTGATGATTAATAAAATCCTTACATACTAAAAAATCCTATTATTTCTAATAGGATTTTTTCTTGCTCAATAATTTTAATTTATATTAAATTAATCATAAATTTAGTCTATTAGTTTAGTACTCTACTTCCTCATCTGCTCTTCTTGGCATTTCTTGATTTTCTCCAACAGAAATTTCTTCCACTGCTAATGCAGATGTTTTAGGTACTTGCTCTCTTCCTTCAATTCTATCTGTTATTCTTTCTTTTAAACCTTCTAACCTTTGAGCATCCATTGATTTAGCCCAACAGTGATCATAAAATCTTTGTCCATTTATAGAATCTTTATCTTTTCTATC
>JAAVXQ010000016.1 GCA_022790685.1 Clostridia bacterium
ATGAAATATTCTATTGATATAAAGAAAATTATATAGTAAAATATTTTTGGAAATAAAATAAAAAAGGAGGAGAGAAATATGAAAATTTATGTTTTAAGACATGGTCAAACAGATTGGAATTTAGAAAAAAAAATACAAGGCGTTTCAGATATAGAACTGAATTCTAATGGAATAGAGCAGGCTAATCAAGTAAAAGAGAAAATCAAAGAATTAGGCATAGATTTAATATTGTGTTCACCTCTTAAAAGAGCAGTAAAAACAGCAGATATAATAAATGAAGATGAGAAAATTGAAATTATTTATGATGATAGATTTATAGAAAGAAACTTTGGAGACTTTGAAGGATTAGTAGTAACAGAAGCCGACATTTATAAATCTCAAATATTATTTGATACAAATATAAATTATAGTGAAAATAATGTAGAACCAATTAATGAGTTAATTTCTAGAATAACTAAAAGTTTAGATGAAATAAAACAAAAATATCAAGATAGAAAAGTATTAATAATAACACATGGAGCATTAATCAGGTCTGTTAATGCATATTTTAATGGAATTCCTGAAAATGGAATTATAGATTCAACTGGTTTAAAAAATTGTGAAATAGCAGAATTTGAATATAAAAATTGAAATAGGAGGAATAAATATGAAAATTTTATATGGAACAGGAAACAAAGGAAAAATAGAAGATATGAAGAAAATTATAAGAATTCATAATTTTAATACAGAACTTCTTACAATTAAAGATATTAATTTTAATGATGAAATAATTGAAGATGGAGAAACCTTTGAAGAAAATTCAGAAATAAAAGCAAAAGCTATAAAAAAATATTGTGATGAAATAGGATTAAAAGATGTAATTGTTATGGCAGATGATGCAGGACTATGTGTGGATGCTCTAAATGGTGAACCAGGTGTATATACAGGAAGATATGCAGGAGAACATCCAACACAAACAGAGAATTTGACAAAGCTTTTGAACAATATGAAATCCTTAGAAACTAAAGAAGAAAGATCTGCACAATTTGTTTGTGTTTTAACAGCAATTTTACCAAACAATGAAAAAATTGTTGCAAGAGGAGAATGTAAAGGAAGCATAGCAAAAGAAATTAAAAATTTAGGAGGATTAACTTATAGTCCAGTATTTGTACCATTAGGATTTGATAAACCTATGGGAGAGATGGATGAGACTGAATTTGCTACTGTACATAATCATAGAGATTTAGCTATGGGAGAAATTTTTAATAAATTAAAAGAACTTGGATATTAAATTAATAGTAAAAAATGTATATTTGAAATAAGTTCAAAATGTTAGATAAAATTTTAACATTTGAACTTATTTTTTATTGCAATAGAACTTTTTTAAAAGTTAGGATAATAAATGGGTAAGCATTTATATTAGATTGAGAATTTTAGGTTTATTTATATACAAAGTTATAAATAAAGTATATATTTTAAAATAAAACGAACAAATGTATTGACAAAAATATGTTTTTGTATATAATTAATATATCAAACATGTTTTCGTATTTTGAGGAGGGTTATATGATAACAACATTAAATATTAAAAATATAGGAATAATAGATGATATAAGTATAAATTTAAATAAAGGTTTCAATGTACTTACAGGAGAAACAGGAGCAGGAAAGACGTTAATAATTGGATCACTTCAAATATTGTCTGGTGGAAGATTTTCAAAAGAGATGATAAGAAAAGGAGAGAAAACATCTTTTGTAGAAATGTCATTATATTTACCAGGAAAAGGATTTGAAGATGATACAGTGGTGGTATCTAGAGAGATAAATGTATCTGGAAAAAATATTAGTAAAATAAATGGAAGATTAGTATCTGTTAGTGAACTTAGAAGTTTTATGAATGAAGTAATAGATATTCATGGGCAAAATGATAACCAATCTATATTAGATCCATTAACACATATTAGAATTATTGATGAATATGCAAATAGTGAAATTAAAAATAAAAAAGAAGAGTATAGAAAGGTTTATGAAGAATATTTAAAAATAAAAGCAGAGCTTTCTAATAATTATGGTGATGATAAGGAAAAAGAAAGAAAGCTAGACTTACTTAATTATCAATTAAGTGAGATAGAAGAAGCAAAATTAAAAAAAGATGAAGATATAGAATTAGAGTCAAGAAGAAATATATTATCCTCTTATGAAAAAATTTCTGAAAATTTAATATTAGCGGAAAGTGAGATTAATAATAATGTTTTAGATAGTGTAAATGTTACAATAAGGGCTTTAGAAAAAATTGAAAGTTATAGTAATGACTATAAAGAAATATTAGAGAGAATTAAAAGTTCATATTATGAAATAGAAGAAGTAGGAAGAGATTTAGAAAATTCAAAACAAGAAACAAATTTTGATGAAGAAGAGCTAAATCAAATTGAAGAAAGATTAAATATTATTAAATCTTTAAAAAGAAAATATGGAAATAGCATAGAAGAAATTCTAGATTATAAAAATAAAATCAAAACTGAAATTTTTGAAATAGAAAATTTAGAAGAATATATAAAGAAATTAAAAAAAGATTTAAAAGAAAAAGAGGAGAAATTATATAAAATATCATTAATATTAAATGAAATAAGGAAAAAATATGCACTTGATTTATCAAAAAAAATAAATGAAAATTTAAAAGAATTAGAAATGAAAAATGCGATTTTTGAAGTAAATATAAATTTTAATGAAGAAAAAAAGTTTAATAAAGATGGTCTAGATGAAATTCAATTTTTAATTTCTACTAATATTGGAGAAGAACTTAAACCATTAGTTAAAATTGCCTCAGGAGGAGAAATGTCTAGAATAATGTTAGCAATAAAAAATGTTCTAGGGGATAGCGACAAAATACCAGTTTTAATATTTGATGAAATTGATACAGGAATAAGTGGAATTGCTGCAAACAAAACAGGAGATAAAATTAAAAATATATCAAAAACACATCAAGTAATATGTGTAACACATTTAGCAAGTATTGCTGCTAAAGGTGATAATAACTATTATATATATAAGGAATCTAATGAAAATCAGACTAAAACTAAAGTAAAACAACTATCTGAAGAAGAGACTGTAAAAGAGATAGCAAGAATAGCTAGTGGAAATATAACAGAAATTTCAATAAATCATGCTAAAGAACTTAGAAAACAAAATGAAAAAATAGCATAAAATATAAAATAAATAAAAATAATACTAGAGTCAAGCACGAAAAGGCAGATTGAACATATACTTTAAATAGATACAAAATAGATAATTATTTTATAATTATTTATTTTGTTATTTATTTTGGAGGTATAAATATGTTCGTTTTTTCTATATCAAGTTTAATTGCATTTTTTAGTGAAATGATTTTAGGCGTAGGATACATACAAAGCAGTAATTTATTTCCTGAGCCACTTACTATAGATGAAGAGAAAGAATATTTAGAGAAAATGAAAAATGGTAATGAAAAAGCTAAAAATATTCTAATTGAAAGAAATCTAAGATTGGTAGCTCATGTTTGTAAAAAATATGCTTCAACAAATATAGAACAAGATGATTTAATTTCAATAGGGACTATAGGATTAATTAAAGGAATAAATACTTTTAATCAAGAAAAGAATTTTAAACTTGCAACATATGTAGCCAGATGCATAGAAAATGAAGTATTAATGTATTTAAGAAGTAACAAAAAACGTGCTTCTGATGTATATTTAAATGAGCCAATTGGAAAAGACAAAGATGACAATGTTGTTACACTTCAAGAGGTTCTAGAAAATGATGAGAGAAATATAGAAGAAGAGGTAGATTTAAAATTTAAAATTAAAGTATTATATGAAAAAATGAAAAAAATATTGAAAGAAAGAGAAAAAGTAATATTAGAACTAAGATTTGGATTAAATGGAGATAAGCCAAAAACTCAGAATGAAATAGCAGGGATGATGGGAATATCACGTTCTTATGTATCAAGAATAGAAACCAAGGCAATTGGTAAACTTGCAAAAGAAATAAAAGAATAATATAATAGTTCTAAATTTAGTATGAATTGAGGAAATTAAATGTATTATACATATATGTTAAGGTGTGAGGACAATTCTATTTATACAGGAATAACAACAGATTTAGAACGTAGAGTAAGTGAACATTTAGAGAAAAAGGAAAAATGTGCAAAATATACAAAAAAACATAGTGCACAAAAATTGGAGACAGCATGGAAAAGTAGTTCTAGGTCTTTAGCTTCTAAATTAGAGTTTAATATAAAAAAGCTAACAAAAGCGCAAAAAGAAGAAATAATATGCTCACAGGATTTAGAAAAATATTTATCAGAAAAAATAGATATTAAAGAATACCAAGTTGTAAATGGAAACCATAAAAGAATAGTTATATTTGGTGGATCTTTTAATCCTCCTCTTAATTCTCATTTTTCACTTGCAGAACAAATTGTGAATGAATATGAAAATATAGATAGAATTATATTTGTTCCTGTAAATTCAAAATATGAAAAAGCTGAATTATTAAGCAATTCACATAGATATAATATGCTGAAATTAGTTTGTGATAAAAACATAAATTTTGAAGTTTCTGATTTAGAAATAAAAAGCGATAGAGCACTGTATACTATTGAGACTTTAACAAAATTGCAAAAAAAGTATAAAAACTATGAATTACTTTTTACAATGGGAACTGATAATCTAAAAAGTTTACATACCTGGAAAAAGTCACAGGAATTATTAGATAAATTTAAAATACTAGTATTAGAAAGAGATGAAGATACTTTAGAAGAAATTATAAATGCTAATCCATTTTTGAAGAAAAATGAAAACTCTTTAATTAAAGTTAAAAATAATGTAAGAAGTAATTTGAGTTCTACATTTGTTAGAAATAAAATAAAAGAAGGAAAAAGTATTAGATATTTAACACCAGAAGAAGTATATCTATATATTGAAAAAAATAAATTATTTAAAAATGTATAGGAGAAAAATATGTTAGATAAAGATAAATTGATTATTGAGACAGAAAATGCAATAAAATGGATAAAAGATTATACTACTTCACAAAGAGTACAAGGAGTTGTTGTAGGAAATAGTGGAGGAAAAGATTCAGCAGTAGTAATTGCAATGGCAGTAAAGGCATTAGGGAAAGAAAATGTAATTTCTGTATCAATGCCATGTAATTCAATATCAGCAGATTATGAGGATGCTAAACTTGTTTCAGATGCTTTTGGAGTAAGTTTAATAAAATTGGATTTAAGTGATACCTATAATGAATTAGAAAGAAAATTAAATATAAATATAAATTTAACAGACGAGTCTAAAATAAATATAAAGCCTCGTTTAAGAATGACAAGCTTATATGCTATAGCTCAAACAATGGGATATTTAGTTATAGGAACAGGAAATTTATGTGAAAGAATGGTAGGATATACTACTAAATGGGGAGATAATAGTTCTGATTTTAATCCTATTGCAAATTTTACAGTTCAAGAAGTGCTAAAAATAGGAGAATATTTAAAGGTGCCAGATAAAATATTAAAAAAAGCGCCTAGTGATGGTTTAGGTGGAAAAACAGATGAAGAAAAAATGGGAATAAAATATAGCCAAATAGCAGAGCTTATTGAAACTGGAAGACTAGAAGATGAAGTAGCAAAATTAGAAATAATAAGAAGATTTAAGAATTCTAAGCACAAAAGAGAGATAGTTCCGATATATCAATTTGAAAGAGATAACTTCCTAGAAAATATGATGTAATAAAATATTGTATAAGAAAAATAAATATGATAAAATTATAAAAACAATTAAAAAGCGAGGAAACATTATGTCAGATGAAAATAAGTTTGAAAATTCTGTTGTAAGTGAAATTGGATACCAAAAGGCAACAGAAAAAGGAAAAAGCCAAAGAAGTGTAGAAATTGATGATAAATATAAAAAAGTAGTAGATGAAATATCAAAAGAAGATGTAACAAAAGAAAGTAATGATGTAGAGCGTTAGTAATTTAAATTACAAAAGAAGGTGGAAAATATGATAACTCAGGCAGAATATGCAAAATCATATAAAGAAGTATGGGAAATTTTAAAATTTGTTCCTAAAAAATATTTTGAAAAAGTACCAAGTAATTTAGTGAGATTTTTTGAAGAAAATATGGATTCAGAATATGAATATAAAGTTAATCCTAGTATGACTTATTTACAGCATAAAAAGTCAGATATAACAGAGGCAATTTTAGGGAATATCTTTAGAGACTATTGGGCAAATCCAGCGCAAAGAGAATTTATTCTAAAAAAAGAAGAACGTGATAGAAAAGTATATGAAGAAAAAGTAAGAGACTTATATGATCCAGAAAATATATTTTCTAAAAAAGAAGAGGAAATAATAAAAATAAAGTCAGAACCTTTATTACCAGAATTAAAGAAAAATAGTTTTATAAATGAATTAATAAATAAAGTAAAATCATTTTTTAAGATAAAATAATTTAGATTAAAAGATAGTAAATTAAAATTACTATC
>JAAVXQ010000133.1 GCA_022790685.1 Clostridia bacterium
AAGAGGAGACGACATGTCACAACTTGCTGTTCAAACAGCAGCTACAGAATTTGTTGATAATTCTAGAGCGATAGGAAAAATAACAATTGAAAATTATGATAAATTAATATCAACCATTAATGCAACAGGTAATGGATATGATGTAGAAATGGAAGTAAAAGTTCTAGATGAAAATATAGGTAAAAAATCTGCTTGGACTCAAGGAACTGTAATAGGTGAAAATGTATACTATTCTGTTTATACTTCACAAATAACAGATGTAATTGAAGATCCAAATGGTGCAGGTGTTTATGCTATGAAAGAGGGAGATATTTTCTCTGTAACTATTAAAAATACTAATAAAACAATGGCTCAAACAATAAGAGGAGTATTCTATTCTATTTCTGGAAGCAATACATATTCAATTGCAGCACAACATACAGGTCTTGTTACAGCAACAGGATCATACTAAAAACAATATATAAAAGGAAGATTAAATGAAATTACAAGGTGTAACTGTAATATTTTCTTTAATAGTAATCCCAATTATCTTAGTACTATCTTATTTTATACAAATACAAGTGGATACTATTGCACTTCAAACTTCATATGATACAAAGCTGATAGATGCTACACATGGTGCAATGTCAGCTTTTGAAATAAATACAGCAAATGAGAGTTTGTCTTCAGTTGCTGATTCTTTGCGTACTATTATATCAGCATCAAATAATATATTTATAAATACTCTAGCAACAAATTTGGGAATGTCAAATGCAAGTAAAAGTTTGTTAGAGCCATATATTCCAGCTGTATTATATACATTATATGAAGGATATTATATATATGCACCTACAAAAACGCCAGTAGTTTTAACTAATTCAAAAGGAAATGCTGTTACAGTAGGAGCTATAGGAACAAGTGTAGGAGTAGAAAGAAATGGATATACTGTATATGGCTATGATAAAACAGTAGAACTAGATGTTGACGAATGGGGAAATCCAAAAGCTGATTTACCAAATCTTACATTAACACATAATGAAGACTATGGACAAGTTTTATATAAATTAGCTGGAACAGAAAATGAGTATACAACAGTAGTAAAAGAAGGAATTACAGAATATAAATTAGATTTTGTTTTAAAATCCTTTATGCCATACTCAGCAAGATATATAGGTACATCAAATGGAAAAAATGTTGATATAGTTATAAACTATACACTTGATAATTATATTATTATAAATGGAATGGTAGGAAATGTATATTATTCTAAATCAGGATATTTAATACAAGATGGTTTAATAGATGAAAATGGAATTACTGTAGGCGGAAATGCTGATGAAGGAAAAAACTTATTAACATATAATGAGGAAAAAATAGCAGAAGTAGTTGATAATATAGGAGGAGAAATTATTCTTCCAATAAACTTAAAAGATAAAGATGGAAATTTTATCACAGAAAAGGTTACATTATCAAGTAATAATCCAAAAGAAAAAGAAGCGATAAAATATTATTTAAAATCTCAGATTTTTTCAGAGTGGGTTTATGAGAATTTAGCTGATATAGAAGAAAAAGATATTAGTAGAAATGCTATTGAAAATCAAGATGAATTATATAGAAATATGCAACTATATGACCTTACTAAAGATAATAATGGAGAAAATGGATTAAATAATTTAATATATAATTTTGAAAATAGTAATTTAAAAATTTTTAATCCTAATGAAGATCCAGAAAAAGTAGATAGTAGAATAAATGTGCATAAAACAGCTATAATTAGGAATTCTATACAATATAACTTAAATATAGCCATGTCTTCATATAATGAAATGTCATCAAATGCTTTTTCATTCAATATGCCAGTTATTTCAGATGCTGAATGGAAAAAAATAACTTCAAATATTTCAATTGTTTCATTTATGCAAGGCTTTAGATGTGGAATGAAAACTTATAATAATTATGCAATAGTATCCAGTACAAATAATGAACTTACAGTAATACCAAGTGAGATTTACTATATTTCAAATTCTGATGGTTCAAATGCAGATGTATTTAATGACGAAAATTCTACATATCATAGAATAGATTGTGCTGAATTTAATTATCCGAGTGGAGATCCTAGCATAACAGGAAATCCAACTCAGCCATATAATTTCTTTAGATCAAAAGAAGTTAAATATGATAAAATTTATAATAAAACAGAATCCACATATGAATATGACCATAAAAATATGGCATGTTATAAATGTATAGTCAATGGAAATTATAAAAAACCTTATATTAATGACGCAGGTGTTAAAGTAGGAGCTAATCCTGGAGAAGAAGGAAGATATTATAATGAACTTGACATACCAGCGCTATCACAGCAAAAACAGAGATTATATTATATAGCTCTTGGATATGAAAGAAATAATATTTATAAATCAAGAGAAATAAAAGAGTCACAAGGTTTAGAAGTAAAAGATTGCGAAAATGTTGGAACTAATAGAGTAGATGTTACAGTAAGCTCTGAAAGACCTATTAAAGAAATGAAACAAATTAAGATAATAGTATCAGATATAAGAAGTGCTAACAATTCTACACCAGTTGCAAGATTTAGTGTATCTATTAATGGACACCAGGTTTCAGGTGGAAATGATGTTGGACTAAATGTTCAAGAAAGAGAACAGACAATAATTTTAGATATAGATATGAAGGATGACAGTGTAATGAATAATTTTTCAGTAGTAAAAGTATTTCCGCCTGACGAGGATATACTATTTACTATAAAAGAAATTGAAATAATATATAAATAAAAAATAATAAAATGGATATCATAAAAGTATGAAAAATTTAAAATTTATGATATCCATTTTTGTTTTGACGTTTTTTTATATGTATGTAGCAAATATAACTCAAATTCCAAAAGATATAGTCTTATTAGATAAGGAAAAATTAGATATAAAATTACTTCCATATATTGAAAAAATAGAAACAGTTAAAACGTCAAATGAAAATGCGAATAATAAGAATATAGAATTAAAACTTTTTGGTAAAGTTCATTTAAAAGATATTAATGTAAATGTGCTTGAAAATATAGAAGTCATACCTATAGGGAAAGTTATAGGTTTAAAACTATATACAAATGGTGTTTTAATAGTAGGTCTTTCTGAAATTGAAAATAGTAAACCATATAATGAAGAGGAGATAAAAGAAGGAGATACTATAATAAAAATAGATGACAAATATATTGAAACAATAGAAGATTTAAAAGAGGCAGTAAACAATTCTAAAGGAAATAATTTAAATTTAACATTAAATAGAAATGGAAGTATTTTTACATCAAATATTAAACCAGTAAAGAATAAAGAAGATGAATATAAATTGGGTCTATGGGTAAAGGACGCAGCCACAGGAGTAGGTACAATAAGTTTTTATGAGCCAAATTCTAAAAGCTTTGCAGCATTGGGACATGGAATAACAGATAATGATACAGATAGTTTAATAGATATAGAATCTGGAGAACTTGTTACATCAAAAGTTATTTCAATAAAGAAAGGTGAAAAGGGAGTACCTCGGAGAAATAAAAGGAACTATTATAAATCAACAGACAATAGGAAATGTAGAGAAAAATACTAAATTTGGAATATATGGAAGCTTAAACAATATTTCAGTTCTTAATATTGATATAAGTAAAAGATATAAAGTAGCCACAAGAAATGAAATACAAGAGGGAAGTGCTAAAGTAATATGCTCATTAGATAATAAACAAGCAAAGGAATATGATATTAATATAGAAAAAATATACCTAAATAATAATAGTGATAATAAGAGTATGCTTATAAAAATTGTAGATGATGATCTTTTAGAAAAAACAGGAGGAATTATAAGAGGATTATCAGGGGCACCAATTATTCAAAATGATAAATTTATAGGAGTTGTCACAAATGTATTAGTATCTGATCCAAGTATTGGTTATGCAATTTTTGGAGATTTAATGATTAAACAAATGAAAAGCAATTAAGTATAAAATTATACTTATAAACTTAATATAATTTATAACTTTAAAACAATAATTAATAAAAAAACTCACTTTTAAAAGTGAGTTTTTTTAAGCAAAATGTTATTTTAATAACATAGGTCCAATATTAGTAACTGTTCCAGCTCCAAGAGTAAGAACTAAATCATTTGGAGTAGCATTTTCTTTTATATATGAAACAACTTTATCAAAATCAGGAATATATAACGCATTTTTTCCTAAAGAATTTATTTTTTCAACTAAATCTTTAGAAGAGATATTATAAATATTTTCTTCTCTAGCAGCATATATATCTAGTACAATTATGTTGTCAAAATCTAATAAAGAATTTGCAAAATCATCAAGTAAGTTTTTAGTTCTGCTATAAGTGTGTGGTTGAAAAACAACCCAAGATTTATTATAAGTTTTATTTTTTATGGCATCAGAAGTTGCTTTTATTTCTGTAGGATGATGTCCATAATCATCAAAAACAGAAATATTATTAAAACAACCTTTATATTCAGCTCTTCTTGAAACACCAGTAAAGTTAGCTAGAGAAGCTTGAATAACTTCTTTTGAAATTTTATAATAATCGCATGTGACAACAGTAGCAAGAGCATTTAAAATATTATGTTTTCCAGGTACAGAAAGTGAAAGAGTTAAATAAAATTTGTTGTTTTTATATACCTCAAAAGAGGCAAAGCCATTTTTATCAAATGAAATATTTTTTGCAACAAAATCTGCATTTTCATTTTCAATTCCATAAGATAAGAAGTTAGCTTTTGTAAATTCTTTTAAATTGTAACAGTTTTTATCATCACCATTTACTACTAAAAGTCCATTTGGATCAAGTAAAGTGGCAAAGTCTTTGAAAGTTTTTAAAATATTATCAAAAGTTTTATAATAATCTAAATGATCATTGTCTATATTTAAAATTATTTCTGTGTTAGGAAAGAATTTTAAAAAGTTTCCCATATATTCACAAGATTCTAATATAAAATATTCACTATTTCCAACACGATAATTACCTTCTATTTCTTTTAAGATTCCACCAACTTCAATAGAAGGATCTTTTTCTGCATTTATAAAACAAACAGAAAGCATAGAAGTAGTGGTTGTTTTTCCGTGGGTACCTGCAACACAAATAGACTCATCATAAAGTTTTGTTAAATATCCAACGAATTTTCCTCTATCAATTAGAGGTATATTATTTTCTTTTGCTAAAATCATCTCAGGATCATTTTCTTTTATAGCAGCTGAATAAATTATCATATCTGCAATTTTAGAATTTTCTAAATCATGACCAATAGTAACAGTTATGCCATGTTGTTCTAATCTTTGTGTTATATCACTTTGAGTGGCATCAGAACCAGTAACTTTAAAATTCCAATTTTTTAAAGTTTCGGCGACAGCACTCATGCTAATTCCACCAATACCAATAAGATGAATATGATTATATTTTTTTAAATCTTCTAATTTTAAATCCAATTTTTTTAGCCTCCCTAAAAAATCTATAGAAATTATACAATTAAAATAGTATAATTTCAATAAAAAAGCAAAAAATATATGTATATAAATAGTATATTAATTAAATAAAAAAATTATACAAATAAAATTTAAAAAAAATGTAAAAATTGGAAGGAATTTTTTTATTTTTGGCGAATATATAAAGTAGTACATACAAAGAATAATATATGTATTAAAAAAACTATAAGAAAGAGGTGCACAAAAAATGCAAATAACAGATGTACGTTTAAGAAAAGTAAACTCAGAAAACAGAATGAAAGCTGTTGCTTCTGTAACATTCGATAATGAATTTGCTATCCATGATATCAAAGTTATCGAAAGTCAAAATGGATTATTTATAGCTATGCCAAGTAGAAAAACTCCAAACGGAGAATTCAAAGATATAGCTCATCCAATTAATGCTGAAACAAGAGAGAAGATTCAAAAAGCTATATTAGAAGCTTATGAAGCTCCAGAAACAGAGGAATCAGCAGAATAATAAATAAATAGCAAAAAAGCCATCATATGATGGCTTTTTTTGTATTTAAAAAAAGAATATTTGTTAAAAATTTCTAACAAGTTTAATATGATGCCAAGATTTAAAGTTTATTTAAAAGCTCTAAATTAAATATAAAATTTTAGAACTATTTTTATTTGAAAAGAGGAACAATGGTATGGCAGAAAATTAAAGTGAGTATGTGTATAATCCATGAAAAATATGAAACTAAGAAGTAATTTTGTTGACTTTTAACCCAAATTACAATATAATAAGAAAATATGTAAAATGATTTACTGTAGATTTAACTATCTATATTATAATAAAATGAAAGGAGAAAATAAAATGGAAAAGGAAGAGAATATATTAGGATATGAGCAAATTGGAAAGTTAATTAGAAAATTTTCTGTTCCATGCATTATATCTCTTTTAGTAAATTCATTATATAACATTGTAGATCAAATATTTATAGGTTGGGGAGTTGGATATTTAGGAAATGGAGCAACTAATGTAGTATTTCCACTAGTTATAGTATGCTTAGCCTTTAGTTTAATGTTAGGTGATGGATCATCTGCATATTTAAGTTTAAAATTAGGAGAAAAAAGAAAAAAGGAAGCTGGAAAAGGTGTAGCAAATGGAATTAGTACAGCAATTATAATATCAATTATTTTTTGTTTAACAGCATTAATATTTTTACCTCAGTTATTAAATCTATTTGGATGTACAGATAATTTAAGAGACTATGCTACTGAGTATGGATATATTATAGTTTTAGGTTTACCATTTATGATAATTGGAACTACTTTAAACTCAATCATAAGAGCAGATGGAAATCCTAAATATGCAATGAAATCAATGGTTTTAGGTGCAGTTTTAAACATAATATTAGACCCAATATTTATTTTTATATTAAAAATGGAAGTTGCTGGTGCAGCAATTGCAACTGTTATAAGTCAAATTTTAACTTTTACATTAAA
This sequence comes from Clostridia bacterium, assembly GCA_022790685.1. GTDB lineage: Bacteria > Bacillota > Clostridia > TANB77 > CAG-508 > Scatovivens. Next base: position 6,953 of record JAAVXQ010000133.1, read on the forward strand.
CATAATGTATATAAGAAAATTTAAATCAATTTCACTAGAAAAAGAAGACTTTATTCCAAAGTTTGTTTTAGTTAAAAAAATTTCTATGCTAGGAGTGAGTAGTTTCATAACTCAAATGAGTTTTGTAGTTGTAATGGCTATCGAAAATAATCTTCTTGTAAAATATGGAGCATATTCGAAATTCGGCTCAGAAATACCTATTACAGTATTTGGAATAGTTATGAAAATTAGTCAAATTTTAAATAGTATTATAATCGGAATAGCAGCAGGTGCACAGCCAATAATTGGATATAATTATGGTGCTGAAAAATATGATAGAGTAAAGAAAACACTAAAAATGGTTTTGGGCTTAAGCTTAATTACTAGTATAGTAGCATTTGTTTTATTTCAAACAATGCCAAGACAATTAATTTCTATATTTGGTAGTGGTGATGAACTTTATATGGAATTTGCATGTCTTTCATTTAGAATATATTTAATGTTATGTATTTGTAATGGTATTCAAATTCCATCTGGAATATTTTTCCAAGCAATAGGAAAAAGTGTCAAAAGCGCAATTTTATCATTATCAAGACAAATTTTATTACTAATACCAGCATTTGTAATACTTGGAAAATTATTTGGAATAGATGGTATTTTATATGCTGGACCATTTGCTGATGGTATTGCATTTTGTATAGCAGTAATTTTACTAATTGTAGAAGTTAAAAATTTAGGTAAAAGTAAAATAACAAGTCAAAGTTTAATTGATGATACAAGTACAGATAATAAACTAAACAAACATTTAATAATTACAATAACAAGGGAATATGGTTCTGGTGGAAGATATGTAGGAAGGCTAATTGCTGATAAATTAGGAATTAAATTATATGATAAAGATATAATAATAAAAGTTGCAAATGAAACAGGTTTATCTGAAGAATACATAGAAAGTAATGAACAGAAGTTAGAAGGTTTATCTAACTTAAATAATGGATATTATTTTGGTTTAAATAATAGTGATGAGCTATTTTTAAAGGAATCTGAAGTCGTACAAGATTTAGCAAATAGAGAAGCTTGTGTAATTATTGGAAGATGTGCAGATTTTATATTAAAAGATAGAGAAGACGTTATAAAGGTATTTATATATAGTGATATAGAAAATAAGATTAGAAGAGCAACACAATTTTATGGTATGAATAAAGAAACAGCTGAAAAGGAAATCAAAAGAATAGATAAATTAAGAGCAAATCATTATAAACACTATACAGAAGAGGCTTGGAATAATCACTCTAATTATGATATATGCATAAATAGTGATACACTAGGAGTAGAAAAAACAGCAGACTTAATATGTGAAATAATAAAGGAAAAAGATAAGATGATAAAAAATAAAGAGAATTCTTTTGTAAATTAAAATAAGAAAAGTGGAAAAGTATATTATATCTTTTCTGCTTTTTTTATGTAAGGGAAATTTTTAATCTAAAATATAAATAAGAATTTAACATGTTGCAAAAGACTTAGAAAATTTATTTTATTAAATGCTGTAATTTGCCAAATTATGTAAATTATGATATAATAAAATCTGGATATTTTTGTTTTATAAAAAAATAATAATTATGGAGAGTATATGGAACTATCTTTACAAAGTAAGTATAAAAGAAGAGAGATATTAGCTAAAAGACGTGAAATAATAGAAAAAGAAAAACTACATATTAAAGATTTAATAGATGCAGAAGAATTTTCAAGATTATACAGCATATATGGTAGTGAATTTGAACAAAAAGAATTTGCTTATGCTTTTCTTGACATAGACAATGCAAGGTATGATACTTTGATAAGAGGAAAGAAAGTATCAATACTATCTAGAGAATATATTCCAAAAGAAGAATTTAAAAGTATAAGAGAAAAGCTAATTGATATATATGACTTAAAAGCAGTAAGTTATAATAGTTCGATAGAACTATATGAAAACTTTGGACAAAGATTATCTTTTAAATTGTTTTCAGAGGAAGTTTTAGGAATAGATGAGAAAACTTTAAAAAGCAGAAACTTAAAAAGAAGTCCGAATAGAGAAATACCTGTTAATTTTGATATAGAACCTGGAGAATATGCTACTTCTCATTCTGAAGCAGAAGAAATGTTGATGTATGTTCTAAACCCTGAATATATACTTAATCTTAGAAAGAGAGTTATTTATGAGGAAGGACTACATATTGGAGAAAGTATAGATTATGAAAAATTTAGTGAGTTATATGCTAAATATGGAAAAGATATGTCAGAAGATGTATTTTCACAAGAAGTATTAGACATAAATGCAAGATCATTAGGTAGAATGAAAGGTCCTAAAAAATTCAGTACAGCAATATTACAAAATGTTGAAATCCCTGAAAGATATATAACAACTCTTAGAGATAAAATAGCTATGTTAAATAAACTAGAGAAAGGTCAATTATTAGAATATACAAAGCTACAGGAGTTTCATAGAAAATATGCAAGAGAATTACTAGAAAGAGATTTTGCTATTAATGTATTAGAAGTAGGAAGTGAGAGTTATAAATTTTTACCAGCAGGAATAAATAGTAGTGTAACAATTTTAAAGTCAAGAGAAACTAATTTTGAGGCACTAAGAAATAAATTAATAAAAGAAATGAATTTACATTATGATGACATGATAGATTATGAGACATTTGTAGAATGGCACCAAAGTTATGCTCCAAATATGAGAGAAGTAGTATTTGCAGAAAGAGTTTTAAATATTGGACCAGAAAATTTTAAGGAAGTAAAATATCGTAAAGGACAAGCACGTATATTATTAGATATAAAATTGCCGAGTAAAGAAGAAATTATTGAACTTAGAAAAAAGGTAATTAAAGAAAATAGATTTCATATAAATGATGAAATAGACTATATAAAGCTACAAGAATTACATTTAAAGTATGGTGGAATAATGTCTATAGAGATGTTTGCTGTTGATGTTTTACTAATGAGCCAGCCCCAAATTACAGTATTGAAAAGAGACTATGAAAAAAATAAAGATATTAAAGATGCCAAATTAAAAAAGGCATGTGTCTTACTTAATTATGAAATACCATTAGAAGAAATAGAAGAACTGAAAAATACAATTAAAAGAACTGAAAATTTAGAGGAACCACAAATGATGACGAAGGAAGAAATAGAGGAACTTTATGAAAAATATGGTGGAATTATGTCTTTTAATATGTTTTTACAAGGAATATTATGTGTAAGTATTAGAAATTTTGAAAACTTAAAATATCAACATCACAAAACAACTTTAGTATGTGTAAGAGAAGGATTAAAGGATGATGAGATAAAACAACTAGTTAGGCTTTTAGCAAATGATTTATCAGAAGATGAAATTGCTATGGAAATGGAATTACCAAGAACTTTATTAAGAAGTAGTATTAAAGAACTTTCTAAATCCAAAGAATTTGCTGATGATATTTTATATGAGAAAGTAAAATTGTTAAGTGAAGAGAATGCAAGTGTTTCAAATATTTCAACAAAACTTGGTATTTCACAAGAGGAGGTAAGAGAGTTTCTAAAGAGGTATAAAAGAGAAAGAATTGAAGAATATGAAAATCTAAGACAAGAAAAGAAAGAACAAAAAGCTAAAGAAAAGAAGGAGGCAAAGAGAGAATTAGTAAAAGCTAGAGCAATTAGAGCTTTGGATAAATATTTGATGATAAAAATATAAAGAATGTAAGAGCGTATATTGCTGATTGTAGAGAGAGCTTTGAAGAAGGAAACTTTCAAAGAAGTGAAATAGACTTTTTAATGGAATGTATGATATTTATACAATGCAATTGTAAGGAAATAGAATTAGTTTCTAAAATGTGTATACATTTTAATGAATATAGAAGAGGGATGAACTTTATAGCAGAAAATATTGATAATGAAGGAATATCGCGTGATGAAAGAGAAAAGTTGATGTCTTTACGAAATAGTATGGAGTATGCTATAAGACAAGAACAAGCTTTACAAAGAATAAAAGCAGGTGATACAGATGTTCAACAAATTGCTAGAGCGACAGGAATAAGAGAAGTTGATGTTTTGAAATTAAGGAAAAAAATAGAAGAAGAAAGCATAAATATGTTTGACGGAAGTAGTAGAAAAAAAGATGATGATCAGTTTGTAGTATAAGTTAAAAATTTAAATAAACTTCTTATAAAAAAGAGATGAAGTGTATGAGGAAAATTCGTCTCTTTTTTTATAAAAATTAGAAAGGTTGAATTAATTTACATAATGTAGTATAATATATATGGATTTGCCTTTTGTTAATGCACATATGAATAAGAGAGTACAGTGCAGAAACAAGCTGTTGATGGTGTATGGACTTTATGGAGGATTCGCACATGAACAAAAAACGGAAACTTATCCTTATGCTTTGTATGCTTATGTCCATGCTTATTTGCTCTTGTGGCAAAAAGGCTGAAATTGACGAGAGCAAGAAGTATGAGGTGGACGGCGTCATTTTTGAGAGTGACTTGATGAGCATTGTTGGAGTGAGTACAGAGGAATATGTAGAAGTGTTTCAGACTCAAGAAATTACCTATACATATTTTGCTGAGGACTTTAAAAATGTCAAAACAGCGAACATTCTTAGCTTAGGTGGAGCAGTTATTTCGGTTACACCTGGCGACGAATATCTGGAAAAACTTCCGTGCTCAGTTTTGTCAGTATTTGAAAATGGCAAAGAAACCATTATTACGGACAAACTGGAGGAGTTTTTTATTTGTCAAGACGCAGCTGGTAATATAGCAGTATATTACGAAACCTATCATTTGTATGCTGAAGGAGAAGATGGGAATACTATCAATAAATATGTAACTCTTAAAGCGTATAAGGTGGAGTTTGACTGCTATTCCGAACCCGAGACAGAAATTATTTAAGAGCAAATCTAACTTTCTGTACACCATTAACTAAAATTCGAGTAAGATTGTGGGAGGATATCCCACAAACACTGCTCGTCTTTTTAATTGATAAATAAATAATTATATGATAAAATGTGTTAAATAGATTTATTCATCAAATTTGTTCCTATATGAAAGCTTTTTATCCCAATAGTTCATAAAGTATTAGTAATTTGTAGAGAGGATTTAGTTATGGAGAATATAAAAAAAGAAGAACTTGAAAAATTAGTGGGAATTGAGAAGTTTAATATTTTTTATGATATTGTGGATGAAATAACAAAACTTTATGATACGGAACAAATATGGAATAATGGTGGCAAAAACTGGACTTATGAATATAAGTTTAGAAAAGGTGGAAAAACTTTATGTGCATTTTATTTCAAAGATAATACATTGGGATTTATGGTTATTTTTGGTAAAGACGAAAGGAATAAAGTGGAAGAAATAAGAAATGAACTTTCACACAGTGTACTAGAAATTTATGATACTGCTGAAACATTTCACGATGGAAAATGGGTTATGTTTAATATAACAAATAATTTAATAATAGAAGATTTGAAGAAATTACTATTCATAAAGAGAAAACCAAATAGAAAGTAATATAAATTACAGGTATACTGTTAGATGTAAATAAAAGAGTTTACATCTAATTTTTTTGGTTGTAAAATTATTTACATTAGAATTTAAGTTAGAACATCAAATTACTGAGGTCTTAGAATCTAACAACTTTACAGTTCGGATTTTATTCCTATTATTAATTTAGTTTAAGATAGTGAG
>JAAVXQ010000134.1 GCA_022790685.1 Clostridia bacterium
CCTGGTTTTTGGTTTGTATTTGAAATTGATTTTATTTCTATATTATCTAAACTTGCTTCTTCCAAAGTTTCTTCTAAATCATTTATTTGTATATATTCAAATTCATCTAAATTAGGATTTATAATTTCTTTTTCTAAATTCTGATTTATTTGTATCTCATATTCTATCTTGTTTAATTCTTTAACTTCTCCTTCTTTTTCTATTTCATACATAACTTCTTTTATTGGTAAGTATGTTTCTTTATCAATATATAAATCTGTATACATTTCTTCATTTTCCTTAATAGTTATCTTATAGCACATCTTTCCATCAATATTTAAACTTATAGCTTTAGATTTTTTCTCTAATTCATATCTTTCTGACATTTGAGTAAAAAAATTATTATTCTTTAAATCAACGCTTAAAGGTCCAAAGTATTCTATTATTCCCTCAAATTTTCCAATTCCATAGTCAATAGAAATAAATTTGTTTTCTTTTTTTTCACTTTCTATCCAAAGCCTTCTTACATTTTCTGAAAAATTATAATATAAAAAAGTTTTATTATCTGACTCTTTACTCCAATTGCAAATATTCATTTCTCCATTTTTCATAAGAGTTTCAGTATAATGCACTCTTGATTCATTGTTATAATAATCATAATAAGCTCTTTTTATATAAAAACTATCTACTTCTCCATATCTAGAAAGAATTTCTTTTCTTATTTTTGTTATTATTCCATATCTTGTTGTACAAAATAATGGTATTATAGTAAAAATTATTAATATAGAAAAAATGCTAATAATTGCTTTATATTTTTTAAATTTTTTAGATAGTTTTATGTTATTTATTCTATTTTCTAAATTTGATTTATCATCAGTTATACAAAGAGCACCCTCTAATACTTTGTTCTTTTTCTCTTTTGCCATATGTACTAAAGTCCTGCAATATTCTTTCTTTTCTCCTTCTGAAACCAAAGATACTGCAATTTCATCACAACTTAACTCCATATCTTTTCTTAAACTCTTTATTAAAATATGTATTATTGGATTAAAAAAGTAAATATATTTTAATATTGTAATTATAAAATTTAAAAGATTATCTTTTCTTTTATAATGCGCAAGTTCATGCATAAATATATATTCAATTTCTTTATCTTCTAAAGATTCTAGTTTATCATTTATAAGAATTCTTATATTTAATATTCCAAAAATTGATGGCATACAAATGTATTTTTGATTTACAAGCTTAATATTCTTTTTTACTTTAGATTTTAACTTAGCTTTTTTTAATATCTCGTTCATTCTATCTGAAATATTATTATTTGCTTTTATTTTTTTACTAAATTCTATGTAACTTATCATATATATAACTATTAATAAAATGACTATTATTACCCATAAAATTGGAAAAATAATATTAATAATAGTAAATTTCATTTTTGACACATCATATTGTTGCTTATTTTTTATAAATCTTTCTGCATTGCTATAGCCATTTATAATACTTAATTTTATATTGGCATCTGTTTCTTTTTCTATTGCTTCTATTCCTGCCTTAGGTATTGATTTAATTTCTCTAGTAAATTCATCTGTTTTTTCTTTATACTCTTCTTTTACTATTGCAGGTGTATTTTGCATTCCTTCTATTTCTATAGGTAGAAAATTATATATACTTATTTTGGACGCTATATTTATTGGTACTATTAACATAATTATAAATATAATCCATAGTCTACTCTTCCATTTCGGTGATATCTTGTTTTTAAATATCTTATTAATAATTAGTATAATCGTTCCAATAATACTCGCTATAAGTGACATATATACTATTTTATAAAATATATTTGGTAAGATTTGTACCAAATTATTAAAAATCTCCATATTTTCTCCTTTATATTACTTCTTTTCCAACTTTCTATAAACTACAAATGTAGATTATCTGTGTTTCTATTTTACATTTGTAGATTATATATGTCAAGCAATATTTATTTTTTTATAATTATTCTACTCAAAAATATCTTTTTATCTAAGAAAATCTTTATAAAAAAAAGAATTAAGTAAAGAGCTTTATTTCTCTTTGTTAATTCTTCTTTATAATTTTTATATTTATTTCAAATATCAATCTGAAATTTATTTTTTAATACATCTATTAATATTTTATTATATTTACATCCTTTTATATTAAGATTTGCTAGTTTATTTAACTTTGCTAAATATAATGGATGTTTTATTTTTGTATCATTTAAAGTTAATTTTTCTAATTCTGACATTCTTGACAATTTTCTACTATCAATTTTTTTTACATTATATATTTTTAAATTATTTATTCTTTCAAGATTATTAAAATATCTTATATTTACACCTTTGCAATTATCTATTATAAGTGTTTTTATGTTATTACTTAAAAGTCTTGACTTAGAATTAAATTTGCAATTTATAAATTGTAAGTTTTCTATATTTTTACATCTATTAATTGTATTGGTTTCATAATTATTTATTTTAAAGTCTCTTATTGTTAAAGATTTTAAATTGTTTAATCTTTCTAAATCTCTTATATCAAACTTATCATTTTTTTCATTTTTTATTGATACTTCTTTAATATCATCTAAGTCTTTTAGTTCTATTTCTTCCTTATTTATTTTTAGTAAAATATAATTATAAAATGAATCATTTTTGAAAAATTTATTCATTATTTATATCTCCTGCCAACCTTTTTCTTATTAGAACTTCCTTCTGGTAATGCTTTAGCTTTGTTATAGTTAAATATTCTTGAAAATTTGCTAATAATATTTTTTAAATAAGATATAAATAAGCCTTCATTAAAGGTTTCTGTCTTTATATATACATCTATAGCTTTTTGATCATATCCTTCAGATACAATTTCCTTATCAGTAGTATATGCAGTATGTGTTTTATAGAATTCGTCATCTGATAATAAACAATATCTTGCTTTTCTTTTAAAAGTATTTCTTTGAGAAACACTTTTGCAATCTAATAATAGATTTGTATTATACCATTTTCCATCTAGTTTTACTTGATTCCATAGTATTTCTTCACTTTCAAAAAACTCTGTTTCACCACTTATAATTCTAGCTTCTATTCCAACACAAGCCAAGCAATTTTGTAATATTTCTGCATATCCATTATTTAAACATTTCTTTTCTATTAAAGCATTTTCTAAATTTGTTATATCTGTTGTGGCTTCTTCAACTAAATTATCTAACTTTATTTCTTCTGCAATTAATCTATATAATTTTAAAAATTTTTGAATATCTGTTTCTAATCCTTCTACTCTTGAGGTAAATTTTTCTATTTCTTCTCTTAATCTTATATAATCTTTTATCTCATATGAAACTCTACAGTTATTATAATTTACCTCATCTTCTGCATCTATTATGTTTATATATTTTACACACAATTTATCTTCAAATAGAATTGCCTCTTCTTTAGTTATGTATGAAACATCTTTTATTGCTAAACTTATGTTGTTCCTTACACTCTTAATCTTTTGAATATTTTCAGCAATATTATTTACTTTATCTACAACTAAAACTAATTTGTTTACTTTAGCTAGCTGTACTTTATCAATTATTTCTTCTAAATTTATAGTGTTTACTGTAAGGGAAATTATATTGTCTTTTATCTCAAAAGTATCTGTAACTTTAGGTTTATTTTCTGTATCTATTTCTAGTAAAATATTCTTTTCAAAACCACCTTTAATTAGCTTATTTATTTCCTTTGGACTTATTATTGCATTTTTTATATTAAGCTTTTCTAATCTTCTGTTCTTTGAAAGAAAATCTAATTTGTCAAGTGTATAATTTTTTAAATTCATTAGATTCAAATATCTTACTTTTGTAAATCTATTTAAAATTGAAACAGATTCATTTCCTAAGTCTACATTAAGTAAATTAATTCCCTCTAGGTTTTCAGGATTTTCAATTTCTTTTAAAAATGCGCCAACATTATTATATCTTATATTATTTAAAGAAAGTAATTTAATTCCTGTAAGTCTACTTAAAGCTTTTCCTGTTGGTAATTTTACATTATTTAATATAAGAGCTTCAAGGATCTCTGGCTTGCATATATTTAAAATTACATTATTAGTATTTATTCTTTGATCCCCTTCAATAATTAATGTTTTTATATTGATACATAATCCAATAATATTAAGTAACTTTGAATCAGCATCAATTTCTGAAACTGTAAGTTCTTCAACTTTGTCAAGATGCATTGACATTAGAGCATCAAAATCCTTCAAAACACTATTATTTAATTTAAATTTCTTTAGATTTGTTGTTCCCATTTTTTCTCCTTTTGTTTTAACAATAAATATTATATCATTAAATAAAAAAAATGCAAAATAATTTTTTGCATTTTTTTATTTTTTTATTCAATTCTCGTAAGTCTTTATTTTCTAAGCTTTTTGGTTTTTGTGTTTGTTTTTATACTTTGGCAATTTTACTAGTTATACTAGTTATTATTAATAATACCAAATACACAAAAACAATTCCTGCTCCTGTTGGCATATTTAAAAAGAAAGAAATAAACATTCCTATTATAAAACAAATTATAGAAATTATAACAGAGCAAATTACTAATCCTTTAAAACTATTTGTAAATTTTTTAGATATAACTGCTGGAAATATTATTAAACTTGAGATAAGTAATGTTCCCATCATCCTCATACCAACAACTACAACTAATGCTGTAATTAGTGCAATTAAAAACTGATAAAGCGTAACATTTATTCCAGAAGCCTTTGCATATTTTTCATCAAAAGTGATTAAAAATAGCCTATTATAAAATATTGCATATATTCCTATTGACAAAAATGTTAATATCATACTTAAAATTACATCTTTTTTGCTTGTTGCAATAATACTTCCAAACATATAATTATAACTGTCTGTTCCAAATCCACTTGTAAAAGAAGTTATAATTACTCCAATTGCCAAAGCACCGTGATGCTACTAATGCTATTGTTATGTCAGCAGACTCTCCTTTTTTTTGGCTAATAAACATTATTATCATAGCAGCTAAAATTACTAATGGTATTGACACAGAAGCTGGTGGTAAGTTAAAAGCTAATGCTAGAGCTATTGCGGCAAATCCAACTTCTCCAAGCCCATGTCCTATCATTGAGTAATTTTTCAGTGTCAATATTACTCCTATAAGTGCTGCTGAAAAAGAAATTGCAATTCCACATAAAATGGCTCTTTGGATAAATGTATAAGACAATAGATTTATTAATTCATTCATTTTAAAA
>JAAVXQ010000135.1 GCA_022790685.1 Clostridia bacterium
ACTCTTATTGGATCATATCCGTTTAGATTAGGCACATCCATTTCTATCTGTGCTTTACTTAAAAAGGCTTCTCCTTTATTCTCTCTCATTAGTACACTAAATTTCAAATTTATCTCATTATTTTCTTCATCTATCATGCTACCAATTTTTTGTTCTTGATTTACATAATCAAAATCATCATTTCCAAAATGATTTGCAATTTCTGCTGAAACTGTTGCGTACCAGTCTATATTAAAATCTACAGTTTTTTCTATTTTAGTTTCTGTATTATCATCTGCTACATGTATACCTGAAAAAGTTATGCTATTAACTTTATTATAATTATTAATATCATTTCCTAAAGCTAGCGCTTTTTCATGTTCATAACCATAACTTCCTGATTTTACAGTACCTGTTAATAATCTTTGTGTTCCTGTATTTAAGTTATTAAATAAGATTTCTTTAACATTATTTCCTATAGCATTTTCTTTTATTTCGTTGTCTTTAGGTATTGCAGTCTCAAAATACATATTATTAGAATTAATTGTTATTTTTCCATCTTTTAAATATCCATTTCCTTGCACCTTTATATCCATGTATAAAATATCTTGTTTACCAATTTGTTTGCAAGTTCCACGTACACCTTCTGCATACCCATCTCCATTTAAATCACGCAAGAAGAAAGCATCAAATTTTACAAAATCTGTGCCTTCTACATTTTCATCGCCTTCTTGAACTATGTCATATGTCATAGTTCTCGCAAGCTCTTGATCAATAAATGAATTCCTTCTATTAACGTTTATTAATATACTTACTAGTATAACTGTCAATATTAATAAAACTATTCCTATCAGAAACTTCTTTTTATTAGTTATTTTTTGTAAAGAACTACAAAAAGATCTTTTCTTTTTTTCTTCTACTTTTCCCATATACATTACACCTCTTAAAAAACATCTTAATGGTTACTATATCTAAAAGGCTTCCCAAACTTTTAGATATTTTTTAATATGCTTTTAACTGACATTTTTAAATTAGTTAAAACTTATACTTTAAAACCTAACTTTATAATTTTAATATAATATGAAAAATGCAATAATGTAAATAACAAATATCTTACATTTTTGGGGCTTTTTTAGAGTTTTGCTAGGGAATAGGCTTACATAGATTTTTTACATTTTTGTATCATCTTACAATATTATGAATTTATAGAAAAATATGGATTTAAAATGAATAAAAGTTTATACTTATTTAATAATTTTTAGACAAAAAAATAGGAATCCTTATTTCATGATTCCTATCTTTTTTTATTCTATAATTTCAAGTCCTGCAAATTTTGCCATCAATCTTTTATGACCTGCTTTTTCAAACTGTATATCAACTTTTAAATCTTCTCCTTCTGCCTCTACTGAATTAATAATTCCTTCTCCAAACTTTTTATGATATACTTTTACACCTGCTGCATATTTGCTTAAATCAACATCATTTCCTTTTGGCTTATTTAAACTTTGTAAAAAGCTATCTGCACTTCTAAATTGAAATCCAGAAGAAGTAGATGTTCCTCTACTTGTAGCCGTTTCAATGTCTCTGTATGTTTTAACAGGATTATCATAATAACTACTTTTTCTATCTTCATAATCCCAATTATTTCTATCATTAAATCTTGATTCATTTTTTTGCTCTAAAGCATCATATCCTTCAAGCATATTGGCTGGAATTTCTTTTACAAATCTTGATACAGCATTATAACTTGTAGACCCAAATATTGTTCTTTGCTTAGCACATGTTAAGAATAAATTTTCTTTTGCCCTTGTTATTCCAACATAACAAAGTCTTCTTTCTTCTTCAATTTCCTTTTCTTCTCCTATTGATTTATAGCCTGGAAAAATTCCTTCTTCCATTCCTACTAAAAATACTGTTGGAAATTCAAGTCCTTTTGCACTATGTAATGTCATAAGAGTTACAGACTCCTCTGTCTCTTCCATTCCATCTATATCTGAACTTAAAGTTATACTTTCTAAAAATTCTCTTAAAGAATTATCTGCTGATTCTTCTTCAAATTCCATTGCAACTGTTAAAAATTCGTCTAAGTTTTCAATTCTATTTTCTGCTTCTATTGTATTTTCATCTTCTAATGCTTTGGTGTATCCTGATTTATTTAAAGTTTGTTTTATTAGTTCTGAAATAGAAAGTGTATCTACTTTTGTTTTCAACTCTTCTATTACTTGTATAAATTCTCTAGTATTTCCAAATATTCTATTTAAACCATATTTATCAGCTTCTTTAATAATGTCATACATTGAAACACCTTGAGAATTTGAAATAGCTTCTATATTATCTAAACTTGTTTTTCCTACACCTCTTTTAGGTTCATTTATTATTCTAGTTAAACTTAAATTATCTGAGGTATTTTGAATAAGTCTTAAGTATGCAATAATATCTTTTATTTCTTTTCTTTCATAGAATTTTAAACCACCTATAATTTTGTATGGTATATTTTCTCTTCTTAAAATATCTTCTATACTACGTGACTGTGTGTTCATTCTATATAAAACTGCAAAATCAGAGTATTTATAATATTCCTCCATTTTTAAGTGATTTATTTGTCTTACAATATAATTTGCTTCATCATATTCGTCATCTCCCCTATATACTTTAGGAAGATTTCCCTCATCATTACTTGTCCACAATTTTTTTTCATATTTTGTTTCATTATTTTTTATAACTTCATTTGCTGCATTTAAAATATTTTGTGTACATCTATAATTTTGTTCTAGCTTTATTATCTTAGTTCCTGGAAAATCTTTTTCAAAATTTAAAATATTACTTATATCAGCCCCTCTAAATGAATATATTCCTTGGTCATTATCACCCACAACTGTTATATTTCCATACTTTGCTGCAAGTAGTGTAACTAATGTAAATTGCGCTTTATTTGTATCTTGATACTCATCTACAAGTACATATTTAAATTTATCTGAATAATATTCTAATAAGTCTGGATTATCTAATAATATTTTTATTGTAAAATTTATTATATCATCAAAATCTATGGCATTGTTTTCCTTAAGCCTTTTCTGATATATTCTATAAATATCTGCTATTTTTTCTTTTCTAAAATCTCCCATCGCCCTTGCACTATATGCATCTGGTTCTAGCATTTCATTTTTTGCATTACTTATCTCAAATAATACTGATCTATCTGTAAAAATTTTATCATCTAAATTCTGTGATTTTAATATTTGCTTTACCAATGTTCTTTGATCTGATGTATCAAAAATTACAAATGATGTATCAAATCCTATTCTATCAATTTGTCTTCTAAGTATTCTTACACAGATTGAGTGAAATGTACCTATCCACATATCTTTTGTAACATCACCTACTAATTTCTCCACTCTTTCTTTCATTTCATTTGCTGCTTTATTAGTAAATGTAATAGCTAATATATTCCATGGTTTTACATTGTTTTCTTCAATTAAATATGCAATTTTATGTGTTAATACTTTTGTTTTCCCACTTCCTGCTCCTGCAATTACTAAACATGGTCCTTCAGTATTTGTAACAGCTTCATATTGTTTATCATTTAATTCCTCTAATAGCCCCATTTTATTCTCCTTTGTTTTTACAAAACTTATGTTTGTATTATATATTCTTTATATTACTATGTCAATTAATTATTTAATTTTCTTTTATTATTTTTTCTACAACCTCAGATATCTCTTCAGCACAATTTCTAAATGTTTCAATATCATATCCCCATGGGTCTTTTATATCTAAATCTGTTTCATATTTACCAGTTTTAGAATATTCTTTCATAGTAAATACTTTATCAGTTAGCTCTGGATACATTAGCATAACTTGATTTTTATGCGATATAGTTGCACATAAAATAACATCCATTTCTTTAATCTTTGATTTTTTTATATTAACTGCCTTATGTTTTGTTATATCTGTCTCGTAATAATAATCCATTATTCTTATAGCATTATATGGTGGAGTATCTCCATCTTCAGCATATACTCCACAGGAAAACACATCTATATCTTTTCCTTCTTCTTTTGCTCTTTTCTCTAATAAAACATGAGCCATTGCACTTCTACAAATATTTCCTGTACATATAAACATTACTTTCATATTCATTTCCTTTATAAATTAAATTTGCATTTTTGCTATGTTTTTAGCTTTATATTTACCTTTATCATTATACTTTTACTTAATATCTTTGTCAATTTAAATGCAAAATACATTTTTAAGAAAAAAGTAAATTTTTCTTGAATTATTTTTTATTAAATGATATCATTTTTATGTAATATACAAAGGAGAAAATAAAAATTGGAAAAGAAAGAAATTACATCAAAAACTGCTGTTAGAGCTATATTAACAGGTTTTGTATCATATGGAATAATAATATTAATTATTTTTAAAGTATTTTCAGGTTTTATCCAAAAAACTGCTTTAAATAATTTTTCTATAGATAAACGTATTGTTTATATTTCTTTAGCTTTACTTTATTCTATGGTAATTCTTTTTACTATGCATATGCTTTGCAGATTAAGTACTTATGATGTTCTAAAAAAGTGTTTAATAAAAAAAGAAGATGTTGATATAGTATCAAAAAAATTAGGAAAAATATTTATTGTTTTTATAATAGCATCTATTATACTTACATTAGTATATTTATATTTTACTTTAATGTATGAAGCAAAAATACAAAAACAATCATTATTGATTGCAGAAATGAATTATAATAAAACTTACTCAGAGGATTTCGTATCAAAATTAAAAAATGAAATGATTTCAGATTTCTATACTTATAGAGCTAACATTATTGCATACACTTTCATTCTTGAACTTGGATTTTGCATTTCAATAATAGCCATAATCCCATTTCAAAAATTAATGATAGAAAAATATAATAAATAAAATATGCACTTCTAAAAGAAGTGCGTTTTTATATATTTACATTCCTCCCAAAATATCTTATATGTTTCTAATATTAGTATACATATAAGATATTTTTTTGAATATATATCATTAAAGGAGTTTGATTAAAATTTATGAAAAGTATTGGTAGTATAAGTATATATGGATTGATTTTTGGCATGATAGGAACTACTTTAGGAGGCATCTTAGGAGCTCTGCTAAATGTAAAATCAAATAAATTAATAAGCTTTATTTTAGAATTCGCAGCTGGTCTTATGAC
>JAAVXQ010000136.1 GCA_022790685.1 Clostridia bacterium
AAAATAAAATTAAATTTTATTTTTTAGGACGTTTAGCACCATATTTAGATCTAGCTTGCATTCTATCTTTAACACCTGCTGTATCTAATGTTCCTCTTATAATATGGTATCTAACACCTGGAAGGTCTTTTACCCTACCACCTCTTATAAGTACAACACTGTGCTCTTGTAAGTTATGTCCTACACCTGGAATATATGATGTAACTTCATATCCATTTGAAAGTTTAACCCTTGCTACTTTTCTTAAAGCTGAGTTTGGCTTTTTAGGAGTAACTGTTTTTACAACTGTACATACACCTCTTTTTTGTGGTGCTCTATGATCAGTTTGTACTTTTTTTCTAGAGTTATAACCTTTTTGTAATGCAGGAGCTGTTGATTTTGTCTCTGATGTTTGTCTTCCTTTTCTTACTAATTGATTAATAGTTGGCATATTCTTTAAATTCACCTCATTTCTTTTAAAAAAATATACGCTAAAGTAAATTATTACCAATCTACACTAGCGTATAATATTTTATCATTTTCCAAGCATAAAGTCAATGCTTTTTAATTATTTTTTTCTTATTTCCGTAGGGCTTTAAGTTATATTTTTTCTATTTATTATTTTAAAAATATCACCTCATAAAAAAGAATTATTTATTCTAGAATCTTACTAATTATATTTTAAGTATTACCTTCCTTCTATATTCCTTTTAAGCGGTATTTCTATATTAACAAAAGACCTTACTTTTTGATTAAAATCTTCTAATGCTTTTGACATCATTTTTGCTTTCCAAACTATTTCAGTTGTTTTTTCAAGCTGTTTTGGTCTTTTTTCTCTTTTCATTGCATTTTCTCTAGCTTTTTTATTTAAACTTTCCTCATAATGCATAAGTTCTTTATAAGCCTTCTCTTTTTCTTTTCTATATCTAGATACTTTAAATCTTTTAAATGGATTATAACTAAATACAGCTTCTGTTTCTTTATCTCTTTTTTCTTCATATATAGCAGAATATATTCCATATTTCCTTTCATCTTCTCTAGTGTTTCTATAAGAAGATAGTTCTTTTAGAATACTTCTTTCATAAGTTTCTGTAGCATCATTTGTTCTTTTGGTCTCTTCACATCTTTCAAAAATTTCATAATAATTTTTGTCATCTAATCCTTTATCTAAATCAATTTTATATCTATGAGATGGACATTTTACACTTGTTTCATCATATACCAAAACTCTTTTTTGGGTTTCTTCACTACTAAGTTCAGGATTTTCTATATACATTTCCTTAAGTAATTTATTCATAAGTTCTTCTTTCACTGAGTCTTTAGTATGTATTAATAATGAATTACTTGATGCACTTCTACTATCAAAACAGGCTCTTTTTATATCAGCAAGTATTGCTTGATACTCTATTTCTGATAAACCCAATTTCATCATTAACCTTTGTCTTTCTGTAATTTTTTTAAAATACGATTTATCTTCACTTAATGTATAAATATATTCTCTATCATTTTCATCTGTTGTTTTTACAAAGATATTTTTATTATATATTTCTAGACCTCTCAT
The DNA here is from genome assembly GCA_022790685.1 of Clostridia bacterium. Classification (GTDB taxonomy): domain Bacteria; phylum Bacillota; class Clostridia; order TANB77; family CAG-508; genus Scatovivens. The sequence goes on from JAAVXQ010000136.1 coordinate 1,541, forward strand.
CTTTTCATCAGGGTATATATCAAATTTTTTATCTCCTACTGATATATTTCTTACATTATCACAATCATAAAAGGCATCTTCAGATATGTCAGTAGAAGTTCCCTGAATATGTATTTCCTTAAGTTTTTTACAACCAGAAAAAGCAAAATCACCAATTTTTTGAACACTGCTTGGAATATTTATTATTTTTAATTCTTCACAACCTGAAAAAGCAAAATTACCTATAACTTTTAAAAAACTATGGATATTTATATCTAAAAGCTTTTTACAATCTTTGAACATTGACATCGTTATAATATCTATATTTTCAGATATTCTAGCTTTAACAAGGCTTGTACATCCCTCAAAGGTACTTATTCCTACTCTTTTAACAGTATCTGGCATATACAATTCTTGCATTTTTTCATTTTTCATAAATGCAAAATTTTCTATCTCTGTTATCGCAGAAGATATCATATAATTTATTATATTCTCTGCTTTTATAAGTTTCCCTTTATCTATCTTGTCCATTTTTATACCTTCTATCTAAATAGATCTTCGTCCACTCTTTCTCCTGCACTTTTTGTTACTGTTTCACTACTTTTGCCTTGCTCTCTATTATTTTCTTTAAGTATATCTTTTATTTCTGTAGCAAGATGTCTTAAACCTTTTTCTCTATTAGTAAGAACTGGAGCCTTTTCCTTTGCATCTTTAATCTTCTGGTTTTCTCTCATTTTTCTTTCCACTTTGTTTAAAAGATAGTCTTGCTCTCTTTCCATATAATCTACGCTTCTTCTCAGATCCCTTCTTTTTATAAATCTAAAAAATGGCAACTTTTCCAAATCTGATTTTGCCTGTTCCATTTCTCTCTCAAAGGCCATTATTTTAGTCTTTTCACCAACATAACTTCTAAGCCCTCTATTAGATAATTCCATATCACTTTTAACTGCATTATAACTACTATTCATTCTTTTCTTTAATTCTTCTGGGTCTATTGGCTTATCAAAACTCACTTCTGCACTGCCTTCAACTTTTTCTTCAAGATTATATATATCAGGATTTTGTTGTCCTATATATGCAGTTAATTGCCTTACAGCCTCTCTTTTTTTATTATCTGTTGCATCAAATATTCTTTTTACTGTTTGATTCATAATTTTACATCTCTTAAGTTCTAATACTAGCAATTTATAATCTTGCTCTGTAAGACCTAAAGTTCCTAAAATATCCTCAAACTTCCACATATCTTGTTTATTCTTATGTTTATCGCTCATTTTTTCTCCTTACTTAAAAATCCTTTTATGGTAATTTATTTATAATATTTTTAAGCTAATATATTAAATCATCATCAGGCTCTTCCCTAGAAATATCAGATTGTTGTTCTTCTCCAATTATTTCTGGTGAATCAAGAATTTCAAATTGGTCTTGCTCAAAATATTTTTGAAAATCTCCAGCATTTTCTATTTCTTCCATCAATTCTTCTAATCCTTGTGCTTGTAAGTCAAACTTATCTTTATTCTGTTTTGCACTAGCTATTCTAGCATTTCTATCTAGTTTATTTTGTTTCCTATTTTCATAATACTGTAGTTCGGATTTTAAGAATTTTATATCACTTTCTAATTCTTCTCTTCTTTTACGTTTAAAAACTGATGTATTCATTAATTCTTCTTCATAATCTTTTAATGCATTTCCATATGTTCTTATATGATGTTCATCTCCTACTGTACTTCTTGTTCTTGCTTCTATTAGTTCCATATTTTCTTTAATTTCTTCTTGAGAATCTGCAACTTTTTGCTTCAGTAATTCATCTGTAATAGGAGTATCAAAGGTAATACTTTCTGTGCCTAGTTGCTCTTCTTCAGTTACTATTAACTCTGGATATTCATATTCTATATATTCTCTTAGTTTTATTGCCTGTTCTTTATTTTCTTCATCTTCACACTCAATTTGAACAGATTTGCCCATTATTTTACATCTTTTCATTTCCAATACTAAACATCTATAATCTTTTTCTGTTAAACACAAGGATTTTAATGCTTCTTCTTTTTGTTTATCCATTTCATTTATTTTCTTTAATTCATCTATATTAATGTCTTCAATATCTAATAAACTAATTACATCTGTATCTTCTGTTTTATATCTATCAATTGTTTCTTCACATAATCCTGGTTCTACTACTTCTATATATTTTTTTAGTCTTTCAAAACTTAAAACTCTAAAATTGTGTTCTAAAAATACACTTCTATTGTCACTTTTTACATATCTTAGCATTTCTATCAAATTATCCAATTCTGTTTCTGTTATTTCAAGTTCCCCTAAAATAAATTCTTTAGCATCATGCTTTTCAAATTCTTTAGTTTCGCCATTATATGCATATGTATAAATACCTTGTTCATCTTTTGTGTTTACAATAATATCTTCAGAGATATCACCTTCTTCTGTTAAAAAGGCTATATCACTCATACTAGTTAATTTCTCTCCTTCTGGAATCAAAAGTTCTCTATTTCCTAATTTTAACTTTCTTAAATTTTCCCAACCTGAAGAAAAATCATAATTTAACACTTCTACTTCAACTTCTGCTTCTGTTTCATCTAATAATTTAACATATCTTTTTTGCTTTTCAGTAACGGTTTCTTTTATTTCTAATTCTTCTAGTTTATCGTCTGTCAAAAAACCTATTAAATCTGGAGTATCTGAAATTAATTTCCTAATTCCACTTATATCTATTAATTTAGTAGTTCTATCATTTTTTAACTCTAATGTATCTGTCATTCTTTTTATATCTTCTGAATTAGCATCATAAATGCAAATATTTCTTTCTCCTGACTCTCTATCAGTATCATAAAAAGCTAATTCTCCATTTATTGAAAATAAATAATTTACGTCATAAGCTTCTGTAAAAAATATCTCTTTTCCTTTATCTGCTACAGTATAAATTCCATCTTGAAGTAAAATCCTTGAGCTTATATCTATTCCATTAGAAAGATCTTCAAAAACAATCCCTAAGCAAACTACTCTATCACTAAGATCTATAAAGTCCATTGCTTTTACTGTTTTAGGTATGAAAATATTTTGCATCAAAAAACTTTGATTTATATAATATAAATCATTATCTACCTCTTCTATTTCTATTTCATTTCCATTTTTATCATAAACCGTAGGTACTCCATCATTATTAACTTTTGCAAAACCATTTCTATAAAAACCTATTTTTTCATCTTCATTTGCTTCTATTACTTTCCCATTTATTACAATTCTTTTTATATCTTCTGTCATCCTAAAAACATCTGGTCCAAAATGAAAATCAGAGTTAAATTCAAATTCATCTATATTAGTTAAATTAACAGATTCATCAATATATTTAAGAGTTTTAGGAAAAATAATTTTCTTAACATCATTTTCTCTTCCTAATAAAAAGTTCATATCTACATCTGTAATTTCCTCTGGCACTGTATATACTCCATTATTGAAGCAATTTTCATCAAAAGTTTTTAATAACTTATACATCTTCTCACCTTGTACCTTTTATTTTTTCTTCATTAAATTCTATTATAACCAATTATACATTATAATTATCGCATATAAAGATTTTTTTTTCAATGATATTATGTAAAAAGTTACATAAAAGTAATACTAGAAAAGTATTTTATTTTATAAATTGTAATTCTAAATATTCTAACTAAAAAAAGAATACATTTAAAATGTATTCTTTTTTATCTTAAATTTTATTATCTTCCTTCATCATCTTTAGCTTCTCTCATAACATTTTCCTTATAGCTGTCAATCATTGTTCTATCTACTCTTTGAGAATCGCTATTATAAGAAATTCTTCCTGCATCTTTTATTCCTATAATTTTTCCAATAAATCTTGCTATTTTTTCTTTAGCAGCTTTTATTGAACTAAATCTTCTTTCTGCTTCAACTTTATTATTATTTAATGAAGATAAATCTTCTTCAACTTGTTGTAACTTTGTAGGAATATCTACTTCTTCTGCTTCTAGTGCTGTAATAGCAGCTTTTATACTTGCTATTTTTGCATCGTCTCTTCCTCCAGCTTCTAGTACTGCTACTTCTGCTTCTAGTGAAGCTTTTTTAGCTTGTAATGCTGATTTTTGAGCAGGATCTCCTATTTTTTCTGGCACTGAAGATCTTTTTGCTACTAAATCATCTCTTTCTTGCTCTAAAGCTGAAACATCTGCTGGTTCATATTTATCTGTATTATTTACTTTATCTTGTGCATCATCTCTTGCTTTTTCTAATTTTGCTTTTTCAGCAGGATCAGCACTATATTTTCTTTGTATAGCACGTTTTTGTGTATCTAAACCTGATATCTTTTTCTTTCTAGTACTTATATCAGCTCTATCTGCTTGTGTTAGAACTGCCCCTGATCTTAATTTTGCATTTTCATAAGTCTTTTTAGCGTTATCAAATGCTTCTTGTTTTTCTTTTACTTTATCCATTGCTGTTTTTACTGCATCTTGTTCATCAATCTCAGCTAATTTTTCTAATTTTTCTTTTATCTCATCTGGTAATTCTGTTTTCCCAGCTTCAAAATCAATTTCTGTTTCTGGTTGAGGTAGTTTCTTTCCAAATAAATTTGCAAAAAATCCTGTAGCTTTTCCAGGTAAGCCTTCACCTTTAAGTACTTCTGCTAATCTTCCTGAATTTAATTTATATTTTTTATCATCTTCTAAAGATTTAAATGCACCTGCATAGTGTTCTAAGTCTTCTTTAATACTTTTAAAATCATCACTGTAAGGTTCTCCTGTAACAAAGCTATCAAAGTATTTTGTCATACTATCAACAGTTCCTTTAACTGATAACCTATATTCAGTAGAATTTTTTAATTTTGGATGTAAAGCTTCTAATACTTTAAATCTATTTGACATTTCTTTTGAATTATATGCAGGATCTAAACTTTCTGGATCTTCTTTTGCTAATCTATCTAATAAGTAGTTATGACAAGCTTTCATACTTACATTTTGAGGTCTACCTTTAGATAATTCTGCAGAAAGAGCTTCATAAGAAGATTTATATCCTTTCATAGCAGTTTCTATTGCTTTCACATTTTCTTCTGATGGATCTTTTTGTGCTTGAAGCATTGCTTGTCTTAATTTAAGTTCTGCTTCTCTATAAGCTTCAAATAATTTATTTTGATCTGTTCCTTTTTTAGCTAAATCTGGCATTATATCATCAGAAACATAATCTAATTTTTCAAGATCATTTTTTAAAGCTGTTTTTCCTGCTGCATTTTTTGCATCTTCTAATTCTTTTTCAGCTTCCTGTAGTTCTTTTTCAGCATCATTCATTTTAGTTTCTTTTTCTTGAAGTTCTGTAGTATTTGTTTTTTGTTCAATTTGTTCAATTTCTGCCTGTAATTCAGCAATTTGTTTATCATAATCAGCTATTTTATCAGCATCATCTTTACTCATTGATCCCATATTGGCTAATGCATTTTCTGCTGCTTCTAATTCAGCTACTGCATCTTTATATGCTTGACTTTCAACTTGAGAAGGATTTTTAATTTGTTTTTCTAGCTCAGCTATTCTTTTTTCTAAATCTACTCTGTCTGGATTATCTTTAACCGCTGCTGCAATATCTGCTTCTAATTGAGCAATTTCTTTCTTTTTGTCAGCTATTGCTTGAGTATTATCAACACCATTTTCAGCATTTACTAAATCTTCATTTAATCTTCTTTTTTCTTCTGGTATTTGAATTCTTCTTGCTTCTAAAGCTGTTCTTTCATTTTCTTTTCCTTGAATTTGTGAATCTATTGCATTTAATTCATTTTCTAGTGTTTGTAATTCTGCATCATAGATTGTAGGATCTGCTGCTGCTTCTCTTGCAAGTTCCATTTTTCTTAATGCTAGTGATTTTTCTCTATCAAGAACTCCTCTTCTTGTATCTATATCGATTAATTCTTTATTTAATCCATTAATTGTAAATCTTCCTTTTGCATCTAATGTTCTCATATCAGTAATATCTTGATCTGACATTGTTAAATTGTATGTAGCTTGCATTTTTCTTTTTAACTCATCTATTTGAGTTCTATATGCATTTCTTAATTCTTCTTCTCTTGCATTAACACTGTTATCTGTTGATGCAAAATTTGCTTGCCAATAATTTGTATATTCTTCTAAAGAAACTCTAACAGCTTCTACTAAGTTTTTAACTTCTTCATCTTCGCTTATTTGAGTAATTCTATCTTCTACATTTTTTCTCTTATCAACTTCTGCTTGAATTTTATCTTCATAGTCTATTTCTAGTTCGTTAGTAATAGCTTCGTTGATTTTTTTGTTAAAACCAAAACTTGCTAAAATAAGATCCATTCTTTCATTTTGTTCATGTGAAGTTACTTCAATTGCATCAAAAGCTTCTCTTGCTGATACTTCATCTTTTTCTGTTATTTCTAATCTAGCTTTAGCTTCATTTAATGCTCTTTCAGCATCTGCTAAATTATCTCTTTGTGCTTGAAGTGCAGCTGCATTAAAATATGGATTATTTTCCATACTTTCTAAAGCTGCTCTTATTCCAGTAACATTTGTTTCGGCAGTTTGTACAGCATCTCTTGCTGCTACAACATTTTCTGATTTTAAATTTAATTCATCTTGTGCTGCTTGTCTTTGTGCACTTGTTTGGTTAACACTTGCTTGTAAATTTTTGAATTCTTCTGTTAATTCATTTAAATTCATTTCTTCCATAAAAATAAATCTCCTTATTTTTTAAAATTATTTTTCTTCTTTTTTAGCTACTTCACAGTCAGCTATATTTTCAGTAATTTTTATTTTAGTCTCAACTAAATCTTTAACTAATTTTTTTCCTTGTTCATTTAATTGTTTATCCATACAATTTTCCTCCTTCGAATTGATACAATATTATGTTTTTATTATACAACAAAAGCCTTTTTTTGTCAACAATTTTATGTAAATTTTGTGTTTTCTTCCTTTATTTTCATACATTTTTTTCTTCTACGACTTTTTTTATTATCTGAATAGCAGTATTTGACAACATTTTATATCTTTCTTTTTTATCTTTTATCTTTTCTTTTAGTTCTGGAACTATTCCAAAATTAGCATTCATTGGCTGAAATTTATCATTTTCTGTAGATATGTATTTTGATAAAGCTCCTATCATTGTTTCTTTTGGAAAAGTTATTTTCTTCTTATTATATTGTTCTAATATTTTTTTATTATCTATATTTACTTCATTATTAGAATCTTCTTCCTTTTGATATATATAAGCTAATACAGTAGCATTAATTCCTGCTACTAATCCAGATGATATTGACTCTACATATCCCTCTACTCCTGTTATTTGTCCAGCAAAAAATATATTCTGATTTTCTTTCATATTATATGTTTCATCTAGTATCATTGTAGAATTAATAAAAGTATTTCTATGCATTACTCCATATTTAACAAAGTTTGCATTTTCAAGTCCAGGTATTAATGAAAATACTCTTTTCTGTTCTCCAAATTTTAAATTAGTCTGGAAACCAACTAAATTATATAATGTAGCTTCTGAATTATCTTGCCTTAATTGAACAATCGCATATGGTCTTCTTCCTGTTCTTAAATCTGTAAATCCTACTGGTTTTAAAGGTCCATATCTTAAAGTATCTTCTCCTCTTTTAGCCATAATTTCTAATGGCATACACCCTTCAAAAATTTCTCTTTTTTCAAATTCATGTAATGTTACTACTTCTGCTTTTACTAGTTCTTCATAAAATTTTTCATATTCTTCTTTATTAAGTGGTAAGTTTATATAACTTGCCTCTTGATTTTTTATTCTTTCTTTCCATATAGAAACATCTTCTTCTTTTCCTCTTTCTTGAGCATATCTATCTCCCCAAAAAGCTATATCCATATTTATAGAAGATTTTTCTACTATTGGAGCTGCTGCATCATAGAAAAATAAATTTTCTTTACCTGTTAGTTTTAAAATTTCATTATACATTTTTTCTGATGTAAGCGGTCCTGTTGCAATAATAACAATTTTATCTTTAGGAATTTGAGTCATTTCTTTTCTTATAACTTTTATGTATTCATTTTCTTCAATTTTTTGAGTAACTTTTTCAGAAAATTTTTCTCTATCTACTGATAGTGCTTGTCCTGATGGAACACTTACTTCATCTGCTATTTTTATCAGTTCACTTCCAAGTAATCTAAGTTCTTCTTTTAAAAGTCCACATGCATTAGTCAGTAAATTTGATTTAAAAGAATTGCTACATACTATTTCAGCTAAATTTTCATTAGTATGTGCATCAGAAAATTTTTCTGGTTTCATTTCATAAAGTTCAGCCTTTATTTTTCTTTTAGCAATTTGAAGTGCTGCTTCTGCTCCAGCCAATCCTCCTCCTATTACAATTACTTCTTTCATATTCTCTTATCTATCACCACCTACAACTTCTTCTACTTCTATATTTCCTGAAATATTTCCTCTACTAGTCTTTGCTTGATCTTTTCTTGCACTTTCTGTTCTTTCTAGTGCTAGTTTATGATCTACATATACTTTTTGAATAAAACCATTTTCATATGTCTCTGTAGCAAAACTCTTTCCATTATTTTCTGATTCTATTGTATGCATTTCTGCATTACTAATTTGTTCTCTTGTTGTTTCAATATTTCCAGTATCTAGTAATTTAGTTTCATCTTTTCCTATTAAATTTCCTAAAATTCCTTTAAGTCCTTTTCTGCTATTTGAGTCCATCTGTTTTTGTTCACGTTTAATTCTTCGTTCTGTTTCTTTTTGAGCTTGCTGACTTTTCTTTTGTTCTCTTTTTTCCTCTTGCACTTTTTTCTTTTCAGCTTGTTCTATCTTTCTCTCAGCTTTTTTTCTTTCCTGTTCTGCTCGTTTTTCTTCTCGTTTTTTAGCTTTCTCTTCTTTAGCATTTTTTTTAATTGTTGGCAATTCACTTTGTCTTTCAGCTCTATTCATTATTATATCTGGTATATAATATAATTTAGAAAAAAGTCTAGCAGCAGCAAAATATCCTGCTCTTATTGTATTTGTTCCTACTGCTCTTTGTGTTTTTTCATCCATAAATGTCATATCAAATTTCTCTTTATTTAATCCACTAAGTCTAATAAGCATATCTGTTGACAATGCATCTACTGATATTTTTCTAGCTAAATCAAATATATTATCTTCAAGACTTACATCAGCCTCACCATTTTCATTTCTTATTTTATAATAATTTTCTAATTCTCTAGTTAAATCAGTGATTTTGCCATTTTCCTTTTTTTGATTTCTATCAATTTTAGCTGTTCTTCTTGTAATTTGTTTATATGCTATGGAAAAGTTTGCCATCTGATTGGCACCCATACTTATTCCTCTCATATCTTTCATAACAGCTTTATGGTCAATTCTATCTAAATCTGTTAGGTATTCTCCAAAATATTCAGAATTTTCTATCATAAATTTTTTAACAATTGCAGAATTAGCATATTCTCCTCCACTATTCATAGAGTTTCCATCTAGTCCATTATATTTATCTCCTTTATTTTTTTGTATTTCATCTTCTCTAAATTTGCAGTATAATGCAACAACATTTTTTACTGTTGCTTCATTTTCATATGAATTTTTATTTAAATTGCCTGCATTAACAGAATTTAATACATCATAAATAATTTTTTCTCTTTTACTACATATTCTTTCTTCACAGTTTCCTTTAACAAATTCTACAATATTATTTTTAAGAATTCCTGCAATAGTTTGTCTACCTTTTAATAATCCATCTCTTGATTTATGATCAACATTCAAATTCCCATCTAATTCTGCCTTAATATATTCTCTTATTCTCTTAAATTTCCCATCTTTAGTTTTCATATTTGTTTGAGATTGCTCATATATTTCATTTAAATCTGCATCTTTTCCAAAAACCTTTTTACAAAATTTTTCTATTTCTGGAATAACAAAATTACTACCATTTTGAGCTAAAACTTCTATTCCCAATTGCTTTGATAATTTCATAGCTAAAATTCTATTATCTGCATTTGTTCCTCTGGCAACTCTTAAAAAAATTGTAGCAATATCTTTCATATTTTCATTATTAACATCTGATGCATTATATCCCAGATATTTTGTAATATCATCATATAATTTTACTTCATTTCTTTCATTTTCCCATGTTTCAATAAATTCACATACAGATTCTACTGTTATTTCCTTATTTTCATCTAAAAGCCTTTTGCCAAATTTACTATTTGGTGCAATTTCTCTTATCTGATTAATATATATCTGTGTAAGAGATCCTAAAGACTCTTTCTCCATTTTATTTCCTTTTTCTGAAAAAAGCTTAATATTATATGCCAATTCAAGTAAGTCGACATCTGTCTCTGTTTCTACGTTATTTTCTACTGCTCTTTTTTCATTTGCTGAAACTATATTTTCTGCTTCTTCTTTACTTAAATTAAATTCTTCATATCCACTTAATAAGTCTATTATTTGTGATGAGGTCATAAATGTATCATTATTTTTATCAAAACCTATTATTTCTAATATTTTTTCAAAAGATTGTTCTTTTATTATTTCTGAAACTATTCTCTCATCATTATCTAATTCGCCATTAAAATATTGTGTAGTAAGCTCCTCTATCTCTCCAAGTTCCATTTTAGATATATCAAAGCCTACAACCTTGCTTACTGCTTCTACCTCACTATTGTATACCATTGCTACAGAAGTTTCATCTATAGAAACATTACCAAATTCATCAAATCTGGCTGACTCTAATCTTAAATATCTTTCAATTATATTATTAAAAGATACTCCTATATTTAATTTTTCTAATTTCTTAATCTTTTTTCCAAAAGTTGTCTCTGATATTTTTTCCGCAACTTCTTCTTCATAATGAGCTCTAAAATATCTAGACATTTCTTCATCTCTTATTGGTTCTTCTTCCCTCATATTACATTTCCCCAATTTATACTTTATTTTACTTCTTCTTGTTCATTATTTCCTTTTTGCGCATACATTTTTTCTTGTGCTACCTTTGCATCTGCAATTGCCTTTTCCTCATTTACAGTTGCATTATATTTATCAAAAGCATTCTGTTCAATTTTATTTTTATCTTCTTCTACTGCAGTTTTTTCTTCTTTTGATTTTCCTGTAATAGCATTCATAAATCTAAAAAATCTATTTGTATTTTTACTATTTTCATCCTTAGACACTTCTTCAGTTACTTCCTCTGATAGTTTTTTATATGTTTCTGTTTCAGAAAATCCTAATCTAGAGATTATTCCAGACCAAAAATTCCTTTTTTCTCTATATTCCATTAATGCCTTTGGATTATCAGTTTTATTGTGGATATCATCATTTTCTCCTCGTAAGCTATTAATAGCTCTACTTGCCATATCCACCATACGACTTAATATTGATTTCTTCTTATAATCAGTTTCTTCTCTATCATCTATCTTAATATCTTGTCCGATAGCCCCCTCTTCTTGTGTCTTATCTCTAGCAGTAATTTGCTGTTCTATCTCGCTTTTCTTAGTTCTAGTAACATCTACATTACTTTCAGCTATCTTTTTACTATTTACTGTAACTCCTGCTCTTCCCTTTTCAGGAATAATCCCACTTGTCTCTATTCTTTCTGTTCTACTGTTTTTTAATTCTACATCTGATACTACTCTATTTTGTTTTGCTCTATCTTCTGAACTTTTTCTTTGAAAATCTGAAATTGCACTCGCATCTAACTCTTCTGCTGAATTTTCAACAAATTCTTTTGCTTCTTCATCTTTAATTTTTTTACTTTGTTTTTCTACAAAAGAACTTATTTGTTCAAAAGGAATTTCTATTCCATCTTCTAATGTAATTCCATTTTCTCCCAGACTTAAATTTTCATCTATATTATTTTCTTTCATAAATTTCTTTAAATTTCTAAAAGAAATCTCTGTTCCATCTTTTAATGTAATTCCATCTAATGTAGCTACCATTCCATTTTGAAGTTTCAGTTCTTTATCTGTACAACTCATTAAATCTAACATTTCGGCATGAAAACTAATATATCTAAATTCTGCATCTTTATTAGCATATAATTTAAATTTATATCCAAAATCATCCATAGAAAATGCGTCAATTTGATTAAATATCTGTTCATTTTCAAGTGCACTTATATAGTTATTATATTGCTCATCTGTAAAATTTCCTTTTTTTAAAACTCCTTCACCACCCAGACTATTAAATACAGCCATTCTTTCATTTCTTAGTTCTTCAAATTCTTTATTATTTACAACAACTAATCCATTTTTTGTAACAAAATTACCATCATTATAAAATGAACATGTACTACCATTTTTAATCATGACACTTTTTATATCATTTAAATAAGTAGTTGTTCCATCTGGTTCTTTTACTTCTTCTTCAGTAAATATAGTTCCATTTTTTAGTATTACACCTATTATATTTCCTTTTTCATCAATATTAAGTTTTTCTACATCATCTTCAGAAAAAATTATTCCTTTAAAAGCAATTTCATGGTCTGATATGTAAGTTGTATCTTGCCACTCGCTTTCACCTATTACACTTTCAAAAGCATTAAAGAAACTATTTATTCTTTCTTCATCAACACTTTCACCATTTTCTCCTAAAAATATTGCATATATTCCTTTTTCTGTCATTTGATATAAACTATCTTTTGAAAATCTATCTACATGCATATGATCCAAAACTTCTCTTACTTCTGGATTCTGTTCAATAAAATTAGGATTTGCTTTAAGATTGGCAGCTATATTTGGATTTCCATTTCCATCTGTAATTATATTTTTTTGTTCAAAAAATATTTCTTTTACAGATATACATTTTTTAACAATTTCAGTGTCTGGTGCATTCATTATTTCAGCATGAGAATAGTCTTCTACAACTTTTAAAAATATAGGCCATGCTTCTTTGTCTATATCAATGTTAATAGGATTATTCTTATCTACATCAGAAAAAATCCTAACGAATCTTTCACGTAAGTTCTCACTATCTTTTAGTTCACTTGGATTTTTTAACTTCTGTTCTTCTCTTTCTTCTTCCATTTCATTTTCACCTAAAATCTAACTATTCATTTTTATTATATCTTTATGAAATACTGATATCAATTACATTTCGTTTACATTTTTACTTTCATTTCTGTAAACCAAATGTAATATTTTCATTATTATTTTTTCGAATCCTATTATGCTAATTTCCCTAGTTTTATCTTTACTTACTATTTATCAAAATAGCTTTTTATCTATCAAAAAAAAGTATATTAAATGTTAAATTTTTATTAACATCTAATATACTTTTATTAGTTTTTGGTTATTTTTTAGTTTTTCTTGTTGTTTTTTTCTTTGTAGTTTTAGTAGAAGAAGTTTTCTTAGTAGATTTTTTTGTTTGTTTTTTCTTTTCTTTTTCTATTTCTTGTTTTGCATCTTCATCCTCTACAAATTTTTCTCCAAGTTTAGGTTTATTCCAAGAAATATAATCACAACTACTAGGATTATTTTCACATATATAATAATTTCTTCTTTTTTTAGTTTTTCTAACTTGAACAGTTGCGCCACATTTTGGACATGGTACATCTATAGTTTCCACTAACGGTTTTGCATTCCTACATTCTGGATATCCTGGGCAAGCTAAAAATTTTCCATATTTACCATATTTAATAACCATCATTCTTCCACATTTTTCACATGGAACATCTGATACTTCATATTCAAGTTTTACATGCTCTAATTCTTTGTCTACTTTTTCCACAATCTTTTCAAAAGGTGTGTAAAATTCTTTAATTACTTTTTTCCATGCTTCATTACCTTCTGCAACCCTATCAAACTCTTCTTCCATTTTTGCCGTAAATTCTACATTTATTACATCACCAAAGTTTTCTATAAGAAGGTTATTTACTACTTTTCCAAGATCTGTTGGAACTAATTGCTTTTGTTCTTTTTCAATATATCTTCTTGCAAGTATGGTGGTTATTGTTGGAGCATAAGTACTTGGTCTTCCTATTCCTCTTTCTTCTAATGTCTTTACTAAGCTTGCTTCTGTATATCTTGGTGGTGGCTCTGTAAAACTTTGTTTTGCCTCTATCTTTTCTTTTTTAACTTCTTCTCCTACTTCTAATTCAGGAATTTTTTCAAATTCTTCTTTTTCTTCATTTTCTTTATATACACTTAAGTATCCTTTAAATCTTAAAGTCTGTCCTGTAGCTCTAAAATCATATCCTTTTCCATCTATTAATACATTTACTGTATCATAAATAGCTGATGCCATTTGACTTGCTAAAAATCTATTATATATTAGCTTATATAATTTATATTGATCTGAAGTTAAACTATCTTTTATATCGTCTGGTGCAAGTTCAACATATGCTGGTCTTATTGCCTCATGAGCATCTTGTGCTTCAGATTTTGTTTTATAAAATCTGTTTTCATAATATTCTTTTCCAAATTCTTCAGTTATAACTTTTTTAGCGGCTTCTCTTGCCTCATTAGATATTCTTGTAGAATCTGTTCTCATATATGTTATTAGACCTGTTTCACCTTTTTCTGGAAGTTTAACCCCTTCATAAAGTCCTTGTGCAACAGACATTGTTTTTTTGATTGCAAAGTTCAGTTTTCTTGATGCATCTTGTTGAAGTGTACTTGTTGTAAATGGTGGTGCTGGATTTCTTTTTCTTTCACCTTTTTTTATGTCTTTAACTTTATATTTTGCATTTTCTAAATCCTTTAAAATTTCGTCTACTTCTTCTTTTTTATGAAGTTCTACTTTCTTTCCATCTTTTCCTGTAAACTTACATAAAAATTTTACCTTAGTTTTTTTATCTGATACTTCTAAATTTATATTCCAGTATTCTTCTGGTATAAATTTTTCGATTTCATTTTCTCTATCTACTATTAATTTTACTGCAACTGATTGAACTCTACCTGCCGATAATCCTTTTTTTACTTTCTTCCATAAAACAGGGCTTATCTTATATCCTACAATTCTATCAAGCACTCTTCTTGCTTGTTGTGCATCAGTTAAATTCAAATCAATAGTTCTTGGATTACTGATACCGTTTTTTACAGCCTCTTTTGTTATTTCATTAAAAGTTACTCTACATACACTATTTGGATCAATTCCTAGAATATATGCTAAATGCCATGCAATTGCTTCACCTTCACGATCAGGATCAGTTGCAAGATATACTGTTTTTGCATCTTTCGCATCTTTTTTTAAGGCATTAATTAAACTTGCTTTTCCTCTTATATTAATATACTCTGGATCAAAAGTTTTTAAATTAACTCCCATTTTTGATTTAGGTAAATCTCTTATATGTCCCATTGAAGCTACTACTTTACTTTTTCCACCTAAGAACTTCTTGATGGTATTTGCTTTGGCTGGGGACTCAACAATAACTAATTTATCTATCATTTAATTTCTCCTTATTAGTTTCATTCTGTATTTTAAATCAAATATATCTTTTTTGCAAGTAAAACTTTAAATATAGTAAGTATAATTTATAAAAACTCTTAAAAGCTTAAGAGTTTTTATT
>JAAVXQ010000137.1 GCA_022790685.1 Clostridia bacterium
ATTTTAGTATTCTACTCCATCTATAATTATTTTTCCTGCTCCCCATTTATTTTCTGGAATTTCAAGAGCATCATTTTTTCCATCTTTAAAATTCAAAGTTTGACTTGAAAAAGCATACTCTCCAATAGTTGTTACACTTTTTGGTATATCAACAGTTGTTAAAGGAGCATATACATAAAAAGCATAATTTCTTATTTCTTTTAGATTTTGAGGTAATTGAAGTGTTTGAAGATCGTCAAAAGAAACACCTTCAATACTTATGTCTTCAATGGTATCTGCACATATAATTGTTTTTATATTTTTAATTTTAATTACCCCCATCCAGAAGAATTCTGGTGTTGCTTTTTCTGGTAAAATAAAATCATTTTTATTTAAATTAAGTTTTACAACTGTCTTTCCTTCTAGTTTAGAGGGAACTGTTAAAGAATCTTTATTAAAAAATATTTCCACATCATAAGTCCCATTTTCATATGAATAATCACTAAGATCTATTCCTGTAATTACCATATTTCCTTCTTCATTCTCATGATAAATCCACTTAAGGTCTTGTACATTATCAGAATTTGCTACTTCTACAAATAATTCTCCAATTTTGCTACTTTCTTTATTCTGGTCCTTATAGTATAAATTACCATTTTCAATATAATAAATGTCTCCTGATGCTAAATCTCCTTTTCCTGTTATTGTATTTTTTGTAATCTCTTCTAAGTAACTATATTCTAATACATCTAATGACGTTTCTGAATTCGTATCCATTACAGTTTTTACAATTTGTTTATCTTTTAAGTAATCTATTTCCTTTTGTTTATTTCCTATGTCTAATCTCTTTTCATACATTTCTGTTCGTAATTGCTCTAATATTAATCCTTGCTCTGTTTTAATTGTAGCTATATGTGCCCTATTTAAAACTCCATTTTCTCCCATTAATAATGTAATTGTTATCCCTGCTAATATTAACAAAACAATAATTGTTATAACTAGCGCCATTAGAGTAATTCCTCTTTGGTTTCTTTGTTTCATAATAACTTTTTCTCCTTTTACTATTATATTACCATTTAATTATATTATATAATTTTTTTTAGTCAATATCCTTATATATTTATTTTATAAATTCAGAAAAATATCTTATACTATTTAAAGCATGTTCAATGTAATTGCAGTTTTCTCCAACTTCTATTAACATGGCATATTTTGACATATCTTGATTGTATTTTTGTTCTCTAATTAGTATTGGTAAAAATAATTCTGGATATTTTTCTTCTGCCATTTTTTGTATCTCTATTGCCCATTTTAAATCATACATCCATTCTTCATCTTCTGGATTTATTCCAATAACAAACATTAAGGGCGCTACTTCTTCTCCATTTATAAACACAGTTTCTGCTTTATGTTCTATTTCAGAATAAGCATCTCTATGAATATCAATAATTTTATTAATATTAGGATTTTCCTCTAATATTTTTGCTATTGTTTCTTTTGATTTTGCATAAGTGCCTGTTTTTGATGGATAATTATGATAGTCTCTATTATGTATTGCTTTTATTCCTTTTTGATTTAATAGGTCTGTTAATAAATCACCTACCTTCATTACATTATAATTTTCATCTAAACTTTTATAAAATTCATACATTTCATAGTTTGCTTTGGCTTTATAACTTTCTGTTCCATGTGTGTGATATAATAAAATTTCTTTACAATCTTCTATTTCTAAACTATCTAACTTTTGCTCATCTATTCGTATTTTAGATTCATTTACAATTTTTACTCCTAGCAAATAGTTTGTTTTTATTTTTTCTATTTCTATTTTCATATGCTCAAGCTCTTCTTTATAGCTATCGTCCGTTAGCAGTTTATCTAATTCCATTATTTCCTTTTGGAATAAAATAATAAATTTATTTATTATTTTGCTATATTTCATTTCCTCTTGCTTTTCTAATTCCATAATAATGTTATGAATTACTTTCGTTTTATTTATAATGCTATCATTATTTTTCAAGTTCTTTTTATCATATTCTAATATTTTTTCATAATATTGTTCTATTACTTTAAGCTTATCTTTATCATTAGAGTCTATTTCATAATGTATAATATTTTTATAGTTTTCTAATTCATTATATCTTTCATATTTTAGTAGTTCTTCATATTTTTTTGCAAGTTTATTATTTATTTCTTTATATTCTTCTGAATAATTAGCTCTTCCATTTCGACTTCTTAATAAATCTGCAATATCATTATATTTTTGATACCATCTGTTTTGCACTAAAGTATAAATAGAACTAATAGCAATAATTATAAGTATCATGTTTGATATATATGAAATTCCTATTCTTTTCTCATTATTACTACAGTATTTTGCTTGTAAAATTGCTAGCAGTACAAAAGTATAAACTAATATATGTAAGTACTCCATATTCATATCAATTATTGCATGAATATGAATGATTAAAAATGAAAATAGCAAAGATAATGACTCTATTTTTTGATTTTTTTCCATTTTAGTAACATGGCTTATAGTTCCTATTATTATAATAAAATATGCTAATAGTCCTACTATTCCAAATTCTAAAATAATTTTTGCTGGATAGCTATGCAAACCTCCTGATATATACGGATATTCTTGCACTTCTATATATTTATATCTCCATCCATTTCCACCAATTCCTGCAAATGGATGTGCTTTGCTTAATTTCATAGCATCTTCTATCATTTGTAATCGTTCTTGTGATGTCTTATAATTTATGTTTATATTTTTTATTTTCTCTATTAATTTTGTTGGCAGAATTTTATATTTTAAAGGTTGTTCTTCTCCATTGATTTCCAAGGATTTTATAGTTAATTTTTTCTCTTTATATGGATATTCTGTTTTAAATTCTATTTTTACTTCTTTTGTTGTTTCTTTTGTCAATATCTTTATTTCTTTTATTCCTTCATAAGTTCCAAATTTTATATTAGTCTGAGCAGTTTCTTCATTTTTTTCATCTCTCTCTATTAAACCTATAGTGTATGTATCTTCAATATCTTTAGGAGATTTTGCTTCTAAATCAAACTTAAATATATATTCTGTATTTCCTTTTAAATTATTTATAACCTTTGCCTCATATTTAGATTCAACATAAGATGTAAATACTTCATATTCAGTATATGTCTTTAATCCAATTAATATATAACTTATTGTTACTATCAATGCTATTACTAATAGTATTAAATTTCTTTTAGTAACTATCTTTTCTATTTTAAAATTAGATTTTTCTATAATTAAATTAATTAAATAATTTGTGAAAACAAAAACAGCTAATGTAATCCACATTAATATATAGTTTTGTACATTAAGTAACTTATCAAATACCATTAAAAATAAAACTGATATAATACTCTCTATTATAATGTTTTGAATAACTTCAATTCTTTGTTTTTTATCTTTTAGTAAATAAATATATAAAATTAAACTTATAGGAAGTAATACAAAAATAGCTTTGCTATAAGTTAATAAAATTCCTAACAAAAAAATAAATGTTATTGTTTTATTAATTGCTTTTATTTCTCGTTTTGTTTGTTTTAAAAATATATTTATATTCAAGAATAAAATACTTGATATATAAGCTGCTAAAGTATTGGGATATCCAAATACTGAAATTAGTCTATTTTCTCCATTTACAAAATTTCCTTTTCCTAGTATTTCTAACATATTTGCAAAATAATTTGAACTTATTCCATCAATTCCTATAATAATTATTACTGTTGTAAGTATTAGCAATAAATTAGTAATTGTTTTAAAAAAGTTTTTATGTTCCTTTGCCATTTCTCTTGAAAGTATATACAACATATATATATATATATATATTGTAAAATTACTTGCAGTGTTTCACTTAAACTTACATAGGTATTAAATATAAGTGGTATTGTTGTAGAAATTATTAATATTAAAATTGCTATATCTAATTTATTTTGAATAATTTTTATTGGCTCTTTTTTTACAATTCTTATAATTGCATAAATAATTATCAATAAATAACCTGCTACTTTTACATATAAATAATATTTATTTGTATCACTTATAAAAAAACTAGAAAAAGCTATTAGTATTAGTAATAGTACATTAATTACATTATTCATTTTTACTTTCATTGTTTTTTCTCCTTTTATTTATCAGACATTATTATATCATTTATCTTTTTATTGCAAAACAAAAAGATGAAATTGACTTATATATTTTTAGCAATTCATCTTTTTTTCCTTTATATCTATAAAACTTTATTATTTTAGAGTTTCTAGTCTTTCTTCTACAGCTTTTAACATCTCTTTATAATTTTGTAGTTTTTCTTTTTCTTCATTTATTTTATTTTCAGGAGCTTTAGAAATAAATCCTGGATTTGAAAGCATTTTTTCTCCTCTTAGCACCTCTGCTTCTAATTTTTGCTTTTCATTTTCTAATCTCTTTCTTTCCTCTTCTAAGTCTACTAAATCCTCAAAGGGAATATATACTTCTATATCTCCTAATAAAATTGAAATTGCATTTTCTGGTATATTTTCTTTATTCTTCTGAACTGCAATTTCATTTGCAAATCCTAATTTTTCTAGAAAGCTTTTTGATTCTTCAATCTCTTTTGTATAACCTTCTGTAACAACTATTAATTTTGATTTCTTTGATGGATGAATATTCATATTAGCTCTTTTGTTTCTTATTTCTGTTATTAAATCCTTTATTTTTTCAACAAAAGCTTCTTCTTTGTCAAAAACAAATTCTTTTCTTATAACTGGCCAATTACTTACCATCAATTCTTTATCATCATATTGAATTAATTTAGAATATATTTCAGAAGTAATAAATGGCATAAATGGATGTAATAATTTTAGCGATGTTCCAAATACATGATTTAATATATCTGATACTGCAACTTTCTCTTCATAGCTTTCACTATATAATCTTGGTTTTACAATTTCAATATACCAATCACAAAACTCATTCCATATAAAGCTATATATTTTATCCAGTGCAATACCTAAATCATAATTTTCCATATTTATAGTTACATCACGAACAAGTTTATCTAATTTATTAAGAATCCATTTGTCCTCTATCTTTAATAAATTTGAATTATATTCTTGTTTTTCATCATTATAAACATTTTTACAAAATTCATGTACATCTTCATCTTTTGCTAAATTCATAGTAACAAATCTAGCTGCATTCCAAATTTTATTTGCAAAATTTGAAGCTTGATCTAATTTTTCAGGCATATATCTAATATCATTTCCCATAGTCGTACCTGATAAAACAGAAAATCTTAAAGCATCTGCACCATGTTTTTCTATTACTTCTAATGGATCTACACCATTTCCAAGTGTTTTAGACATCTTTCTTCCTTGGCTGTCTCTTATAATTCCATGAATTAAAATATCTTTAAATGGAACCTCGTTTGTAAACTCTAATCCTTGTGTCATCATTCTTGATACCCAAAAAGTAATTATATCAAAACCTGTAACTAATACATTTGTTGGATAATATCTTTTATAATCTTCTGATGCTTCATTTGGCCAGCCTAAAGTTGAAAATGGCCATAATGCTGAACTAAACCAAGTGTCTAAAGTATCTTCATCTTGCGTTAAATTAGAACTTCCACACTTCTCACATTTTTCAGGAGCAGTTTTAGAAACATTAACAAAGTTACATTCATTACAATAATATGCTGGTATTCTGTGTCCCCACCAAAGCTGACGTGATATACACCAATCTTGTATATTATCTAACCAATTAAAATATTGTTTTTCATATCTTTTAGGAACAAACCTTGCTTCGTCATTTCTAACACTATCTGCAGCCCTTTTAGCTAGTTCTTTCATACTTACAAACCATTGAGTTGATATTTTAGGTTCAATTGTATTTTTACATCTTTCACATTTTGCAACATTATGAACATAATCTTCTACTTTTACTAGTGCTCCTATAGTTTCTAATTTTTGTACAATAAGTTTTCTAGCCTCTACTATGTCCATTCCTTCGTATTCTTTAACTAGATTTCCCATCTTAAAGTTTGAATCAAACACTTCAAGTATTTCTAGGTTATGTCTTAGACCTGCTTGATAATCATTCATATCATGTGCTGGTGTTATTTTAACACAACCTGTACCAAATTCCATTTCAACAAATTCATCTGCTATTATTGGAATTTCTTTATTCATTATTGGAAGTATGCAAGTTTTACCTACTAAAGCTTTGTATCTCTCATCCTCTGGATGTACAGCCACTGCTGTATCACCTAACATTGTCTCTGGTCTTGTTGTGGCAACTTCAATATAATTATCACTTCCTGTTATTTTATATCTTATATGCCATAAATGTGACGCCTCTTCTTTATATTCAACTTCTGCATCTGAAATTGATGTATTACAACTTGTACACCAATTTACCATTCTTTTTCCCTTATATATAAGACCTTTTTCATAAAGCTTAACAAATTGTTCTAAAACACTATCAGACATGCCTTCATCTAATGTAAATCTATTTCTATCCCAATCACAAGAACAACCCAATTTTCTTTGTTGTTTTTGGATTATTCCACCATATTCATGTGTCCAATCCCACGCTTCTTCTAAAAACTTATCTCTTCCTAAATCTTGTTTAGTTTTTCCTTCTTTTTGCAATTTCTGTACAACTTTCATTTCAGTTGATATTGAAGCATGATCTGTTCCAGGAAGCCATAAACAGTCACATCCTTGCATTCTTTTGAAACGAATTAGTATATCCTGAATTGTGTCATCTAATGCATGTCCCATATGAAGTTTTCCAGTTACATTTGGTGGTGGCATCATTATTGTATATGTTTTTTTATTTATATCACCACTTGGTTTAAAATATCCTTTTTTTTCCCAATTTTCATAAAGTTTTTCTTCAAAGTCTTTAGGGTTATATTTATCATTTAATTTATGTTCCATTCTTTTCCTCCTATAAGTCAATCTCAAATCCATTATTGGCATCTTCTTGTTCTTCTCCACCTTTTGTAGCTTCTACTGCTTTATCTATTGCTTTTTCTTGTCCTCTTATTCCTGTAACAATTGCTTCAACCACCACAGCTTTTTGCTCTTCTGATAAATGAGCAAAATCTTCAAATACGTTTAAACCTTTGCTTTTTGATTTTTTTAGTGGTATATATGCATTTTCTCTTACTTTCTCTTTATTTATTTGAGGAGTTTCTTCTGTAGCTTCTACAACTCTTCTGGCAGTTCTTTTGGCAGCGCTTGTTACTTGTTTAGATTGTGCCCCATTTAACAGCTTTAAAAAATCAGCAGTTTTTTGTATATATTCTTTCCATTCCTCTTTTGTCATTGGTATTGGATAACCACATGCTCTAAGTATAGCTATAAAAGTTTCTCTATCTATTGTTTTTTCACGTGGACCTTTTTCTCCATGATTAAATCCTTTTCTATCCTCCACTTGCTCTGCTTCTTGTTCTTTTGCATCTATTTTTTCTGATTTTTCTTCTATTTTATATAAATCACTGTCTGTTTCTTTCTCCCTATATTCCTCATTTGCTCTTTTTATTCCTAACCTTTGATTTGTACTATCACTTATTTGCCTTAGCCTCGCTACTAAACCTCTTTTTCCTAAATAATCCATTAATTTTCTCCTTTACCTTCTTATTTAGAATTTACTTTTTTCTTCTTAATATCCAATCTCTTTCTACTTTATATGGAATTTTCAAAATAACCTTTTGCTCAGCTTTTCCTGGATTCACTGTGTCTATATTTTGGAAGGTATCAGCATCCCATAGTTCATCTATTCTAAATGATATTGGC
Organism: Clostridia bacterium; assembly: GCA_022790685.1. Taxonomy (GTDB): domain Bacteria; phylum Bacillota; class Clostridia; order TANB77; family CAG-508; genus Scatovivens. The sequence continues at coordinate 7,795 of JAAVXQ010000137.1, forward strand.
TCTAACTTTCTTGGAACTATAAGTTCTAGTTCATCACCAACACTTAATTTATTTCTTATTTCTATTAATACTTTACCATCATTTTCTTCAATTACTTTTCCGCCAAACTCATATTCACTATTATATTGTCTTCCAGAATAATCTTGAAAATCTTTATTATTTCTATCGTTAAAGAAAAATGTTGTTAATCCTCTTGTTTTAGTCTTTTCTAATTCTATCATATACTTTTCAAAGTTATATTCTTTAGGATTATTATAGTAATCATCTATTGCATTTCTATATGTATTTATTACTGTTGCTAAATAATATTCCGTTTTAAGTCTTCCTTCAATTTTCAAACTATCTATTCCCATTTCTATAATTTCTGGAATTTCTTTAATTAAACATAAATCTTTTGATGAGAAAATATATGTACCTTTTTCATCTGTTTCAACTGGCATTAAGTTTCCTGGATTATTTGTTTCTTCTACATATAAATTATATGCCCATCTGCAACTTTGTGCACAATCTCCTAAATTTCCATTTCTTCCAGCTAAAAATTCACTTAAAAAGCATCTTCCTGAATAACCAAAGCATAATGCTCCATGTACAAATATTTCTATACTTAAATCTTTTGGTTTATTTTTAGTTATATTTTTAAGTTGCTCTTTATTTAATTCTCTTCCTAGAATTACTCTTTTTGCACCATTTCTATGCCAAAAATTACAACTATGATAGCTTACAGTATTAGCCTGAGTACTAATATGGATTTCTACATCTGGTGCTGCTTCTCTTACACAATCAACAACTCCACCATCTGAAACTATTATTCCATCTACTTTTATATCATTTAATATTTTTGCTTGCTGTTTTATTTCTTCATAAGTTTCATCCCAAGCATATATATTTATTGCTGCATATACTTTTTTTCCTATGCTATGTGCATATTTTACAGTATTATATAAATCATTATCTTCTACTTCAGATCTTGAACGCAAAGATAATTTAGGAGTTCCACAATATACAGCATCTGCTCCATACATAAATGCAATTTTTGCTTTTTCAAAAGAACCAGCTGGTGCTAGCAATTCTATTTTGTTCATATTTTTCCTTCCTAGACTTTAATCTAAATAAAATTATATTAGCTATTATATCATTTTATATTAATATAATCAATTAAAATAATATATAACTTTCTTTTTTTATTTATCAGGAGTTTCGACATTTTTTTTAAGTTTTATATGATACTTTATATATACACTAGAAAAAAATTTATTAGTACCATTAAAACACAAGACTTTCACATTGGTATCACATTCCAAGCCTTGAAAATTCTGTCATTTTATGGTATAATTAATTAATTGCAAAATTATTTTAAAAAGGAGTTTTTAATGTCAAATATTAATGCCGTAAATAATCCAGTTAGTGATATGAATCCTGCCAATGTATTTAGACTTAAATTAGAAGATTTACGTGGAACTAATACAGAGGTTTTGACTATATATTTATATGAATTAAAAAATTTTATAAATACACATGATTTGAATCCTGCAGAACTAAAATTATATGCTACTTTATATTCTTCTCTTCAATATTATAAAGAAGTCTCAGACCCAACTACTCCATTTTTTCAAAAGCTACTTGAATATACAGAAAAAGAAACTATTATGCTAATGAAAAAATATCCTAATTTAAGTATAAAAACTTCTTTAAGAATCAAATCTCCAATAAGCGCTTACAACAAAATTGTTGATAAAATTCAGCAATATATTCGTGAAGGTAGAGACCTTAGTAACTTGAATTCTAGCTTAATAGATTTTATTGGAGTTAGACGTATAGTAGACTTGAAAGATGTTCTATTTGAAAATCAAAAAGAAACTACTGATATGTGTTATAGCTTACTTGCAACACAACTTCGGATATCAAGATAAGAATGGACATTCTTTTATTCCTATTGGAGAAAAAAAATTAGCTAATCTTAAGGCACCTCATGATTATGTTTTAGATCCAGATGAAGAAAAAATATACATTCCTTCTGTAAAAAGAATAGAAGCTATTTTATCTGCTAGTTCAAATCCTAGATTACTTGAAATTTATAACTCTGATATCAAAGATTATGCTGCTTTCCCTAAAAGATCTTTATATCAAAGTATACAATATTGTACTTTCTTACCTTTTTCAGAAAATTACGCACTTGAATACCAGTTAAGAACTCAATATATGCATAATTATGCTGAACATGGAGCTGCAAGTCATGATAATTACAAAAATGGATTTTCTACTGATGTAATTTCGGCATCAGTAAGTAAAGATTGTTTTTGTAGAGCTAATCTACCTACTGAATATGCTTTTGATTCCAGAAGTAAAAAAATGAAAAAATTTACTTTAGATGAATCTATGAAATCACACTTAGGATATTCTTTTTACGATAGATTTGGAATTTCTGAAGAAGAATTCTATAGGCATTTTACTAAAGAAGAGCAAGATCGTATTCTTTCTTCAAAATATGCATATTTTTGCCCAATAGAACTATCACAAATAAGAGATCTTTCTCACAGTTCCAAAATATATCCTTTACAATTGAGTGACATACCAACTTTTATAAAAACCTCTCCTGAGAAATTGCATTCTATAATTTATGAAACTGAGCCTAAACATTCAAACTATGATATAGAGGACAGATAATTTATTAAAATTTGAAATAAAAAATAACGTGATTAAATTTATTTTCACGTTATTTTTTATATTTTATATATTTTCTAAAACATTTTTTCTAAGTAATTTTTTCCCTCTGTTTTATTTAAAATTTTCATATTAATATTTTCTTCTTCCAATTCTTTCAATATTTCTATGGTATCATCTTTAGATCCCATATCAATAACAACTAAGTTATTAAAAAAATTTTTTCCTAAAGATAATTCTCTTATGTAATTTTCAATTCCATCTTCAACATCTTTTACTGTTAATATTATTTTTAATTTTTCTTGAATGGTTCTATAGGTTTTTATCCTCATATTATCTTGTATTAAACTTAAAATCCCATATACACAAAATACCCACATAATAGAATATAATATAAATTCAAACATATATCTATCCTCCTATTTTAATTATTATGATATATTTTATGTATATTTTTCATATTATGTGAAGTAATTTTATTGCTTACTGTCTTTTATTCTTTTTTCTTTTACTTCTATTATATATCCTGTAATAGAACAAATTAATAATACTGCTTCTAAAATAATTCCAAATATAGATTTTACATAAGCATTATATAATATCCATAGTACTCCTATTGGTATACCACATAATTTATATATTTTAGTTTTCTTTTGCCAAACAGAATATGTATAAATAACAGTTGCAAATACAGATAATAAACTAAAAAATCCCTCATAGGTAAATATAGCAAAAATAACTGCAATAATATATAATACTACTAATATACATATATCTTTTGCATTATTTTTTTCTCTTTTTCCATTTTTCTTTTCATCTATTAAAAATATTATATTTCTTATTAGTGCTAATATACACATTGCCATTCCAGAATATGCGTTTAAAAAAACATATTCTAAACTATTTGTTATAATAGATAAAAAACTTAAACTTAATACTGTTTTTCTATCTTTTGCATAATAAGTAATAGCCAATAATACATATGTAATTATTGTAAATATTTGTGAAAGTATATAAGATAACTCTAATTCCATTTTTCTTTTTCTCCATTATATTTTTATTAATCACAAAACTCTTTTTGAGAGTTTTCATTTTGTATAGAAGCTTGTATAATTTTTTTATATTTTTCATTTTGCTGATTTCTTGGTGAGTCCATTATACTTTTTCTTAAGTATTCTTTTTCTTCTTCTGTCAAATTTGGTACATATCATTTTAAAACCTCCCTTAAATTTTTAGAATATCCTTTTAATCTTTGAAAACAATTATATGCCTTCAAAATTTCTTTTGTATTTTTAGAAATATATCCTCTTTTTTCACTTGTTTCTGGTAAATCCACTATTAATGTATCTTTATCTATACCATCCCAACCATTTCCAACTATTTCCAACAATTCTGGTTCTTTTTCTTTTATCTCATCATAATCTACAAACATTGTTTTAATATTACTTTGCATATAAATTTGTAGTGTTTTATTTTCTTTAAATTCCTTTATTTTATTTTTACTAAATATAAATATTCTTTCTATATTTGCTCCTCTATTTGCAACTTCTAAATTTAATACTCTAAAATTCATTTCTAACGGTTCTTCTGTCCATTCATCTTCTAGCATAGTAGATGCACACCACATATGTGATTCTTTATTTAATCTTTTTAAATATTTATTTATGGCATTATAAAATTTTCCTACTGTTAATTCCTTTGTTCTTCCATTTTTTTCAAATTCTATATATCCACCATCTGTAATTATTTCCAAATTAGTAGTATTATTAAATTTAGTAAGTAAAGAAACTATATCTTCTGCTATCTCATCATAGTTAATTACTATATCTTTTTCTAATGGTGCATCTATTTTTAAATAATTAATTTTAGCACCAATCTTATCTTTTAATTCTTTAGAAAATTCATCTTTAAATTTACTGTTTAAATCCTTTTGCAAACTTACTATAACAATGGAAGACTCCGAATTTATTTTCTTACTAAATTCTCTAATAATTAATTCTTTATTTTTAGACTTTAGACTACCTATATCAATAAAAATAATCCCCTCATAATATTTAGATGTCTTTGAAATAGCGTTTTTTAATTTGTTTTCGTCTTCATAGTTTGTCTGAAAAATTTCTATTTCATTTAGCTTCTCATTATCAAATTTTTCATTTTCATTTAAAAATCCATCAGAAGCTATTCCTTCCTTTTTTAATAAAGAGATAATTTCATATCCTAATTCATTACTTATATTTATTATCATTACCCTTTTTTGAGTATTTATATATTTAGCTATTTTGCTTCTTTTATCAGAAGGTTTCATTGTATCTTCTGGTATAAGCCAAACCATTCCATTTTTTATTGCACCAGTTATTCTATTTTCTTGACATAGTTTTATAATTCTTCTTTCTGTTATTCCCCATTTATTTGAAAACTGTTTTGAAGTTAAATATCCCATATACATCTCCTTATATATTATTCCGTATTAAGAACAATACAACTTATATCTATATAATATACCGTTTTCGGAATAATGTCAATAGTTTTAATAAAATTATTTAATTTTCTTAAATATCTTTTCTATATTATACTTGTCTACCTAAAGTTTCATGAAGTTTACAAATTGATAACATTATGTAAATATGCTATAATTAAAATGAGATTATCTAGCGAAGGAGACGAAAGTTTTGCCAGCAATTTATGGAGGTACAACATGAAAGGCACAAAAAAATTTTTAATTATGCTCTTTACTCTCGCATCTTGTTTGCTCGTTCTTAGCGGTTGTGGTAACACAAAAAATATCTCTATGAATGACGTTATTCACCCCACTTCGCTTGAGCCCGAACCCACTAATTGGATGTCCGATGAAGCTATTTCTACCCTTTTAACCATTAACCTTCCTTCTGAGCTTCAGGAAACATACATGCAGCTTATTAGAAGTGGTTTTAAGAAAGTTATTATGGTAGATAGCGAAGGATGGCAAGCTACTGTTTCGGCAGATGAAAATGGAGTATATGTAGGAAATTCAGGCAACCATCTCAAGTTTTTCCAAAGCGCCTCGGGAAATATCGTTGAAATTGGAAAAGTATACAGAACTCTGTATCGCTCTGAGTATTTCGACGGAGAATCCCAAAAAGCCTATAACTCCATTGAGCTTGACTACAACTCTGATGAAGCCTCAAACTTGGTCAAAATCGCCGTTACAGACGACTTTTCTATAATGTATAATACTTTAAGCAACTCTTATCAGTGTATGCAATATGGAGAAGTTATCGGCATAAGCACTATTACCAATTTTGATGCCGCCATTAGTCCTGAGAAAACTCCCTCGCCGTATGGAGCAAATAAAGGCTTTATTTATAAGGAGGAAATATATATCCCTGTCATAAAAAAAGACGGAGAATATACTACTTTTTCCATTGTAAAAGAAGCTGATTTCAACCTGCAAAGCGGCTCATTTTCATATGTAAATATGAAAATAGGGAAACTCGAGGTAAAAGCTTGCGAAGTAGTTGTAAATTAGAATACACGTAATCCTATGCAAAGTTCGCAATTGAGACATCGTTAAAATTCAATTACCAAACATCAAACATTTTATGGCAAAACTAAATAATCTCCAAAAAAACTAAGGGAGCTACAGCTGCATATCCTAAAGCAGCCACGGCTCCCTTCCTATTTAAATACATTTATAAACTTTTTTTACTACTAAAAAAAACTATAAAATTTTCTATCTAATAATCTATATAGAAACTTTTCTAATTATCTCATAAGTATTTTTTTTTAACTCTCTAATTTTAGCTAATAATTTTTAGAAAATAAAAAAAATAAATGTAAACATTTGGCTTACATTTATCTTTACTATTTTTCTATGCATTTTTGAATGTACTTTCTTATAAGTACCATTATTTTATTATACTAACATTAATATAGCTTGTTTGCTATTGTCACCTTTTCTAGGTTCCATTTTTAATATTTTAGTATATCCTCCAACTCTTGTTTCATATTTTGGAGCTAATTCATTAAATAATTTGTCTATTAAATCTACACCTTCAACTTTATTAATTGTTTTCATTATTTTTCTTCTTGCATTTAATCTTGATGGCATATCTTTTTGTCTTTTTTCCATTTTTTCTTCTTTAACAACTTTTAGGTATTCTTTACCATTTTTACTTGTTGTTTTTTCTGTAACTTTTCTTCCATTAGTATCTAATTTTGCTTTAACAACTTTAACTTCAACTTCTTCAAAGTTTTTATGCTCTTTAACAGCTAAAGCAACTATACTATCTACTATTGATTTTACTTCTTTAGCTCTTGCTTCTGTAGTAACAATTTTACCATTTAGTATTAAATCTGTTGCTTGACATCTTAGCATTGCTAATCTTTGATCAGTTGGTTTTCCAAGTTTTCTTGTTCCTGCCACTTTATTTCACCTTCCTTAAATTAATCTTCATCTGATGAAAAATTCAAACCTAAAGCTATTAATTTATTAGTTACTTCATCTAATGATTTTTTACCAAGGTTTCTAACTTTCATCATATCTTCTTGTGATTTATTTGCTAAATCTTCAACTGTTGCTATTCCAGCTCTCTTTAAACAATTATATGATCTTACAGAAAGTTCTAATTCCTCTATAGGCATTTCTAAAACTTTCTCTTTCTTTGATTCTTCTTTTTCTACCATTACTTGAGTATTTCTTGCTGTTTCAGATAAGTCAATAAATAACTCTAAATGACCTGTCATAACTTTTGCAGCTAAACTCAATGCTTCGAATGGTTTTAGACTTCCATCTGTCCAAACTTCAATTGTTAATTTATCATAATCTACCATTTGTCCAACTCTAGTATTTTCAACTGCATAGTTAACTTTTTTTACAGGAGTAAATATAGAATCTATTGGTAATACGTCTATTGGATTATTATCTTTTTTATTTTTTTCTGCAACATTATATCCTCTTCCTCTATTTACAGTCATTTCCATGTGTAAATCACAATTACTTGAAGTTGTTGCTATATGTAGTTCTGGGTTTAATATTTCCACTGTTCCATCTGTTACAATATCTCCAGCTTTTATTTCTCCAGCACCTTTAAAATCTATTCTTATAATCTTTTCTTCGTTATCAAAAACTTTAAGTCTTATACTTTTTAAATTAACAATTAACTCAGGAACATCTTCTACAACACCTTGTACTGTAGAAAACTCATGTACTACGCCGTTTATTTTAACACTTGTTATTGCCGCTCCTGGCAATGATGATAATAGTATTCTTCTTAAAGAATTTCCTATTGTCATTCCATATCCACGTTCTAATGGTTCGCATATGAATTTTGCATAATTCCTCTTATCGTCTGCTTCTATGCATTCGATGTTTGGTTTTTCAAATTCAATCATTTTTACCTCCTAATTGGTTTTTAATGAAAACCTTTATATTTCTAAACTTTTTACGTACGTATCCTAAGTATATAATTTATTATTTAGAGTATAACTCAATGATTAAGTGTTCTTCAACTGGTAAGTCTATTTCTTCTCTGCTCACAGCTCTAACAACTTTTGCACTTAAGTTTTTGCTATCTAAATCTAACCATTCTGGAACTGGTCTTTTTGAACCATTTTCAATGTTCTCTTTTATAACTGGATTATTTCTTCTAGCTTCTCTAACAGCTATAACATCTCCTGGTTTTACTAAATATGAAGCAACATCAACTTTTTTTCCATTTACTTCTATATTTCCATGTGTTACCATTTGTCTAGCTTGTGGTCTAGAAACACCTAGTCCTAATCTATATACAACATTGTCTAATCTGCTTTCTAATATTTGTAAAAGGTTTGTACCTGTAATACCTTTTTTATTAGAAGCCATTTCAAAGTATTTTCTAAATTGTTTTTCACCTACACCGTAGAATGATCTTGTTTTTTGTTTTTCTCTTAATTGTGTACCGTATTCAGAAAGTTTTGTTCTTTTTTGTCCGTGTTGCCCTGGAGCATAGTTTCTTCTTGTTACACTACATTTATCAGAATAGCATCTGCATCCTTTTAAGAATAACTTTTGTCCTTCTCTACGGCATATACGACATTGTTCGTCTTTATATCTTGCCATAAACTAATTACACCTCTTCCTTAAAATTTCTAAAATATATATTCTCTTTTTAATTAAACTCTTCTTCTTTTTGGTGGTCTACAACCATTGTGTGGTATTGGAGTAACATCTTTAATCATTGTTATCTCTAAACCAGCTGTTTGTAAAGCTCTTATTGCTGCTTCACGTCCAGCACCTGGTCCTTTAACATATACATCAACAGTTTTTAAACCATGTTCCATAGCAGCTTTTGTTGCAGTTTCAGCTGCTTGACCAGCTGCAAATGGTGTGCTTTTTCTTGAACCTTTAAATCCAAGTCCACCAGCACTTGCCCAAGATATTACATTACCTTGTGTATCTGTTATTGAAACTATTGTATTGTTAAAACTAGAATGAATATGAGCAGAACCTTTATCTATGTTTTTTCTTTCTCTTCTTCTAATACCTGTTTTTTTAACATTAGCTTTTGCCATTTTGGTATTTACCTCCTTAAAAATTTCTTGTATCTACTTAAGCTTTTTTGCTTTTACTTACTAATTTTCTTGGACCTTTTCTTGTACGAGCATTAGTTTTTGTTCTTTGTCCTCTTAC
>JAAVXQ010000138.1 GCA_022790685.1 Clostridia bacterium
GACTTGGACACGATTTATATTTAGAAAAAAATGGTGTAAAATATCCTTATGATGAAAGAGAAGTAATTACAAAAATAATTGATGAAATGATTGCTTCTGGCGAAAGAAATCCTATTTAAAACAATAACTTATATAAAAAACGAACCTTAAACAAAATATGAAATTTTTTCATATTTGCTTTGTATAAAAAGTCACTTAAAATTTTTAAGTGACTTTTTTATTATATCTTTAAATTTCTTCAAATTCTATTTTTCCTTCAAAAACTTTTTTTGCATCTCCTATTAAAAATACGTTCTTATTAAAAATTATTTCTAAATTTCCTCCTAATAATTCCACCTTTAGTTCATTATTTGTGGATTTCTTTAAATTAGATATTACTCCTGCTGCACTAGCACCAGTTCCACAACTTAAGGTTTCTCCCACTCCTCTTTCCCATACTCTTACACGTATGTTTTCATTATCAATTATCTGTACAAATTCAACATTTGTCTTACTTGGAAAATATTTATATTCTTCTAAAATTTTTCCTATTTTTTCTAAATTTATGTTTTCTATATCATTTTTAAAACATACTGCATGAGGATTCCCCATTGATATTGGAAATAATTCATAGATTTCTGAGTCGATTTTAATATTTATTGACCTATTATTTTCATAAAAAACTGGTATTTCTTTATAACAAAAAATCGGCTCTCCCATATCTACTTTGATTTTTCCAGATTCTAAAATTTCTATTTCTTTTATTCCTGCCAAAGTTTCTATTGTCATATTCTTCTTGTTTTTATTTAAATATTTTTGATATATATATTTTGCAAGACATCTAATTCCATTTCCACACATTTCTGCTTCTGTTCCATCTTGATTTATTATTCTCATTTTAAAATCTGAAATTTCACTTTTATATAAAAAAATCACTCCATCAGCACCAATTCCAATATGTCTATCACACATATATTTTGAAATAATATTAATATCATATCGAAATTCATTTTCTATTGCATCTATAATTATAAAATCATTTCCTGTAGCTTGCATTTTTGAAAAAAATAACATACAAATTTCACTTCCTTTTGTAAAATTGTATGTTATTTTTCATTTTTTATGACTTTTTTAGTAACCTGCATCTAAGTTTTCTTTTACTACCACATTAACTACTGTTCCTTCTTCTAACTGTGTTCCAAAAGATGGATCTTGAGAAATAACTACTCCATTTTTTCCTTCTATCTTAATGTTTAAGTTCTTTTCTTTAAGAGCTTGTTTTGCATTTGATATTGATAGTCCTTTAATATTAGGAACTTCTGTCATAACTTTCTCATTATTTTCTGTAGTATATAAATATATTGTAGATTTTTCATCTAACGCTATTCCATATTTAGGCATTTGCTCTGTTACTAATATTGTATTTTCATCTCCTGTAACATTTACCTTCACATCAAATCCTAATTGTTTTATTATATTTTTAGCTTCTGCTACTGTTTTATTTTTAAAATCTGGTACAGATATTAAAGCTTTATCAATAGTATCACTTTGAGCTTCTTGTGTATTTGATGCTACTCCTAAATATGGTAGTATTTCTGACATAATACTTGCTGCTACTGGACCTGCAGTTTGTCCACCATGATATATTAATCCATCCATTCCATATAATATAACTAATACCACAACTTCTGTATTTTCTATAGGTGATACTGCTATGAAAGAAGCTACATAGCCATCATCTTCTCTTCCTGATCGTGGTTCTGAGGTACCACTTTTTCCACCTATTGAATATCCTGCTACTTGAGCATGTCTACCTGTTCCTTCTGTTATAACTGACTGCATCATACTTTTTACTTTTTCAGAAGTATCTTTTGAAATAACCTGTCTTACCTCTTTAGTTTCAACTACTTCTATACTTTTTGTATCTGTATTTTCTATTTTTTTAACAATCTTAGGCTCAACTAAAATACCATCATTACATATAGCAGAAACTGCTGTAATAAGTTGAAGCGGTGATATTTCAAATCTTTGTCCAAAAGAATATGTAGCTACTTCAACAGGTCCCATATCATCTAATTTATGAAAAGCTCCTTTATAGGCCCTTGCTATATCTCCACCAATACTATCAAATAATCCAAAAGCCTTATAATATTTAAATAATGTACTTGCTCCTATTCTTTGACCTAATTGCATAAAAGCAGGGTTACAAGATTTTTGAAGTGATTTTCTTAAAGATTGTAAACCATGTGCATTTTTATCCCAACAAGATATAACTTTATCTCCAACTTGATAACTTAAATTGCAAAAAAAGTCTCCTTCTGTATCTGTTTCAACCTTATTTTCTTCTAAGCCTATAGATGCTGTTAATAGTTTAAAGGTTGAACCTGGCTCATATTCTCCTGATACAGCTCTATTTTTCCATAGTTCTGAATATAACTTGCTTTTTTCTTCTGATGGAAGAGTATTCCATTCTTCTTCTGTTTTTCCAGTAGGTACTATAGAAAATGGTTCATTTAAATTATAGTTTGGATATGTTGCC
>JAAVXQ010000017.1 GCA_022790685.1 Clostridia bacterium
CTTTCCATATTTTGATATAATGTCTCCATCTTGAGTGAAGACTATTTTAGATAATTCTTCAAAACTAAGTTCTTGAATTTTATATGTATTATCTAAAAAGAAGACTTTTACTATATCAGTAGTTTTTCCATAAATATTCATAATTTGTTCAAAATAATAATTATTACAATTATTTAATGCGTCTAAAGAAGCTTTTTGATATTTTTTTAAAATAGTATAATTTCGTATAAAATTAATTACAAATAATAGCGCTAAAACTAGTATTAAAATAATAATACTTTTTAATATATTTTTTTTCATAAGAATCTCCTTTCAATTTTATTTATTATATCATATAAAATTTAATATAGTGAAAAATATCACTTTTTTATAAAAATATAATAAAAAGCCATCAAATATTACAAAATCTGATGGCCCAAAACAGAATAATGTAATTATGTGCTTATGCTATGAGTTTAATAGTGGCAATGGTTATCTGTTTAAAAAACTGACTGTAATGTTTACAGAAACATTCGGTGTTGCAGTCACAAAAGTGACGGTATAATTCCCTTCAGGATATGTTTGTCCCAAATTCCGTGTATAAGTACCGCCATCGCAAATGAATCCTTGAGTATATGAGTCGCCAGTACGATTGTTTGTAAATCGTAAAACAACATAGGATTCAGAGGTTTGACCTGAGGTGATGATTCCAGTATAGTTTACTTTTTTTCATATTTCCAGAAAGATATACACTGGTCTGCTCGTTTTTCCAAGAGAAGCCATTAGTATTTCTGGGCTCGGCTTGAGAAGAAACTTCACCTGAACGGAATTCAGTAGCAAATACTGGAATAGAAATACTAGTTGCGACGATTAAAGCCATGCACAAACACATGACCAATTGCAAAAGTTTTTTATTCATATGGTTTTCCTTTCTAGCACATATACATTATTCTATTTTGATTCTCTGTTTAAAATTGGAATGGTATTATCCTACTAACTTTCATATTTTAAACAGAGATTCTGAGCAATAAATTGCTTAGAATGAAAAAATATTATATTATAAAAAAAATTTGTCAAATAAAATATCACTTTTTGAAATTGTTTTACAAAAGAATTATAAAAATTAAAATAGCAAATATGTGGGAAGCAGTATTTGCAGATGTAGGTGTTACATTAATTACGATTTTTAATACTTTAAGAATTTTAAAATAAAAGGAAAAAAGATTAATTTTAATAATCTATTAAAAAATAGATATAAAATCAAAACACCCTTGCAGGGCAAAAGAAAATACCTGCAGGGGTGTTTCTTCCTAATTACACAAAGGAATTTTGGCTATATCAATATAATTAAGCCAGGGGTGCTATCGCCGAAGTCGCCTAAAGCAAGCCTGATGGAAAGCAATTGGGCCTCAGAAGAGACTTTGTCAGATATCCACGCAAGAAGAAGTTCACTTTTTCCATCACAACTACAGGTCATGTAGGTGAAATCATCTCTTACATAGGTATCGGACAAACTGACTTTATGAGAACCTATGATGGCTTTTCTGCGATTCTCAAAGTTCTCGTAAGAGTCAGCCCATTTGGTTTTAGGGATTCCAAGTGCTTGAAGAATTTGCTGCCCACGAGAAAAACCAGCACCCCACTTTACAAAGTCGGAATTTGTACCACAGAAATAAGCTTCTCCAGAGTTGACAAAAGCACATTTTGTGTAGTCTTCCTGTGTTATTTCCAATTTCCGACCAGTTAAGGAAAAGGATATGTTGTTAATAGTTACATTTTTTGATGTTGCGAAGTATACGTGCATACTTGCCTCCTTCCTTAAAATAGATTGATTAGTGCCAATTAACTTTTTGCATTTATTGTAAATTTGCAAAAAATAAAAGTTAATGAATCTATTATATCACAAAATGATGTAAAATAAAATATCTTAAAAATGGAAAGTAGTTTTTTAAAGTGAGTTTATTTACATAAAATATAAGCGTGATAATATTGATTTTTAAATAAATATAAAGTATAATGTTATAGTATTTAATATTTATCCAAATAGAAAGGAAAATATTTTATGAAAATTAGTTTATTTAAAGAAATATATATAATGAGACGATGGCAAATTTAATATATTAAAAATAATATATTAAAAGGAGAAAAGAAAACTATGGAAAAGAAAATTATTTTAAGTGGAATTCAGGCTACAGGAACATTAACTTTAGGAAATTATTTAGGAGCATTAAATAATTGGGTAGAAATGCAAGATAAATATGATTGTTACTATATGATTGCTGATTTACATACTTTGACAATTAGAAATGATCCAGAGATATTAAGAAAAAATACTTTAAATCTTATAGCATTATATATTGCAGCTGGATTAGATCCAGAAAAAAATACAATATTTATACAATCACATATACCTGCACATACACAGTTATCATGGGTTCTAAATTGCTATACTTATATGGGGGAATTAAACAGAATGACACAATATAAGGATAAATGTGCAAAACATGCAGATAATATTAATAGTGGATTATTCACATATCCAGTATTGATGGCAGCAGATATATTAATATATAATGCAGATTTAGTACCTGTTGGTCAAGATCAAAAGCAACACTTAGAAATAGCACGTGATATAGCTGAAAGATTTAATTCAATATATGGAGAGACCTTTAAAATGCCAGAACCATATATTGGAAAAGTTGGGGCTAAAATAATGGGACTTCAAAATCCAACTTCAAAAATGAGTAAAAGTGCAGAAGATCCAATGGATAAAATACTTTTATCAGATACTAAAGAAGATATAATCAAAAAATTTAAAAAGGCAGTTACTGATTCAGAAAATAAAGTTAGGTTTGATGTAGAAAACAAGCCGGGAGTAAGTAATTTGATGGTAATATATAGTATTATAAAAAATAAAACTATAGAAGAAGTGGAAAAGGAATTTGAAGGCCAAGGATATGGAAATTTTAAAACAGCAGTAGCAGAAGCAGTTATAGAAAGATTAGAACCTTTACAAAAAAGATATAATGAATTATTGGAAAATCCAAAAGAACTAATGGAAATTTGTAATAAAGGTACAGAAAAAGCAAGTAAAAAGGCAAATACTTTATTAAAAAATGTATATAAAAAGGTAGGATTAGTTATAAATGAATAAATATAAAAAAGTATTACCAAAGGAACCTTCTTTTAGTCAAGAAGGATTAAAGGGATATAATTTTAATCTAGATATAAAAGACATTAGTATATCACTAGAAGAGGTTTTTAAAGGACATGATAAGTATCATACAAATGTACATAGTACAAAAATTTATTATTGTTTAGAAGGAAATGGAATATTTTGCATAGCTGGTGAGAAAATAAACATAGAAAAAGGAGAAATGATTGAAATTGCTCCTAATACAGAGTTTGTTTTTGCAGGTAAAATGAAATTGTTACTTATAATGTCACCAGCATTTAGAATGCAAGATGGAATTGATGGAAAAGATAATGATTTATATACAAACTAATAATTGTATATTTTAGAGGAGAATAAAATGTTTGTTGATTATGCAAAAATAGTAATTAAATCAGGAGATGGAGGAAATGGTGCAGCCACTTTCAGAAGAGAGAAATATGTAGCAGCAGGTGGACCAGATCGGAGGAGATGGTGGAAATGGTGGAAGTATCTATTTTATAGTGGATCCTAATAGTAATACTTTGATTGATTTTAGATTTACTAAAAAATTCAAGGCAGAAAATGGTGAAAATGGAAGTGGAAATAGGTGCTTTGGAAAAAGTGGAAAAGATCTTTATGTAAATGTACCTAGAGGAACTGTTGTAAGAGATTCAGAAACAGGAAAGGTAATAGTAGATTTATCAAAACCAGGACAAAAAGAATTGATTTTAAAAGGTGGTAGAGGTGGTAAAGGAAATTGCCACTTTGCAACATCTACAAGACAAGCACCACATTTTGCAGTAGATGGAGAAAAGGGAAAAGAAAAAGAAATAATACTTGAATTAAAACTTTTAGCTGATGTTGGATTACTGGGCTTTCCAAATGTAGGAAAATCAACAATTCTTTCTAGAGTAACAAAAGCAACACCTAAAATTGCTGATTATCATTTTACTACAATAGACCCTAATTTAGGAGTAGTAAAAACAGAGCATGGAGATAGTTTTGTTATGGCTGATATTCCAGGAATAATAGAGGGAGCAAGTGAAGGAATAGGACTAGGAATACAATTTTTAAGACATATAGAAAGAACAAGATTATTACTTCATGTAATAGATGTAGCAGGTGTAGAAGGAAGAAATCCAGTAAATGATTTTAATAAGGTAAATGAAGAGTTAAAAAAATATAGTGAAAAATTATCTACTAGACGTCAAATTATTGTTGCAAACAAAATAGATAGTATGCAAAATACTTCTAATTTTGAAGAGTTAGAAAAAACAGCTACTCAAAATAATATAGAGATATTTAAAATTTCAGCAGTTACAGGTGAAGGGCTAAATGAACTATTTAATCATGTTGCAGAAATATTAAAAACATTACCAGAAGAAGAAATTATAGACATAGAAGATAGGATAGTATATACCTTAGAAGATGACAAAGACGAATTTAATATAGACATAATAAAAGGTGAGTATATTGTAACTGGACCTGCAGTAGAAAGACTAATGGGAAGAGTAAATATTGGAGATAATGAATCTTTTGCATATTTAGAGAAAATGATAAAAAAATTAGGAATAGATGCAGAGCTTAGAAGATTAGGAGTAAAAGAAGGGGATAGTGTAAAAATTCTTGAATGGGAATTTGAGTGGTATGAATAAAATTTAAAAGCAATAGATATTTTAAAGTGAACTTGATTTTATTTTGAAAGAAAAATATTTCAAAAATTATTAATTGAGCAATACTTTAATTTATCTATTGTTTTTTATATAATAACAAAAAAATCTAAAATTCATATTATAAACTATAAAGGGAGGTATAATATGGATTTTAAAGAAATAAATTATTTGCTAGAAAGTAGTAGTAAAATAACATATCCTGAAATAACAGATATAAAAAAAGATTATAAATTAGGGCAAAATATGTATGATAGCTTTGCTGGTAGACATGGGGAATTAACAGCAATAAGTCAGTATATATACGAGCATATAACCACTGAAGAAAATAAAGAATTATCTAGTGTTTTACTTCATATAGCAATTCAAGAAATGCATCATTTAGATATGCTAGGTGCATTATTAGTAAATTTAGGATTTGTACCATATTTTATGGGAAAGCATAATAATAAATGGTGTTCAGATAATGTAACATATAGATATGATGGATTAGAAGAAATGTTAAAAATAAATATAAAATCAGAAGAAATAGCAATAAAGGAATATAAAAGATTGATAGAAATGACAGATGACGATAAAGTTAAAATGATTTTATCAAGAATTATAATGGATGAAGAAATGCATATAAAAGTATTTTCTGGTTTATTGGAAATATGTAAATAAAAATTAAAAATAAATATTAGAATATAGTTATAAAATATTTGCAAAATATAAAAATGAAGATATAATGTAAGAAATAAAATTTGGAGATAAAAATGGAAGAAATATTAGAAGACTTATTTAAAATATATAATAGCTCAATTGATAGTTACAACGCGAAATTAGCACAAAGAGTAAATGAAAAATATACTTTGATAGATAGAGCTATGATAGCATCTTATTTATATATAAAAATTTTGAGTAATTTAAATATAGAAGAGGCTGTATCAAAAGATATTCTTATTAATTATCTATTTAAACAAGTAATTTATGGAGAAACAGGAAACTTAGGCTTAGAAATTGCAAATGATAGTAGAAAAGAATTATATAATAAAGTACTAAATAATTTAATATTAGATAAATTTGAATACAAAAACAGAATTTTAAAAAAGTTGAAATATAAATATGAAAGCATAGATAATATAGAATATGTAAGTTTATTAGAATTTTGTGAGTTAGTTGCTGAGACATATATATTCGATAAATTAGTAAGAAGAGGGAATGTAGAGGCCTTAGAAATATATAATAATGAAAAAATAAAATTAAAGAATGAATTTAAAGAAAATTCAGAAATCAGCAAAATAGAAAAAGAAAAAAACAATATAATACAATTAATTTTAAATAATAAATTTAACGATACAGAATACTATAATTTAATACAAGTAGCTTTAAATTTAAGAGATGTATATAGATATTCTTCACTTACAACAGTTGTTCCAGAAAATGTATTATTTCATCAATATACTATGACAATTGCAAATGTGATGATGGTACAATATATGATAAGCCTAGGAGAAAATATTGATATATATTCTCTTACATATAAAAGTTTATTTCATGATTTTGGAGAATATAAAGGAAATGAAATAGTAACTCAAATTAAAAATTATAATGAAGACACAAAGAAAATGTTTGCAGAGATTGAAGAAAATGATGAAAAGGAACTTAAATTATTAATAGGAAATGATTTATATACAATAATAGATAACTATGTAATTGGAAAAGAAGGGTATATAGCAGATATTCTAGATAAAATATTAGGAATTATGAAAATTTGGATAGAAGTTGGGTATATGAGCAATTATACATATATAAAAGCAATATGTTCTTTATTTAGAGAAAGATTTGAAAAGTTTAAAGATCTATCTAGATTAGAAGAAATGAAAGATAAAAAATTTTTATTAAAACTTCTTAAGGAGTCTTATATTTATATAAAGCAAAATCTGATTAATGTAAATGAAACGATATTGTTTAAATATTTTACAAAAGAAGAAGTTAAAGAAATAGAAAAAGAGTTAGAAAACTTAAAAAATACTAATATATAAATAAGATGTAAAATATAAAAAATGCATTAGTCTTTTTTTAAAATATAATTAAATAAACTTTTGTTTGACAAACCAAATGTTTTGTGATAATATGTTTGCATAATAATTATAGGAGAGAAAAGAAATATGAGAAAAAAAGATCCAAATTCTTTAAATAAAAGAGAAAAAGCAATTTTAAAATATATAGAAAAGCAAGTAGTTGCAAATGGTTATCCACCATCTGTTAGAGAAATTGGAAAAGCTGTAGGCTTAAAATCAACAGCAACTGTTCATGGATATTTAGCTGCTTTAGAGAAAAAAGGGTACATAAAAAAAGAAAGTCAAAAAGGAAGAACTCTTAAATTATTAAAAGGTGGAGCCTTAGAGGGTGAACAAATAGAATTTGAAAAACCAGTATATACAAGTAAAGAAATGGTAGATGTTCCAGTTATAGGAAAAATAACAGCAGGAGAACCTATTTTAGCAGTAGAAAATGTAACTGATACATTTCCAATTCCAATTGATTTTGTTGGAAATTCAGAAAGTTTCATGCTTACTGTTAGAGGAGAAAGTATGATAGAAGCTGGTATATTAGATGGTGACTATATACTTGTTAGAAAACAAAATACAGCAAATAATGGGGAAATTGTAGTAGCTTTAATAGGAGAAGAGGCTACAGTAAAAACTTTTTATAAAGAAAAAGATCATATAAGATTACAACCTGAAAATTGTACTTTAGATCCAATTATAGTACCAACTTGTGAAATTCTTGGAAAAGTTTCTGGTGTATTTAGAAAAATGTAAATATTAAAGTATATAATAAAAAAATCTAAACTAATAAACATAGTTTAGATTTTTTTTATTTTTATAATTATTGACAAATTTATATTTACTAAAAAATAATTTAGTTACTAAGATTTTAATAGTAAGCTTTTTTATAAAGGCAATTATAAAGTTATTATTTAAGATTAATACTAGAATAGGTATAAAAACTTCCGACAATAAAATTTACTTCAGATTGTAAAGAGTTAATAGCTTCTTTAAAATTGTTAGTATATAAATTTTTATTATTAGGTAGTATTTTTGTTGCTTCTTCAAATAATATATCACTAGATAAAAACTTTTCTAAATTGTTTCCACTAGTAAATATATAAGTAGAATCTGGAAAAGCTGTTAATAATTTTTCTAATATAGTTTTATAATCTTTTGTTTTTATTATAGAAACCACAAAAGTTTTTTGACAGTTTTTATATAAATCCTTGGTAATTGATATAAAGTTATCTATAGCATTTTCATTATGAGCACCATCAAAAATAGTTAAAGGATTTTTATTAATAATTTCATATCTAGCAGGATGATAAATATTCTGAAGTGAAGTAATTATATTTTTATCATTAATTTTAAAATTGTTTTCTTTTAAAATTTGGATGCATTCTAAAACAACACAGGCATTTTCTATTTGCTTTTTACCTTTTAGATTTAATGTGATATTTAGGTTTTTATATTTAAAATATTGATAAATGTTATCATAATTATAATTTGATATTTCGTTTTCATAAATAATATTTAAATTATTATTTTTAGATAAACAAATTTCTTTTATAATAGAGACTGCTTTTTGATTAAATATAACTGAATTTGAATTTTCTTTAATTATTCCAGCTTTTTCAATTGCTATTTTTTCTAAGGTATTTCCAAGAATTGACATATGATCAAAAGAGATAGATCCAAAAGCAGAAATTATAGGATGTACAATATTGGTACAGTCAAATTTTCCACCAAGACCTACTTCTAAAATTACAATATCACAATTTTTTTCATAAAAATATAAAAGAGCAATGGAAGTTAAAATTTCAAATCTCGTAAATTCACGATTAAAGGCTTTTTTATATTCTTTTATAATATTTTCTAATAAAGGCAAATATTTTGAAAATTCCTTATCATATATGTTTATATTATTGATAGAAATTGATTCATTACTTTTTAGTAAATGAGGAGATATAAACTTTCCGAACTTTATAGTTAGAATTTACTAAGATAGTATTTAACATTTCACAAATACTGCCTTTTCCGTTAGTACCAGCTACATGTATAAATTTTAATTTTTTATGTGGATTATTTAATTTGTTCATTATAAAATTTATTCCATCTAAAGTTGGAAAATCTGTTGTTTGTTTGAAGTTTGATAAATATTCATCTAATATCATAAGAAAAGGTCCTTTATTCAATAAAATTTTTAGCTTTTAAAGAGTAATCTAGATTCATGGTCATTTTGAAAATAGTAGGTAGAATCAATTTAGAAATATATTTGAATCTACTAGAAATATTAGTAACTCCTTTAGAAATAAGTAAAGCATTTATTTCATTTAATTCATTTATTAAAATAGGTATAAAGTTTATGCCTATATTTAAAACAATAGATAATTTGCTAGTGTTAATTTTAAATATTCTAAGAGGCTTAAACAAGGTTTCAATAGCGTTTAGTAATTTATAAGTAGGCAAAATAAATCTAATTATATATGTTAAATTACAAGCAACTAGAAGTCTTAAATCGATTATTAAAGTATTAACA
Organism: Clostridia bacterium; assembly: GCA_022790685.1. Lineage (GTDB taxonomy): Bacteria > Bacillota > Clostridia > TANB77 > CAG-508 > Scatovivens. Next base: position 9,379 of record JAAVXQ010000017.1, read on the forward strand.
AAATTATCTAAAAGTAAATTAAAAGCTGTAACAATTAAAATAAAAAATAGAAAAATGTGTTTATTGTAATTCAAAATTTCAATAATAGAAATTTTAAGAAAAATATAAATTAAAAAAGTTAATAGTAAAGAAAATAGTAATATAAATATATTTTGAATATAGAAGATAGAAGAAGTAAGTATTAAAAATAATATTAAAATAAAAGCATTTTTCATATTATTTTTTTATTTCTGAAATTATTTTTTTTATAATTTCATCTTCTGTAAAATTTTCTAAATTAATATTTATATTATTTTCTTTAAAACTTACTAATAAATTTAAAATTGTAGGTAGTGATAGGTTAAATTCTTTCAAAATGCAAATATTTTTTAAAACTTCACTTAAACTTATATTTTTTTCTATTTTTCTATTTTCTAGAAGAATAATTTTGTCAGATAGAAATAAAGTTTCTTCTAGTAAATGAGTTATATATATTATTGTGATACCATCTTTTTTTAATTTATCTAATATATAATAAATCTGCTTTTTAGAGATAGGATCTAACATAGAAGTTGGTTCATCTAAAATAAGAATATTTGATTTTGTGGCTAGGGCAGAGGCTATAACAATTTTTTGCTTTTGACCTAGAGATAGTGCCTGAGTAGATGAAAATTTGAATTCTGACATATTTACTTTTTTCAAGGCCTCATCAATATTTTTATCTATTTCTTCTTGTGAATAATTTAAGTTTTTAAGAGCAAAAGCTAAATCATCATATACTCTCTCAAATATAATTTGATTTTCAGGATTTTGAAAAACAATAGTAATATTTTTTCTAAGAGATAAGTTTTCTTTTTTATTTTTAGTATTTATATCGTTTATAAAAATATCTCCTTTTGTCGGTTTTGAAATTCCAGATATAAGTTTGGCCAGAGTGGATTTTCCGAGATCCATTTTTACCAATAATACTTATGAATTCTCCATCATCTATTTTAAAATCTATATTATCTAAAACTATAGTACCATTTTTATATTTATATAAAACGTTTTTTAATTCAATCATGTGAAACTTCCTTTATTAATTTAATCATTATCTGTTAAAAATTGGTGGTAATATTTTACTAAAAAAGGATTAATAAAATATAGTACAGCTACATGTATAGGTAAGTTTATAAGTTCTGCAATGACTCTAGGGGTAAAAACAGCTATAAAAGCTTTTCCATATAAAAGATGTATCATAAAGGATTTAATGAAAAGATTTATTCCTATTACTACAAGGAAAGAACTTAAAATAAGTCGAATAATAAGAGCTTTACCAGTAAAAAATTCACCATCTTTTTTGTTATATAAGAATAATCCATAAATAAGTCCAGAAAAAATAGCAGTTATTGTAAAACCTACAAAGTATTCTCCAAATGGAAATAGAAGAGCACCTATTAAATCTCCAAGACCTGCTATTAAACATGAATATTTTGGACCAAGAATAATTGCTGAAATCATAATAGGTAAAAAAGCCAAACTTATAACCAAAATTTGAGTTTTTATAGACACAAATCTTGATAAAACTATAAGTAATGCTAATAGTAAACCAGATAAAATAATTTTTTTAGAATTTGACATAAAAAAATCCTCCTTTATTATAATTTCCGCGCATAATAAAGGAAGAAGATAAATATAAATATTTCTTCTTGAATTATTAATTAGCGGAATGCGAAAATAAATAAGCAAACTACTAAAAATAGATTTTGCCTTACTAACAACTTCCCGTTTAGTAAGTCTTAACTATTTATTTTCTACTCTAATTTTTTTAAAATATATATTAATAAATAAAAATTGTCAATATAAAATAATTTATTTATTTTAATTCTACAATAGTCACACCCATTTCACCTTCTCCAAAAGTGCCAATTCTAAAGCTTTTAACATGTGGATGTGTTTTTAAAAATTTATGAATACCATCTCTTAAAGCACCAGTACCTTTGCCATGAACTATTCGTGTGTTATTCAGTCCTGAAAGATAACAATTATCTAAATATTTATCAATTAAAAAACAAGCTTCATCAACATTTTGACCAATTACATTTATTTCAGAACTTATAGCTTTTGGTTTGAATTCTCTATTTTTTGAATAATCTTTTTTTGTATTAGTATTATTAGTAGTAGAAGTATTATTTGATAATTCTAATTGATTTATATTAAAAAACATTTTTCCTAAAGGAAGCTGAACTTGTATATTACTTTCTTTTGATGCAGATAAAATAGTACCAGTTTGAGAGATTGAGGGAATAAAAACTTCCATACCAATTGTTAAATCGGATAGTTTTAAACTTATTTTTTTTGTTTCTTCTTTTTTTATACTAAGTTTATCTATCTTTTTATTTATGGTATTTCTAATTTCATTTGCACTTTTGGTATTATTAGATTTTTCTATTTGTTTTATTAAATCATTTGCATCTTCTTTAGCAGAAAGGAGTATTTCTTTTGCCTTAGATTTGGCTTCATCAATATAAGATTTTTTTGAGGAGTTTAAAGAAGAAAGTTCATTTTCCAAATTTTCTTTTAAAATTTTAGACTTTAAGTAGTTTTCTTCAATTTCTTTTTTTTCTTCTTCGATAATTTTTTTGTCTTTATATATAGATGTTAGTAAATCTTCTATGTGAATATTATCATTATTAATAAACTCTTTCGCTCTAGATAATATTGTTTCTGAAATTCCAAGTTTTTTACTTATAGCAAAAGCATTACTAGTTCCTGGAACGCCAATTAGTAATTTGTAAGTAGGTGAAAGAGTATCCACATTAAATTCTACACTAGCATTCATAAATCCATTTGTAATTAAAGCATATTGTTTAAGTTCTGGATAATGTGTTGTAGCCAAAGTTACAGTTCCTATAGAATGAAGATATTCTAAAATACTAATTGCTAAAGCAGAACCTTCTAATGGATCTGTTCCAGAACCAAGTTCATCTAGTAAAACAAAGCTATCTTTAGTAGTTTCTTCTAAAATATAAGATATATTAGACATGTGAGAAGAAAAAGTACTTAAAGAGGCAGATATACTTTGTTCATCTCCAATATCTGTAAAGATATTATCAAAAAAATATATATAGCTATTTTCTTTTGCTGGAATATGAAGACCAGAAAGAGCCATCAAACAAAGTAGACCAGCAGTTTTTAAAGTAACAGTTTTTCCACCAGTGTTAGGTCCAGTTATAATTAAAGAAGTATAATTATTTCCAATAGATATTGTATTTTTTATAGCACTATTTTGGTCTAATAATGGATGCCAGGCATCGATTAGATTTATAAACTTTTCATTTCCAATGGTTGGCTGAGAAGCATTTATACTATTAGAGTACTTAGCTTTTGCAAAAATAAAATCAATTATTCCAATTAAATTTATATCGTTTTTTATACTATCAGTAATTTCAAAAAATAAAGAAGAGAGTTTCTGAAGAATTTTTTCTATTTCTAAATTTTCTTCATTTTTTAAATTAGATAAATCATTATTCAAATCAAAAACTGAAATTGGCTCTATAAAAATAGTAGAACCACTTGAAGAAATATCATGAACAAATCCTTTTATTTCTTGTCTATATTCATCTTTAACAGGAATAACAAACCTATTATTTCTAACAGTTATAATAGGTTCTTGAAGATATTTTGAATGCATAAAAGAATTTAATTTATTTCTGATTTCGTTTTCTTTACTTCTTAAATTTTTTCTAATAGAGTAAAGCTCTTTTGAAGCATCATCTGAAAAAGTATTTTCATCTATAATACTTTTATATATAGTATTTTCTACGTTTGGGTTGATATATAAATTATTAAAAAGGTTATCTAAAGTAGAAAATTCTGACATGTCAATTTCACTACTAAAAAAATAATTTTTTAAGTTTCTAGATATTTTTAAAATATTAGCTAAATCTAATAATTGCTTACTACTTAAAGAGGTATAACTTTCTAATCTTTTTAAATGTTCAGAAATATTTGAAATTTCTGAAATAGGTGGATTTCCTTTTCTATAAATTAGATTACTTGCTTCTGTAGTTTGTTGCAAAGCCTTTATAGCATCTTTAATATTTGAAATAGGAAGAAGATTTAAAGAAAGTTCTTTTCCAAAATACGTAATAGCAAAATTTTTTAATATATTACATATTTTATTAAATTCTAGTTTTTCTAAATATTTTGTATTCATAAGTATATTATTCCTTTTATTTTATATAAGATGTAAATATAATAGCATATTTTAGCTATAAAATAAAGAAGAAGTATAGTATTTTAATAAATATATATAAAAAGTAAAAGAAACAGTTAAAAATAAAATTAATGAAATGAAATTAAAAATTTTAAAAATTATGAAAAAATGTATTGACAGATTATATGAAGTAGTTTATAATTAGACTTGCGTTAAGTAATTAACAAATGCGCCCTTAGCTCAGTTGGTCAGAGCAACCGGCTCATAACCGGTGGGTCCAAGGTTCGAATCCTTGAGGGCGCACCATTTTTTATTTTAATAACATGGGTAGGTGGTCGAGTGGTTAATGGCACCAGACTGTAAATCTGGCCGCGAGAGCGTACGATGGTTCGAATCCATCCCTGCCCACCAAAACAAGCTAAATTCTAACCCAATTTAGCTTGTTTTATTTTATAAAAACTTATACATAAAATAAGTATAATATAGAACAATATGGAAAAAGAAATCAGTTTTAGATGATAGAGTAACAATAAAGGAATATGAATTTAATACTGTTGAAGATACTATATTCATAGAACCAGATGTTAGTGAATATACAATACGAGAAAATAATTAAAACAGAGCAGACAAAATCTGCTCTGTTTTTTATTAAAGGATTTATTTAGATATAAGATAAAATATGAAATCTTATAATATTTATTTTTTTAGAACATATACTAGCCACTTGTTATTATTTTCGCCACCTTCTTTATGGAAACTATAAATTTTAAATCCGATTTTAGTAATAATTTCATTTAATTCTTGATATTTGTTTTAATAAAGTTTTCTAAATTTTCACGTTTACGTTTTGCTTTATCTGGATTAAGGTTATCATGTGCAATAGTAGTTGCTAAATATATACTAGCATTGTTTTCATAAACTTCAACTGTTTTTTCATTTTCTTTACATATCTATTATTACTCCTTTATTAAATAAACTATTATTAAAAAGTATATAAAAAAAATAACTAATTTTCAATATTTCCATTTGAAAATACAGTTTTTTTATTATAAAATGATATTGAAATAGTACTAACATAAGTTTTGATATAAACTTATTTTAATGCTTTATAAAAGGAGATATAATATGAAAATAGGAATAGATATTGATGATACAACCTTATTAACAGTAAAATCTATGTTAAAATATGCAGATATTTTTCAAGAAGAAATATCTGGAATATCAAATAATAGGGATAGTTTTGGTTTAATTAAAAATAGATATTACTTAAAAATCTTATATGGTTGGGACGAAAAAACTAAATTTGCTTTTTTTGATAAATATTATAAAAATGTATTAGAAGAATGTACAATGCTTCCAAAGGCGGATAAAACAATTCAAAAATTAAAAAAAGAAGGAGATACAATACATTTTATTACAGCAAGGTTAATGAATATTGAAAGTTGTGATACAGAAGCAATTACTAAAAAAAGCTTAAATAATTTTAATATCCCATACAATAGTTTAAACTTACATATTAGAGATAAATTAACGTTTTGTAAGGAACAAAATATCGAATTATTAATTGAAGATAGTTATGAAACCTGCAAAGAATTAAAGGATAATGGAATTGAATCAATTCTAATGACCACAAAAATGAATTCAGATATTCAAGATGACAGAATAGTAAGAGTAAACAATTGGGATGAAATATATGAAAAAATCACAGAAATAAAAAATAATATTAAAGTCTAAGAAATAATTTTTAGAAAGGAAATCAAAAATGGATAAACTAAGCAAAACTAAATTAAAAAATGGAGACGAATATTATTTAATTGAAAGAGATTTTTCAAAAGAAAAACCGGAAGATAGACCTGTAGTTAAACAAAATAATAACTCTGGATTTAATATAAAAATTGGATCTTATAGAAAGACAATAACTACAGCTACTATTTTTATGACAAGAGACGAAGACTATGTAGGACATATAAGTGCACATTTATATAGTAATGGCACTGCTGGAATGACAATGTCTGGAATTAGAGGAATAGATTTACCAGAAGAATTAAGTAGATATAGAGATGTTATTGAAAAACATGATACAGCATTATTAGTTTCTGAGAAATATAGAAGACAAGGAAAAGCAACAGAGCTTATGAAATTAATGTTTAAATACCTAAATAAGAAAGGCATAAAAGATTTAGAAGTGAGTGGGATAACTGATGAAGCAGCTATGAGAACATACTTAAGTACAGGTGCAGAGATGATTGGAAATAGGAAAGCTATATATAGAAATATAGGAAGATTTATTCATAATGAGAAAAATGATGAAGTAGAAAGATAAATTAAAATAGTATCTTATTAAAGTTTTTGAAGGGAGATTATAGATATGGAATATATAGGCGAGAGGATAGAAGGAAAAGAATATAAGGAAAGAAGAACAGCATATGCATTAATAAGTGATACTGATGGAAATATAGCTATAATATTAGATGGTGACATATATAATATGATTGGTGGAAAAATAGAAGATGGGGAAACTTCAGAGGAAGCTTTAATTAGAGAAACAAAAGAAGAAATAGGATATGAACTTAAAAATATAAAATATTTAGAAAGTTTAGGATGCTATCATTATTTAGATTTTTTAGATAAATATGAATTAGCATTAATAGATTTTTATAGTGCAGATATTGGAGAAAAAGTATGCAATCCAATTGAAAAAGATACTAAATTAATTTGGACAATAGTAGAAGATGCTACTGATAAAATGTATTTTAAATATCATAGATATTTTTTAGAAAAATATAAATGCAGTCAATAAATTTTGATTATAAGGAGATTAGAAAACTAATCTCTTTATTTTTTTAATATAAATTTTTAGAAAAATATTGACAAAGTGTTACATACTGTTATATACTGTATAACAAGGAGGCGATAATATGAGAATGATTATTAGTAATAGTAGCTCTATTCCAATATATGAACAAATAAAGAATACAATTATTAATCAAATATTAGAAGGAGAGCTGAAAGAAGATGAATTATTACCTTCCATTAGAGTACTGTCACAGGACATAAAAATTAGTGCTATGACAATTAAAAAAGCTTATGATGAGTTAGAAAAAGAGGGATATTTAAAGGTAGTACATGGAAAAGGAACTTTTGTAGCACCAAAAAATACAGAATTTGCAAAAGAGCAAGCACAAAAAGATATTGAAAAATACATAGAAAAGATTGTTGATATTTCTAGTAGATATAATATAGATAAAAAAGAAATAATTGATATGATTGATTTAATATATGAGGAGGAAAAGTAATGGAAAATATTATTGAAATTAGGAATTTAAAGAAGAGATATGATGATAAATTTGAATTAGGAGAAATTAATATAAATATACCAGGAGGAAGTATTATAGGACTTATTGGAGAAAATGGTGCAGGAAAAACAACATTAATAAAATCAATATTAGATATAATAAAAATTGATAGTGGAGATATAAAGATATTTGGAAAAAATTATAAAGATACAGAAATAAGAGAAGATATAGGAGTAGTTTTAGATAATACATTTTTTCCAGAAATATTAACTGCAAAGGATATAAATAGTTCAATGAAAGGAATATATAAAAACTGGGATAGTGAGTTATATTTTAACTATCTAAAAGAATTTGATTTACCAGATAATAAGCAATTAAACTCTATGTCAAAAGGTATGAGAAAGAAATTAGAAATTGCAACAAGCTTAGCGCATAAACCTAAATTATTAATACTAGATGAACCAACAAGTGGATTAGATCCAGTAGTTAGATCTGAAGTATTAGATATATTTTTAAAATTTATTGCAGATGATGAACATTCTATTCTATTGTCTACTCATATCACAAGTGATTTAGAACACATAGCAGATGAAATAATATTTATTGACAAAGGAAAAAAAATATTAGACAAGACAAGAGATGAAATAATTGATAATTACGGAGTTTTGAAATGTGACATAGATTATTTTGAAAAAATTAATAAAGAAGATATTTTAAGATATCGAAAAACAAAATATACATATGAAATGTTAGTAGATAACAAAGAAAAAATGGCAAAAAAATATGCTGAATGTGTGATAGATAAAATTACACTTGAAGATTTAATGTTATTAATAATAAAAGGAGAAAAAGTATGTTAGGTTTAGTTAAAAAAGATTTATTTATAGTAAAAGCGAATTTGAAAACAATGATTATTATATTTATAGCATATTTTATAATGATGCTACAAGGAAATTTAGAAATGGCAATGATAATTCCAATTATAGGAATAATAATGTTTATATCAACATTTAGCTATGATGATTTTAATAACTGGAATTCTTATGCAATTACTTTTCCAAATGGAAGAAAAAATGTGGTTAGAGCAAAGTATATAGCTTCAATAATTTTAATTTTTGCATTAGCAATGCTATCATTATTAATACAAGTAATAAGTGAGTACGTAAGATTAAATAGTATTAATATAAATAATATTATATCTACTTTAAGTGGCTCAATGTTATCTGTAATTCTTATAGTTTCAATACTTTATCCGATAATTTTTAAATTTGGTTCTGTAAAAGGAAGAATAATATTGTTTTCAGTAGTATTTTTATTAAGTCGGAATAGTTGCACTAATATCAAATTTTATAGATATGTCACCAATTATTAATATAATAAATAAGTTAGATAATTTTACTTATATAGTAATTCTAATAGTAGCAATAGTATTACTTTCAGTATCGTATTTAATATCAAATAAAATATATCAAAATAAAGAATTTTAAGAATATAATCTACGAAAGTAGTTATATATAGAAACTTCTAAACAAAATAATTTTTGATATGGAGGTATTAATATGAATAGGAAATTATGCTACAACGGAAAGGAAGCGCATGAAATGACAAAGGAGGAATTACAGTTACAACTGGAAATCAACAAAAAAAGAATAAAAGGCAATAGTCTATTCACAGCAATTATTACTGGAATAAGTTTGGTTTCTTGTGCACCTGTAGCAATATTTGTAATTGCTATTGGGATGATAAGAAGAAACCAGATACTGGAAAATAATAAAGTGCTTCAAGGGGAGTTAAGCAAGAGATAAATAACTTTCTATTTGTAAAAAGAAAGAGAGCCTATCGTTTTAAGGTATAAAAAATGATAGGCTCTCTTTTCATGAAAGAAAATCTATTATACTAAATGTAGTTTCTTGTAAAGAAGTATAACATATGATAATATGAATAAAGAAAAAGTTGAAAAAACAAATGTGGCAATAAACTTTTGTATGTAACGTTCATATAAAAGTTAGAAAAGCAATGATTTAGGAGAAAAATATGAAAATAGAAAAAAACAAAAAAATAAGAATTATTTTTCAATTAATATTAATAACATTAACTATAGTGACTATTACATATGCTACAATAAATATGGTAAGGGATAAAAAGCAGGCAACACTTATACCAACAACTACTAAGCATATAACTAATATGAAATGCAATACATTATGGGTAGGAAGTTTTAATTTGGCCTGGAAAGAACTGAGAAATGAGATAGGACGAGACATTATATTTGAAGGAGATAACCCAGAAATTTTATATCAATTGAATAACGAAAATTATTCTGATGATATGCTATCAAAAGATAGTTATTACATTAAAACAGGTAGAATGAAAATTGATTTAAAAAATGAAATTGAAAAAGATTTAATGAGTAGAAAAATCTCTAACAGAGAATTAATAAATGAACTTGATTTTTCAGAAGATTTGAATAGTTATATTATATATGCAAGCTTGCAAAAAGAATTTAAATTTAAACATAAATTTGACAGATTAGCAGATAAATCTTTTGAAGAGGACACAGAGCTACTAGTGAAATACTTTGGAATATCAAGTGATAGTGATACGAAATTATTTGAGAATGTTGAAATATTATTTTTCTATGATAATACAAATTTTGCAATAAAATTATTAACAAATAATAATGAAGAGATAATTTTGTTAAAGGACAGTGAAATGAACTCATTTGATAAAATATTCAATCATATGAAAGAAGCTACAAAGGAATATACTGGAAGAAAAAAATTACAAAAGGGAGATACAGTAAGTATTCCATATATAGAAATAGATACTATTATCAATTATGATGAATTGTGTGGAAAAATAATAAAGGGAACGGAAAATGAATATATAAAAAATGCATTACAAAATGTTAAATTTTATTTAAATGAAACAGGAGGAGAGTTGAAAAGTGAAACTTTGATAAAAGAAATATTTCAATCTTCATATATAGATTCATTAAATTTTGATTTTTCTTCAGAATTTTATATATTTATGAAAGAAAAAGACAAGGAGTTTCCATATATGGCATTAAAAGTTGATAATACAGATATACTTGTTGAAGCAGATTAATATAGAAAAGTCATAAATTTAAGTGAATAGCTTAGTAGTTATAAAAACATATAGGAAAACCTTAAAATAGTTTACATAAAAATATTGACATATGGATTATAAAATAGTATAATTATATAGGAATAAAAAATCGGTAGGTGAGGCTACTATAGGGATAAGGGTTGCTGCCGCAAATTAGTGGAGACACTAAAAGTTGGTTAGCAGAGTATGTCGATTTCAAGGCATAATCTAATGCAACTTCATCGCCCTACAAAGCTGAAGCTTGAACGGTGAAAAGAAATAATTATAATGATAATTAATCTTATCATCGTTTGCGATGATAAGATTTTTTTATTATGTTTATTACAAGGTTCAAAAAAGAAAAGGAGGATATCAAAGTGTTGGAAGAATTAAAAGAACTTAAAGAGTTAAAAGAATTATTGCAAGAAAAGAAATTTGCAAATTTAAAAGAATATTTAGAAAAAGTAAATAGTGCTGATATCCCGTCGTTTTTTGAAGATATGAATATTGAAGAAACAATAATAATGTATAGATTACTTTCAAAAGAAAAAGCGGCAGAAGTTTTTACAGAATTGGATCCAGAGGTAAAAGAGAGACTAATAGGAGCTCTTACTGATAAAGAGCTTAAAGAAGTTATGGATGAACTTTATATGGATGATACTGTGGATTTAATTGAAGAAATGCCATCAAATGTGATAAAAAGAATATTAAAAAATATTGATAAAGAAGATAGAAAACTTATAAATGAATTATTAAATTATCCAGAAGATAGTGCAGGAAGTATAATGACAACAGAATTTGTTGATTTAAAAGAAAATATGACTATAGAAGAATGTTTTAAAAAAATAAAAAAAGAAGGTATGGATAAAGAAACTATATATACTTGTTATGTACTTTCATTGACTAGAAAAATTGTTGGAGTTGTTGGACTTAAAGATTTACTTTTAGCAGATAAAAATAAAAAAGTAAGTGAAATAATGTACACAAATGTAATTACCATTGGAACTTATGAAGATCAAGAAGATGTTGCGAAAAAATTTGACAAATATAATAAATATGCACTTCCAGTAGTAGATAACGAGACAAGATTAGTAGGAATAATTACAATTGATGATGCTATAGATGTAATGCAAGAAGAGGCAGAGGAAGACTTCGAAAAAATGGCTGCTGTAATACCTTCAGAAGAATCATATTTTAAAACGAGTGTTTTTACTCATACAAAAAATAGAATAATATGGCTTTTAGTTTTAATGATTTCTTCTGCAATAACAGGAACAGTAATTACAAAGTATGAGAATGCTTTTGCAGCAATACCGCTTTTGGTTTCTTTTATTCCAATGATAATGGGAACAGGTGGAAATTGTGGCTCACAAAGTTCAACTCTAGTTATACGTGGTTTAGCTGTAGAAGAAATAAAATTAAAAGATTGGTTAAAGGTTTTATGGAAAGAAGTTAGAGTTGCTTTAGTAGTTGGAGTATTATTATTTGTTGTAAATTCAGCTAAAGTTTACTTAGAATATAGGGACTTAAAATTATGTATCACACTAGGAGTTACTTTAGTATCAACGATTATAGTTTCAAAATCAATAGGCTCTCTATTGCCAATAATTGCAAAAAAACTAAAACAAGACCCTGCTATAATGGCAGCGCCACTTATTACTACTGTGGTAGATTTGTGTTCAATAATGCTATATTTCAATATAGCTACAATAATAATGGGAATATAGGAGGTAAGTAAAACTATGTTAGAAAATATTAATGAATTATTAGAAAAAAGAAATCTCATAGAATTAAAAAAATACTTATCTAATATTGAATCAGAAGATATTGCATCATTACTAAATGAAGTTAATGAAATAGATGAAGAAAAGCAAGCTATTATTTTTAGATTACTTGGAAAAGACGAGTCAGCAGAAGTTTTTGCAGAATTAGAACCAGATATACAAGAAAATCTTATAAATGCTTTATCAGATAAAGAAATAAAAGAAGTAATAAGTGATTTATATCTTGATGATACAACAGACTTAATAGAAGAAATGCCATCAAATGTAGTAAAAAGAATTTTGAAAAATATAAACATTACAGATAGAAAATTAATAAATGAACTTTTAAATTATCCAGAAGAGAGTGCAGGAAGTATAATGACACCAGAATTTGTTGATTTAAAAGAAAACATGACTATAGCAGATGCTTTTGAAAAAATAAGAAAAGTAGGTGTGGATAAAGAAACAATATATACATGCTATGTAGTAACTTTAAAAAGAAAGTTATTAGGAGTTGTTAATGTAAAAGATATGCTTTTTGCAGAAGAAACTACCTCCATAAAGGATATAATGAACACAAATATAATTACTGTAAATACTTTAGAAGACCAAGAAGAAGTGGCTAAAAAGTTTGAAAAATATGATGAGATAGCACTTCCAGTAGTAGATAAGGAATCAAGATTAGTAGGTATAGTTACAATAGATGATGCAATAGATGTAATGCATGAAGAAGCAGAAGAAGATTTTGAAATTATGGCAGCTGTAACACCAAGTGAAGAAACATATTTTAAAACTAGTATATTTAAACATTCAAAAAATAGATTTTTATGGCTTTTACTGCTTATGATATCTTCTACAATTACAGGAGCTATAATTACAAAATATCAAACGGCCTTTGCAGCACTTCCAATACTTGTATCATTTATACCTATGCTTATGGATACAGGTGGAAACTGTGGCTCACAAAGTTCAACATTGATTATACGTGGACTTGCGATGGACGAAATAAGAATGAAGGACTTTTTTAAGGTAATATGGAAAGAACTAAGAATTGCACTTATGGTGGGAGTAATTTTAGCATTAGCAAATGGTATAAGAATTAGTATTCAATATAAAAATATAGAACTTGCTATAACTGTTGGACTAACTATAATATTAACAGTTATAATATCTAAAATACTTCGGATGTACACTTCCAATAATTGCTAAAAAATTAAAATTGGATCCAGCAGTAATGGCAGCACCACTTATTACAACGATAGTAGATACTTGTTCAGTTTTTGCATTTTTTAATGTAGCAATTATGATTATGAAAATATAAATTAATAAAAGCTGATATATAAATATTTTTAAATCTAATCACATAGAATAAAAAGATTAGACTTCAAATATTATATATTAGCTTTTTATTTCTATAAAGTATTAACTATAAATAAAGAGCATTCACTATTTATTTCTATTTACATATGGAATAATATGAATTATAATAAAAATAGATTATTAGTTTTAAATAAGAGGGAAGTAAATGAAAAATGTGTATATAATTTTATCACATACTGGAACTTTATTATCAAGGATAATAAAAATTGCTACAGGAAATGAATATACTCATTCATCAATTTCGTTAGATGAAAACTTAGAAAAGATGTACTCATTTGGAAGACTAAATCCATACAATGCTTTTATTGGTGGATTTGTTGAGGAAGGAAAAAATATAGGAACTTTTAAAAGATTTAAAAAGACAAAAGTAGGAGTATATAAATTAAAAGTTTCAGACGAGCAGTATAGTGATATTAAAGAAACTATAAATTATATAAAAA
>JAAVXQ010000139.1 GCA_022790685.1 Clostridia bacterium
AAAAATTAAATCCTTTTTTATTTTTAGTTATTTACACTTCTTCTTTTTCTAAAGCTTTCTTTCTATTTGAGATAAACTCCATTATTACTATTTTAATAAATGCCATCACTGGAACTCCTAAAAACATTCCAAGTACTCCAAAATATGCTCCACCCACTGTTACTGCAAAAATTACTAAAATAGGGCTTAAATCCAGCGATGTTCCAAGAATTCTTGGATTTATTATATTTGCATCTATCTGTTGTAGAACTATAATTACTAAGGCTACCCATACAGCTTTCATAATTCCGCCAGTAAATATTGTTATAATTATTGCTATTGTTACAGCTATAATTGCTCCAAAATATGGTATTATATTAAATAATCCTATTAAAAATCCTAGTAAAGTAGCATATTTTACTTTCATTATTAACATAGCTACGCTACAAATCACTCCAACTATAAATGCATCTATTATTTGGCTACTTACAAATGAATAAAATATTCTGTTTGTTTTTTCATAATATACTGCTAATTTATTATACGTTTTTTGACTAAATATTGCTTTAGATAAATTTTTAGTAAAACTCTTAATATCATTTCTTTCTAATAATAAATATACTGATACCACTAAAGTAACAAATGCATCAAATATAATTCCTGCTGCTCCTACAATTCCTTTTATATATTGGCTTATATTTTCAAAATCAAACCATTTAAGTATTTCATCTGTAAAATTAAATTTTTGTAAATCTTCAATTAAAATTGGTATATTAAGTTTTGCCCATATTGAATCATCTGGTACTTCTTTAAAGAATGCAATAGCATCATTATAATAATTTGGCAAACTACCAACTAAATCAGATACACTTGTAGAAATTGTCGGAATAATAAAGTTTACTGATACAAATATTATTAAAATTGCGATAGCATATACTGTAAATACAGATAAACCTCTTGCTATCTTTTTTAAATATTTATTAGACTTGTACAAATCTTCAATTTTCTTTGAAGGCATGTATAGCATATATGCAATAATTATTGCCATAAGGAATGGCATTAATAAACTTAGGAAACCTCCAAACCATGTAAATAGTGTAGATACACTATCTATTGTCTTATATACAGCTATAACAGCTACTGCAAAAGAAAACCAAAAGATCCATTTTTTCCAATCTTTTTCTTTCATAATAACTCCTATTTTCTTTATTTTATAGTATCTTTAAGTATATTATAGCTTTAAAAAACTTTAAAAACAATATATTTATAAATTCTTAATAAATATGATATATTTTTGTATTATTTATAATAAAAATTACCAAAATAAATTTTTTAAATGATTAATTAAGAATTTATTTTCTTTTTTATAAATTTCTATAATGTCATATCTAATGGAAAAATCTTTTATATTATTCAAATACATAAAAAACTTACTAACTTCTTTTATATGTTTTTGCTTAATAAAATTTACTGAATCTACAGGCTTTCCATAATTTTCGTTTCTCCTTGTTTTTACTTCTATAAATACTATATCTTCTTTATCTTTAGCAATAATGTCTATTTCTCCTTTTGCACACTTAAAATTTCTAGCTATAATTTCATATTCATTTTTTTCTAAATATCTACTTGCAATTTCTTCACCTTTATTTCCTAATTCTATTTTTTCTTTAATTTATAACCAACTCCTATTTCCTCTTCTATAATATTCTCTATTTGCATCTCAAATAGTAAATTTAATACTTCATTTCTGTTAATTTTTAATATATATATGATTTCATCTATATTTTTTGCTCCACACTTAAGTAGCCCTATAAGGTTTTTATATTTTTCATTATAATTCTCTTCAAAATTATCAACTTTGTTGATAGTTTTCCTCTTTTTGTTCAAAAACTGTGGAAATCTTTCTAGTATATCTTCTATTTCTGTGGTTAGAATTCCTCCCTCCTTTATTATTCTGTGTACAACAAAGCTATATTTACTATCTATCCTTCCGTGGTACAGCAAAAATTAACTTTCCTTGTTCTTTCGCATACCTTACGGTTATAGCAGTTCCGCTCCTATATGCACCTTCTATTACTAATATTCCCACAGATAAAGCTGATATTATTCTATTTCTTTTTGGAAAATATTCACTTTTATATCTTTCATTTGGAGGATATTCAGAAATTATTGCTCCCTTTTCTTTTATAATTTCTTCAAATAGCTTTTTATTTTCTTTTGGGTATATATAATTAAAGCCTCCACCTAAAACAGCTATTGTTTTTGATTGATTTGAAAGTGCAATTCTATGTGCCAAACTATCAGTGCCACTTGCCATTCCACTAGTTATTACAATATCTCTTAATGCTAACTCTGTTACAATTTTATTTGCTACCATAGTACCATATTCAGTTATTTTCCTTGTTCCAACTACCGCAAAACTATCTTCAAAAATTAATTCTTTATTTCCTAATATATATAATCTTTCAGGTGAATCTTTTATATATTTTAATTTATCTGGAAAATCTTTATTTTCCATTATATAAATATCTTCTTTACTCATTTTTATCTAAGCTCCTATATTCTATTGCTTCAATTATATGTTCTTTTTTAATGATTTCACTTTTCTCCATATCTGCTACTGTTCTTGCTACTTTTATTATTTTTGTATATGCTCTTGCACTTAAATTTAATTTTTCAAAAGCAAAATTTAAAATCTTACTTGCTGATGTATCTATTTGGCAATATTTTTTTATAAGCTTAGGAGTTAATTCTGAATTTGAATATATTTTTTCTTCTTTATACCTTTCTAATTGAATTTTTCTACATTGGTTTACTCTTGATTTTATATTTTTAGAGCTTTCTGTATCTTCTGACATAATTTCTGTTATTTTAGGTTTATTAACTTGAACTTGTATATCAAACCTATCTAACATTGGTCCACTCAGTCTTGCTCTGTAATTCTTTTTTTGAGCTTCACTACAAGTACACTCTTTTTCTTTGCTCCCTAAGTATCCACAGGGGCATGGATTCATACTTGCTACTAACATAAAATTACATGGATATGTAAGAGTTATATTACTTCTTGTTATTGAAACATATTTATCCTCCATAGGAGCTCTTAAAACTTCTAAAGTACTTTTTTTAAATTCTAATAGTTCGTCTAAAAATAATACTCCATGATGGGATAAACTTATTTCCCCTGGTCTTGGCAGTTTACCACCACCAATTAATCCAACTCCAGAAATTGTATGATGAGGGCTTCTAAAAGGCCTTTCCTTTACTAAATAGTTGTCCTTTAATATTCCTGCTATGCTATGAATTTTTGTAACCTCTAAAGCCTCTTCAAAACTCAAATCTGGTAAAATGGTCGTTATCCTTCTTGACATCATTGTTTTTCCAGAACCAGGCACTCCAATTAAAAGGCAATTATGGCTTCCAGCTGCACATATCTCTAAAGCTCTTTTTATATTTTTCTGTCCTTTTACTTCCGAAAAGTCAATTATGCTTTCTGCTATTTCTTGTTTATTATCTTCAAGTTTTGGAACTGATATTTTTACAGCTCCATTTAAAAATTTTATAAGTTCCTTTAAGTTTTTAACTATTACAATTTCTAGTCCTTTTACAATGCTTGCTTCTTTATAATTTTCATATGGAATTATTACTCTTTTTATATTATGTTTCATCGCTTCTATACACATAGGTAAAATTCCATTTACGCTTTTTATATCTCCATTTAATGAAAGCTCTCCTATAAATATCGTTGCCTTTTCTTCTTTTTCTTTTATTATTTGCATAGCCTTTAGTAGTGCTACTGTTATTGCTAGGTCTAATATTGCGCCATCCTTTCTAAAACTTGCTGGAGATAAATTTATAATATATCTCATACTTTTTAATTCAATTCCTGTATTTCTTATTGCTGTTCTTATTCTTTCTTTTGACTCTTTAACAGCTATATCTGGAAGACCTACTATTTCCCAAGTTGGCATTCCTTTTGATATATCTACTTCAACATTTATTATCCTTCCTTCTAAACCTTGTAAATTTATGCTTTGTGCTGTTGATAATATACTTTATCACTTCTCTTTCTTTTGATTTTTTATTTTCTAACATCTATTTTCAAATAAAATAAAAAAAGAGCACTTTTATTTTAAGTGCCCCCTAAATATTTAATTCTAATAATATATATGACATTCTATATTTCTTCTTCCAAATTGTTTACATTCAGATAGAGTATCCATATATATATCAATTCTATTATTTGATATTGCTCCACCTCTATCTTGTACTACAAACCATCCTCCATTTGGTCTATCTGCAAATGATGGAATGTATATAACTGTTCCCATTGGAACTCCTTTTCCTGCTGCTACTGTATACCATGATGTTGCCATTGCTCCACTTGCTGTTCTTCCATACCCTGGACTGTTTGGACTTTTGCCACAAGTAGAAGCTGTATATGCTGACGCATTTAAAGTTACTACTGTTGGCGTTCTTCCTTCTACACTTGCTGCTATAGAAGATGATGAACCATTTGCTCTAGAACCAGATCTTGATATTATTCTTGTAGATATTTGAATTATTTTATCTACTGGTTCTTTTATTACTGTTTCAGAAACTACTGCTCTTTCTATTTCTTGTTCATCTTGATATCTTACTTTATATTTTATTTCTTTTAATCCATTTTTTCCTTTTTGTAATACCTTGTCTGTGGTTTCTGTTCCTACTGTAGAAACATCTTTTGTAACTGTTTCATAAGGTATTTCTACTTGTTCTGTTATAATTTTCTCTGTTATTTTAACATATTTACCTAAAATTTCTTCTGTTGAAACATTAGAAACTTCTTCTGAAACAACTACTTTTTCTTCTGTTATTTTACTTATAGTTATTTTTTTAGATGAATCTATGTTTGAAGCTTCTTTTGGGTAAACTTCTTCATCTGGTAATACTAAAATATGATTTTCAGATAATATATCTGATACTGATACACTAGATGTCATAACAGTTATTTTAGTATTATCTGGAAATATTATATCAACATAATTAATTTCTGATCT
>JAAVXQ010000140.1 GCA_022790685.1 Clostridia bacterium
ATTTTTACTTGTTTCTTCACTTTCAAATACAGGTGATTGCATATCTATTTTTCCATATTTATTGCTAACTTTTCCAAAAAATTTATATCTTTCATTAGGTTTAAAATTATTTTTTAAATAACTTTGATTATACCATGTAATTTGGCAAGTTCCAGTTTCATCTCTAACAAGTAATTTACAAAGTGTTAGATTTTTTCTAATTTTAATTTCGTTCATTCTAGAAACTGGATAAGCACATATTAACGCTTCTTCTCCATCAATAAGTTCAGAAATATTTTTTGCATTTCCTCTATCTTCATGTTGTCTTGGAAAATAAGTAATTAAATCTTCTAAATTATATATTCCTATTTTATTTAAAATTTCTGCTTTTTTAGGACCTACTCCTTTAATATATTGAATATCTTTTTCCAAATTCATAAATTTTACCTATCTTTCAATTTTAACATTTTTTAGATTTTATCATATTTTCAAAAATAAAACAATTGTTTTTTAGATTTTCAAAAAAACTTTATTTGTTCCTTGGAAATATCAGCTTTTTATGATATAATTAATATGTAGCAACGTAAACCTTAGCACGAAAATCGTCTTTTGATCTTTAGTTAGATTGATTGACGTGTTAGGAGGCAATGTATGAGACATTTTTTGAACCTTTACAACTTGATTGACGAATGGTCTAAATTTAATTCTGATCCATTTAAATGCTTTGACTTAGCTCGGAAAGCTGAGCTTGAGGATCAGATTAAATGTGAGTTTCGTAAGCTCACTTTAGTCAAAATAATTGACTTTTTTTGTAAGAATTAAATGACCGTTTTAAGAAATCAAGCCAAAGGAGGTGTTTCATGAAGCATTTTGCAAAAGCTATTTCTCTTATGTACCAAATCTTCGTACGAAGAAGCGACCTTTGGGAGCACAGCGACTGGAAAAAAACAGAGCGTATGGAAAAAGAACTTATAAAAGAACTCCATTCCACCTTTGTTTTTAAAGTCATTAGAAAGATTAAAGGCCTATGCTTTTAATTTAACATAAGCGTTGTAGTAGAAGTAATCCTAAAAGTCCCTGCCCTAGAACCGATATTTACTAATGGTTCCTGTGAGCAGGGATTATTCATATATATTTGAATATTAAATTTTTAAATATTATAATTTATTCATCTTCTAAATATTGTTCATTTTTTCCATCTTCATTATAATCAATTTCAATTTTTGTTTTTTCTAGCGGACCCTTTTTTGTTATTACTTTATTTATAGTTTCTTTTTTTGTATTTTCTTTTTTATCTTTATTTGCTTCTTCTTTTTCTATGCTCATTTTTGTATCTGCTACTTTATTTATGACATTTCCAGCTCTTTGCATTAAATCTGGTACATAATCTATAAGTTTATCAATAGCTGAACTATGTTCAATAGGCATTACTTTTATTGAGTCTTGACATACAATAACAAAAGCAACTGGACTTATACTTACACCTGCTCCACTTCCACCTCCAAATGGAAGTCTATATTGTACTTCTTCCTCTTTATCCTTTCTCTTATATTCATCAATAGTCTCTCCACTAAATTCACTTCCTCCTGCTGCAAATCCAAAATTAACTTTAGAAATTGGTATTATTACCATTCCATTAGTTGTTTCAATAGGTTCTCCAATTATAGTATTTACATCTACCATATCTTGTATGCTTTGCATTGCAGTTTTCATTAACCCTTCAATAGGATGCTCCATAATATTTTCCCTCTTTCAAAATTTTATTTAAGTTTATTTTTTCCCTTTTAAGTTTTATTATTCAATTTAATATTAATTTTTAGCAATTCCATATTCCTTGTATTTATTTTTAAAATTTCTATTTTCTAATTTTAATATTCCTACATTATTTTTTATTTTTTCGTATTTTTTAATGAATAATAGTAAGTTAAAAGTATTGAAACTTAATTTACTATTTAAATCTAAATAAAAATGATTTGTATTAGAATATACTGGTAGAATTTGATAATTATATTTTTCTTCACTATATCTATTTATAGATTTCTTTAATGCATATGTTAACCCCATAGATATTATAAAAACTAAAAAAGATGTTATAGTTGCATTTTCTGTTCCTACATTTAATCTCATTTTAAATCTTTTCAAATTCGGCTTTAAACGTATAAATTCTAAATTTTTATAGTTATCTTTTATAGTTTTTATAATTTGTTTAAATTGATTATAAATTTTATCTTTACTTTCAATTTTATAAATTTTATCTATTCCAATTTTTATTCCAAAAATCTCTATACCTTCTTTATTAATTTTTATACTAGCTATTTTTAATATTTTAAAAAGATATATTTTCACATTTATTTTTAGTCCATTAAAATAAATATTAAATATATTATCTCTTTTATTACTTACATTAAATTCTTCTACATCTATTATTATCTTTGAAAAAACAAGACCTAAAATTAATAAACTTACAAATATTATTATAAATAAAAAAACTAAAATAAAAGTCATATTTTTCTCCTATAATTTTTACCTTTTATTTTAGTATTTTCTTTTTTAGTTCAATTATTCAGATTTTTAATGTTATAAATTCTAGTAAATTTTAATTTAAATATTTATATACATTAATACATAACAAAAAATAAAAAAGAAAACCTAAGATTTTCTAGCATGTACAAATTTTAGTAAAATCATAGGCTTTCATTATTTATTTTTTAATTTTCTTTTTTCTTTTTAGAAATTACAATATCTCCAAAAGTTTTTTCCTGCTCTGCTAATATTTTATTTCTTCTACTTAGTTCTAGTACTCCAGAAAATGCTGTTACCACCTCTGCTTTCGGCTTTTCTCTAAGCGAAAATAACTTATTAAAAACAAATTTAGGCTTTCTTACTAGCTCCCTAAAAATATCTTTTACTTTATCTGAGACTGTATACACATCATGTATAGCAATTTCATTTATATTTTTTGCGTTTTCATTCTTTCTATTTTCATTTCTTTCCACAACTTTTCTATAAGCTTCTATTATTTCTGTGCTTGTATACTCTTTTTCTATTATTTGTTTTGGAAGTTCAATGTTCTCAGGTATTTTATAAAATCTTTTTGAAAACTCCTCTATTCTTAATTTAAAAGTTTTACTTATTTCTTTATATTTTTTATACTCAATTATTCTTTGTAATAATTCTTCTTCTGTAAGTTCAGCTTCATCTTCAACTTCTTTTGGAAGTAAGCCTTTAGACTTTATTAAAATAAGAGTAGAAGCCATAACTAAAAATTCACTTGCTACTTCCAAATTTAAATCTTCTTGTTCTTTTAAATATTCTATATATTGATCTGCTATTTCTGAAATATTTACTTTATAGATATCCATTTTATTTTTATCTATTAAATAGCATAATAAATCTAATGGTCCCTCAAAATTATCTAATCTTAAAGCATATTTTTTTGACTCTAAACTGAGTACCTGTCCCTTCATTTTATACATTCCCTTCTTCTACTGCTACATCTACTGCATCTCTCATATACCCTTTTTTATATAAGTATTCTCGCACTTCTTTTTCTTCTAAAGATTTACTTTTTTTCATAAAAATATTTTTAGCTGAATTTATTTCATATTCTAACATTTTTTCTTTATTTTGGCAAATATAATCTTCTACCAGACTTTTATCTAAACCTTTTTGGTATAGTTTAAAAGTTATTTCTTTTATGGACATATTTTTTAAAACTATATATTCATTTATCGCTTTTTCTATATAATTTTCATCATCAATATAGTTTGCTTCTTTTAGATATTCTATAGCATCTTCTAGCATATTTTCATCTTCATTTTTAAATTTCTGCCTAATTTCCTGCTCAGTTCTCTTTTTATATAGTATATATTTAAGTATTTTTGTTTTTAAAGCATCAAATTTTTCTGCCTGCTCAAAATCTATCATTTTTGACTCCATCACTTAATTTTTATATAATCTTAAATTATTAATTCCATTTTCGCTTCATATTAGTTCTTTCTTTGGCTTTAAACACTTCAAGTAAATCTAAGTCATATACTTTGCACATAGCAAGAACATAGTTAAAAACATCTGCTATTTCATTTGCTAAATTACTTTCATTATTTTTTGCCACATCACACTTTATATTAGTAGATGCTTTTCTTATCTCTTTTGCAAGCTCTCCTATTTCCTCAGTTAATAAAAGCATTACATCTTGTGGAGTTTCTTCATCAAAGCCTCTAACTTGTATCATTTTTTTAGCATAGTCCTGTAAATCTTTTAATGAAGTTTTTTCATCAAAACTTTCTAACATTTGTGATAATTCTTTATTTTCGTCCATATATTACTCCTTAATATTCTAGAATGATTATATTTTTATTCTTCAGGTTCTGTTTCTTGTTCTTCATCTATTTCTTCTTCTACTAATGCATTTTCAAAGGCTTTAGAAAAATTATCTCTAATTTTCTTATCAAGTTCTGCACTTAATTTTGGATTTTCTTCTATATATTTTTTAACATTTTCTCTACCTTGTCCAATTCTGTCTCCATTATAACTAAACCATGATCCACTTTTTTCAATAATATTTAAGTTTACAGCTAAATCTAACAGACTTCCTTCTTTTGAAATTCCCTTTCCATAAACTATATCAAATTCAGCCTCTCTAAATGGTGGAGCTACTTTATTCTTTACTACTTTTACTCTTGTTCTACTTCCTACAACATTACCATCTTGTTTAATATTTTCAACTTTTCTTATATCCATTCTTACTGAAGCATAAAATTTTAGCGCTCTTCCTCCTGTGGTGGTTTCTGGATTTCCGAACATAACTCCAACTTTTTCTCTTAATTGGTTTATAAATATTATTATTGCATTTGTTTTATTTATTGCTCCTGCTAATTTTCTTAGAGCTTGTGACATAAGTCTTGCTTGAAGACCAATATGAGAATCTCCCATATCTCCATCAATTTCAGCCTTTGGAACTAACGCTGCTACCGAATCTACTACTATTATGTCTATTGCTCCACTTCTTATTAAAGCTTCAGCTATTTCTAAAGCCTGTTCTCCTGTATCAGGTTGTGATACTATTAAATTATCAATATCTACACCTATTTTTCTAGCATATACAGGATCTAGTGCATGTTCAGCATCTATAAAAGCTGCTTCTCCACCATTTTTTTGAACTTCTGCAACAGCATGTAATGCAAGTGTTGTTTTTCCAGAAGATTCTGGACCATATATTTCAACTATTCTTCCTTTAGGAATTCCTCCTATTCCTAGTGCTATATCTAAACTTAAAGCTCCTGTTGAAACTGCTTCTACATTCATTGATTTAAATTCTCCA
>JAAVXQ010000141.1 GCA_022790685.1 Clostridia bacterium
TGATGTAACCTTTTGGCTACCAAAATCACTATTTGTAGGACTTCTTATTACAATAGTAGAAGCATTTTCTATAAAAGGAACAGATAACATAACAGTACCTTTATTAACCTCAGGTTTTGCATTTTTATTATTATATTAATTGTTTAGAAATAGTAAAAGCCTTAATAGAGTTTTATAAAATAAATCTAGACTAATAAAAAAAGAGATTTAAAATTATAAAAGGAATTTATAGCTTAAAATAAAAGGAGAGAAAAATTGATTTTAGACAAAGTTAATTATCCAGAAGATTTAAGAAAGTTAAGTTTGCAAGAAAAAGAATTTCTTGCAGAAGATTTAAGAGAAAAAATTATAAATACAGTTTCAAACACAGGTGGACACTTGGCATCTAATTTAGGTGTAGTGGAACTTACAATAGCGCTTCACAGTGTTTTTAATACGCCTATAGATAAAATAGTTTGGGATGTTGGACACCAAACTTATGTGCACAAAATTTTAACAGGAAGAAAGAATAAATTAGCTTCTTTAAGAAAAATGGACGGATTAGCAGGATTTCCGAAAACAAATGAAAGTATGTATGATGTTGCAAACACTGGACATAGTAGTACATCAATTTCAATTGCTAGTGGAATAGCAAGAGCGAGAGATATTAAAGGAGAAAACCATAAAGTTATAGCAGTAATAGGAGATGGAGCTTTAACAGGTGGAATGGCACTAGAGGCACTAAATGATGTTGGAAGTAGTAATACAAATATGCTAGTAATCCTTAATGATAATGAAATGAGTATTTCTAAAAATGTTGGTGGAATATCAATGCTACTTTCAAAATTAAGAACTAAAAGCATTTATGTAAATACAAGTATAAAAGGGAAAAAGACAATTACAAAACTTCCATTTGTAGGTAAAAAGATAGTAAAACTTGTTCAAAGAACTAAAAGAGGAATAAAACAATTAGTAATTCCAAAAATGTACTTTGAAGATATAGGTTTTAGATATTTAGGTCCTGTAGATGGTCATAATTTAGAAAAATTAGAAGATATTTTAAAAATATGTAAAGAACAAGAAGGACCAATACTTTTGCATGTTCTAACTAAAAAAGGAAAAGGATATAAACCTTCAGAAGATAATCCAGATGTTTTTCATAGTACTTCAAAATTTAATAAAGATACAGGAGAAAAGCTAAAAAAATCTGGAAAAGATTATTCTAAAGTTTTTGGAGAAACCTTAGAAGAAATAGCAAAAGAAAATAAAAAGATAGTAGCAATAACAGCAGCAATGAAAGATGGAACTGGACTTACTGGATTTGCAAAAAAATATCCAAAAAGGTTTTTTGATGTAGGAATAGCAGAGCAACATGCAGTGGGATTAGCAGCAGGACTTGCAAGTAGTGGAATGATACCAGTAGTTCCTATATATTCATCTTTTATTCAAAGAGCATATGATCAATTAGTTCATGATGTTGCAATTCAAAATCTTCCTGTTGTTATTTGTGCAGATAGAGCAGGAATTGTTGGAAATGATGGTGAAACACATCAAGGACTTCTAGATATGTCTTTTACAAACGGAATACCTAATTTTACTATAATGGCACCAAAAGATTTTAAGGAAATGTCTGAGATGCTAAAATTTGCGGTAAATTTAAAAACTCCAGTGCTTTTAAGATACCCAAGAGGTGGGGAAGAAATTGCTTTTGAAAAAAATGAAAAGCTAGTCTTAGGAAAACCAGAAATTATAAATGATGGAAAAGATATTTGCATAATTGCTATTGGTAAAATGGTGTCAAAAGCTGAAAATATAAGAATAAATTGTTTGAAAAATAGTAATTTAAATATTGGAGTTATAAATGCGAGATTTTTAAAACCACTAAAAGAAGATTATATGATAGAAATTATAAAAAAATATAAAACAATAATAACTATAGAAGATGGAACTATAGTGGGTGGTTTAGGAGCAAAAATAGGAGAAATTATAGAAGAAAATAAATTAAAACAGAATTTAATAAAATTTGCTTATCCAGATGAATTTATAAAGCATGGTGATGTTAAAGATATTGAAGAAAAATATGGATTATCAGAAGAAAATATAGAAAACATAATATCAAATTACTTAGAAAATAGTAATTCTAGTATTATAGATAAAATAAAAAGAGGTAATGGATGTTTGAAGGTAATAAACGAAAAGAAGGATATACTGAAGAAAGCAAATTATTAATTGCTAAATTAAAGGATAAAATAAATCTTTCTAAAAAAACGAATAAAATTTTATATACTGATTTTTTAGATATTTCTGAAATGAGTGAGGCAAAGAAATTCTTAAAAGAAGAAAAAATATCCAGCTATATTATTTATGGTGTAAGAGAAGATGCAGATAGAAATATAATAATATTTTATTCAGAAAAATTTTCTAAAGAAATGGTAGAAAAAAATTTAAAAAATATTTTACAAATAATAAGAATAGATTTTCCAGCAAATACTTCTTTTGAACATAGAGAAATATTAAGTGGAATTATGAAACTAGGTTTAGTAAGAGAAAAATTTGGAGACATAGTAATAAAAGATGATTTTGCACAAATTATTGTTTTAAAAGAAGTAGCAGATTATTTAATAAATAATTTAAAAATGCTTACTAGATTTAGAAGATGCACTTTAGAACTTAAAGAAATTAGCGATTTTGAAAATAAAGAAAATGAATTTGAAGAACTGAAAATAATAATATCTTCTAATAGATTAGATAGTTTTGTTTCAGAACTTGCTAAAACTTCAAGAAGTGTTGCAAATGAATATATAGAGCAAGGAAAAGTTTTTATAAATGGAGTAAATGAATATAAAACTTCCAAAAAGATAATAGAAAATGATATAATAACAATCAGAGGAAAAGGAAAGTTTATATTTATAGGCATTGAAAAAGAAACTAAGAGTGGTAGATTACTTGCAAACATAAAAAAATATAAATAATAATAAAAGGTTTATAGGTAAATCCTTTAATTAAAAACCTAAATATATTTATTTTTTAAGGAGAAATTATGGACAAAGCTTTAATGGAGGATTTAAAAGATAGTTTATCTTTAGCAATAAATGCTAGAAGATCTGCATATGCAAATTGCTCAAAATATAAAGTAGGAGCTGTTTTAGCTACTAGAAATGGAAAAAAATATACAGGATGTAATATTGAAAATAGTGGAATTCAAGCTATATGTGCAGAAAGAACAGCATTTTGTAAAGCTATATCAGAAGGAGAAAGATATTTTAAATACATTTTAGTAGTGGGTGCTTATGAAGATGCAACAGAATTAGATAAATGTTTACCTTGTGGATATTGCAGACAATTTATGAATGATTTTGTAGATGAAGATTTTAAAATTTATGCAATGAATGGAGAAAAAATTGAGGAATATACTTTAAAAGAATTATTGCCACATGCTTTTAAACTTTAGAATATAAAACTTATATAGAAATATATGATTAGAAAATAATACATAAAAAAATATAATATAACGCACGTGTCGCCCCTAGATGAACCAGGGGCGACATTTTGCTCTAAAATTATTTGTCCGAGCATTTGGAAAGTGCGCTACTTGCAAGAAGGAGTAGCAGAGCAGAGGTGAAGACGGTGCTGAATTTTGTGAATTGCTGAAAGTATAAACTGAAACA
>JAAVXQ010000142.1 GCA_022790685.1 Clostridia bacterium
AATGCAAGTGGAATAGCCATACCTTTAACAGTTCTTAATCCATCTCCAAGTCCTGGTATTATAATCAGATTTTTATTTCCTACCCCAAAACTTATATAATCCATATCACTTTGTTCTATTTTTATATTATTGTTTTTTGCATTATAAAACATTACTTAAACTCACTTTCAAATTACTATTTGTTTAATATTATATCATAAATTTTAATTAAAGAATAAAGATACGTACCTCTTTACATTCTTAAATAATTACATATAATTTTAAATAATACTGTCTAACAATAATTCTAATAAAAAATTGTATTTTCTTTGTTACTCAAGAGTTACAAAGATTTAGTTATTGTTAGACAGTTTTTTTGACAAGTCTAACAATAAATCTAACAAAAACTCTGTAACGCTGTATTCGTCTAAATAGTGTTAAATAATCTCAAATGGTAAAATGCCTATTTTTAGGCATTTTGAGATATTACTAAATAATTTTGAATAAAAACAAAAAATACTGAAAACTGCTGTTTTCAGTATTTTTATGGTCGAGGTGACAGGGATCGAACCTGCGACCTCATGGTCCCAAACCACGCGCGCTACCAACTGCGCTACACCTCGTTATATATAAAACTCTTCTAAAATAAGAAGAGTTTTGGTGAACCGGAGACGATTCGAACGTCCGACCCACGCCTTAGAAGGGCGTTGCTCTATCCAGCTGAGCTACCGGTCCATAAGACAATATCTATATTAACATACTATAATCTATTTGTCAATATAAAAGTATAAAAAAATAGTAAGTTTATAAAAGAACTTTGAATCTTTTTATTGATGAAAAAAATTATTTTTACATTTATGAATATGAAATGAATTAAGTAAAATAATAATTTATTATAATAATTGCACTATTTTTGTATTTAATGAAAAATATTTTGAAATTTGCATTAAAAAAGTTGTTTTAACATCAACTTGATGTCAATAATTTAGTAAACTTAGTATATTATTATTTAAAATATTAACAGAGGTGAAAAAAATGGGAGCTAGAAAACTAAATAATAAACTTAATATAATATCTGCAAATCTTTCTAAATATCGTAATATTAGAAAAATGTCTCAAAATGCTATGTGTAATCAATTAGCTTTAATAGGAGTTACACTATATGCAAATGATATTTATAAAATTGAACATAATAAAAGAACAGTAAAAGATTATGAACTTTATGCTTTCGCTAAAGTTTTAAATGTAACATGTGAACAATTATTAGAAGATGCTGATAAAAATTTTATTTAGAAGAGATAATTGTTAGAGATGTTTAAAAATAAAAGAGCTAATAGATTAAAGTGTATTCAAAATGTATATAATATTTGGAGTGCATTTTAGAATTATAAGGGCTCTTTTTTTATTATTTTAATGATAGAAGAAATAAGGGTTGTCCAGCTTAAAATATTATAATTTTATTAATATACTTGCAAAAAAACGATTTAATTGATAATATATTGTAGAAAAAGTATTAATAGGTGAAAAAGTAGTGGAAGATACAAAAAAAAGCAAATCTGTTTTTAAAGCTTGCATAATATTTGTACTTATTGTTTTTACAGTATTTATAGCTTCTAGATATTTAATAGATGAAGAGTTTAGAAGTTATGTAGATGTAAACATATTGAAAAAAGAATTATCAGAAGTTAATGTTAATACTATAGAGCTTAATTCTGATACAAATGAATATGTATACGCATATGATAAGTATATTACAGTATTATCTAAAAATTCATTAAATTCATATATAGGAAATGGAAGTTTAGATTCAAAAATAGATGTAAATATTTCTGTTCCATTAGTAGAATCTAGTGGAAAGTATATGGTTTTAGCTGAAAAAAATGGAAATAAAATATATTTAATATCAGGTCAGAATATTATTTGGGAAAAAGATATTGAAGGTGAAATCTCAAGAGTATGTGTTAACAAAAATGGATATGTAAGTGCAATATTAAAAAACACTACTTATAAATCTGTAATTATAGTAATTAATCCAGAAGGAAGAGATTTATTCAAATCATTTTTATCTACAAATTATGCAGTTTGTATGGATATTTCAAATAATAACAAATATTTGGCAGTAGGTGAAATTAATTATTCAGGAACTATAGTAAAGTCATATGTTAAAATAATGTCTATTGAAAAGGCACAAAAAGATCCTGAAAATTCTATTGAATATACATATGAATCTGGTACTAGTGAAATAATAACAAATATAAACTATCAAAATAGAGAAGAAGCAATATGCTTATTTAATAATTATATACAAAAGGTAACAACTAAAGATAATAGTAGAGTTTATGATATAGGAGCAAATGATGTATTTGCTGAAATAAATTTAGACTCTAATGTTGCAATTATAAATAAGCAGTCTTCAGGATTATTTTCATACGAGTATAAGATAGATATAAAAAGCCCAGATTCTAAGACAGAAAGTTTATATATTTTAAAAAATGATGTACCAAAAACAATTATGGCAAGTAGTAATATAATGGCAGTATGTTTAGCAAATGAAGTTGAATTTATAAATACAAATGGATGGTTAATAAAAAGATATACCTCCAATAAGCAGTCAAAGGGAATTGTTTTAGGAGATACAATAGCAGGAATTATATACAAAAATAAAGTAGAAATAATCAATCTATAGGGGGAAATTATGGGAGTTATTAATTGGGTTGCCTTAGGAGGCATCTTAGTAGATTTGGTAGTAATCTCAATACTTATATCTAATGCTTTTTGGGGATATAGAAAAGGATTAGTTGCAGTAGTATTTAAAATATTAACATTTTTAATATCTCTTATAATTGTATTTATGTTATATAGACCAGTTGCTAATTCTATAATGAAAAATACTCAGCTTGACGAAAAGCTCGCAATAGCAATTGAAAAAAACTTGACAGGAACTACACTAGAAAATGGGGAATTACTAAAGCCACAAAACTCATCTGTATCAGAAGGAGTAATTAATGTTATAAATTCTTTTGTAGTAGATGCATTAAATGAAACAAGTGTAAATGCTGTAGAATATGTATCAGAAAATTTAGCAGTTATGATGATAAGAACAGGAACATTTTTAGGGTTATTCATAATAGCAAGATTTCTATTATTATTTGTTAGATTTGTGGCAGAACTAATTGCAAATTTACCAATAATAAAAATGTTCAATAAATCAGGAGGACTAATATATGGTATAGTAAAGGGATTTTTAGTAGCATATTTAATATTTGCAATATTCTCATTAATATCACCAGTAATTAGTAATTTAGGAATAATAAAAGCAATAGATGATTCAATAATAGGAAGTAAAATGTACAATAATAATATTATTTTAAATATAATTTTTAAATAAAATTAGGAGAATGGAAATTTGAATAGAGTAACAAAAAGAGAAAATAGAGCTAAAACTAAAGATAAAAATAATAAAGGAAAACTTAAGAAAAGACGTAGTTTTGGTAAAACTATATTAATGCTTGCATTAATAATAGTTGTTTGTATAGGAGTAAATTTTGGTGTAAAAGTGTATAAAAATGGAGGAGGTCTTCAAGGATTTTTAGCAGCAACATTAGGTCAGGATATTGAAAAGCTTCAAGATTTAGATACAATGTATGTATTAGTATTAGGTGTAAGTGAAGATTTAGATTCAAAACTTACAGATACAATAATTCTTTGTGGATATAATCCAAAACAGCAAAAGGCTACAATGCTTTCAATACCAAGAGATACTTTCATAGGAAAAAATAAAAATTCAAAGAGTGGTTTTGATAAAATAAATGCATTATATAGTAAAGGACCAGAAAAAACAGTAGAAGCTGTTGCAAAACTTACAGGAATAGATGTAAAAAATTATGTAGTAGTTAATAATAATGCTTTAATAAAGATGGTTGATGTCATAGGAGGAGTACAATTCGATGTTCCTATAGACATGGATTATGATGATAAGACTCAGAATCTTCATATACACTTAAAAAAGGGTATGCAAACAATAAATGGAGAAAAAGCAGAACAACTTTTAAGATTCAGACATAGTAATCCTGATAAAAATGGTGTAATGACAACATATCCAGAATCTTATGGTACAGATGATTATGGAAGAATGAGAACACAAAGAGAATTCATTACAGAGACAATAAAACAAACAATTAGTTTAAAAAATGTTACTAAGTTAAAACAAATTACAGAAACAATATTTGAAAATATTGAAACTAATTTAACTTTAGATGAAATATTACCATATGTACCTTGGGCAGTAAACTTTAATCCTGAAAGTATTAATAGCAAACAACTACCAGGAGCCTCAGATAATCCAAATGGAGTATGGTTCTTCTATCATAACAAAAAAGAAACAGAAGAGTTAGTTGAAGAGATGAAAGATGATATAGAAGGAATAGTTAAAGAAGAGGCTACTAATACAGTAGATACAAATACTACAAGTGCAGAAAATACTTCTAAGAAGAACACAAATTCAACCAATACCTCTAAGAAATCTACTAATACATCAAAAACAAATACAACAAAAAAATAATAAATATAAAAATAAAGCTTGATTTTTTACAATCAAGCTTTTATAATATAAACACTTTATATTTTTTTATTATATTTAGTTTCATACAAAAATTTTAATATCTTCTAGCTCTTCTTTTATATTTTTTTCTATGATTTTTCTTTGAGAAGAATGTTATAAATATTCCTAAAAACAATAGAATTAATCCTATAACTAATATTAATGTACTGTAATTAGGCTTTTGAATAACATCACTTGCTGCTAATAAATCAGAGTTATATGCTATATCGTCAACTACATATTTTATAGTTCCAACAGTATCACCTTTTGTAATAGGTGCTTTTAAGTCAGCATTTAAAGTTATTTCTGGTAATAGATTTTCAGTATTAGTTTCTTTATTATTTATAACTGTAATACTATCTTTTATAAGTAAATCTAAATTTTTTGTTTCTTTTGTAGCATTTTCTATTTCTATAGTTTTTACAACATTATTTTCATTTTTTATTTTAGTCAAAGTAAAGTTATCATAAGCATAATCAAACAAATGAATTGTATCTAAATATCTTTCACTTAAGCCATTATCTGTTGTACCGCCATCTAATATTACAGCTATGAAAGATAAATCATCTCTAACTGCACCAGCTACTATACAATTGCCAGCTTGTTTAGTATATCCTGTTTTAATTCCTATAGCATGTTTATAATAATAGTTGTCATCTCTAGTATTATTATTTACAATAAGAAGTTCATTAGTGGTTGTAAAAGTTCTATCAGTATTTGGATACTTATTAGTTGCAGGTAAAGTATATGATGTAGATGACA
Organism: Clostridia bacterium; assembly: GCA_022790685.1. Taxonomy (GTDB): domain Bacteria; phylum Bacillota; class Clostridia; order TANB77; family CAG-508; genus Scatovivens. The sequence goes on from JAAVXQ010000142.1 coordinate 5,342, forward strand.
CTAACTTTCTAAACATTTCATTTTTCATTGCATAGTTTGCCATAAGATATAAGTCATGAGCAGTAGTGTAGTGATCTTTTGAATGAATACCATTTGGGTTGACAAAATGAGTATTTTCACATCCAAGTTCTTTTGCTTTACTATTCATCATTTCTGAGAAATTGTCAACAGAACCTGCAATATGTTCGGCAAGAACAACAGCTGCATCATTTGCTGATTTTACCATTAAGGCATATAATAAATCTTCTATTTTTAGTTCTTCACCAGGTTGCAAATTACAAGTTACATAGCCAGTTGGAATTGATTCTAGTGCACTATTACTTACAGTTGCAATTTCATCTAATTTACATTTTTCTAATACCAATATAGCAGTTAATATTTTTGTAGTACTAGCAGGATATTTTATTTTATCTGCATTTTTATCATATAAAACTCTTCCTGTATTTGTTTCTATTAATAACGCGGATCCTGAGTCAATTTTGGGTTCTTTAGCATATGTAGTAACATTAAAAGTGATTAAGAGAATAAAAATTGCTAGAATACAATATAATGTTTTACTTTTTTTCATAAATTTTTTTAAACTCCTTAAAACAATTTACAATATAAATATCATATATTAAAATTTGACAAAATACAATAAGATTTTCAAAATAAAAAGATATTAATAAAATATAAAGAATTAGGTAAGAAAAGTAATTAAAGATTGCAGATGACATAGGAATATAAATAATTGCAATAGGTTTATAGATTTATCCTATTTTATAAAAATCTAAATAGTTATATAAATATAAAGGAGATAAATTTGAATAGAAAATATAAAATAATAATTATTGTTTTTTCATTAGGAATCATTATATTTTTTGTTTTTTATAAAAATAATAATGATGATATGGAAATGATTATGGATAGTAGTGATTTAAATTTGAATATAGCAGAAGAAAAAGAAGAGCAAAAAGCAGAAGAGGATAAAATTAAAATACATATAACAGGTGAAGTAAATAACCAAGGAATAATTGAAATAGAATATGGAGAAAGAATTGCTGATGCAATTGAAAAGGCTGGAGGTTTGACAATAAAAGCAGACGTTTCTAAAGTGAATTTAGCATATGTATTAGAAGATGGACAAAAACTATATATACCTAGCATAGAAGATACAAATTTTAATGAAATAGATAGTGAAAGTGGAGAAAATGTTATAATTAATAGTGAACAAAAGACAGGAAAAATAAATATAAATAGCGCATCGCAAGAAGACTTACAAAAAATAAATGGCGTTGGTCCATCTTTAGCTCAAAAAATTATACAGTATAGAAATAGTAATGGGAAGTTTAAAAATATAGAAGATTTATTAAATGTTTCTGGAATAGGTGAGAAGAAGTTTGAAGGAATAAAGGAATTTATTTGTGTTAAATAGATATTGTGCATAGAATAAAAGGAATTTGATTTTGAAAATGGATAGAAAAGCTAAAATTCTCTAATAAATAGTGATGAGTATTAGATGCTGTTTGATTGTCAGATGCAAAGTTTGAAGTAAGTAAGTTTTACTTTTTATGTGGAAGTGATTTGAATTGTCTAAAATTTAATTTTATATTCTAAAATGGTGATGGAAAAGTTTGAATTAAAGTACCAATAATTTCTATAGTTATAGGAGAAGGCTTTAGTGGAGTGTTTTTAGCTTTTAAGTATGTAGAGACAATATAAAATTGATTTAAAGGTAAGTATAGTGAAAATTGGAAGGTATGTATATAGATATATTAAAGTGAAAGTTTATGAATAAAATATATAAAATTTTGGTATATTTTTGAATTTTTGGAATAATATATATAATAACGAAATGATAAAATATGAAAAAATCGCTTGAAATTGGCTTAAACTTCTAAAAACATGTTGACAAAGTAGATTTATAGTAGTATAATAATTTTCGTTAGACATCGCGGGGTGGAGCAGTTGGCAGCTCGTCGGGCTCATAACCCGAAGGTCGTAAGTTCGAGTCTTACCCCCGCAACCA
>JAAVXQ010000143.1 GCA_022790685.1 Clostridia bacterium
TTTAGAGAGGAAGAAAATTTGGAAGAATATATACCTACATATGAAATTAAAAAACTTATAGAAATTAAGAACATATTATAAATATATTAAATTAATAAGCAATAAAGAGAGAAGGAATTCTCTCTTTATTGTGTATTACTATTAATTTTTTATAACTGATCTTCATTAACTATTAAATAACTTGCATTTACAATTTCTGGAAAAGAATTAATATCACTTTCAGTTAAGAAATACTGATCTTTTATACAAACTAAAGTTATTTTTTGTCCAACTTTTAACATATCCATATCAAGTTCTTTTCCATTAGAAAGTAAAGTTGGTGCAGTATCTTCTGCTATAAGAATATTAAATTCACCTTGCCAATTTTTTTCGTTCATATCATTTATAGCTGATAGTTTTAAATATTTTGCTCTATAATTTACATTTTTATCTGTAATTTCTTCAATTATTGCATAGCATATTTCATGAGGTTTGTTTATATTGTCTGCATAGACGGTTGCTGCTTTTGAAAGAAGGTACATATATTTTCTATAATGACAAGCTAAAAATATAGAAACAAATAATGCAATAAGTAAAAATATTATTAAACTTGTTTTTAAAACTTTTATTTTTTTATTAACTTTTTTAAAACCATTAATTTGTTTAAAATCTGAGTGATAATTTGAATTACTAATATTGCTTTTCATATTTTCATAAACAATAGAACAATCAGAACACTCTGAGATATGTTTTTTAATAAATTCAGTTGTTTCTTTTGAGGTTAAGCCATCTATATAACTTGGAAGTAAATCTCTAACAATTTTACAATCTTTATTATTCATTTTCTTTATCCTCCTTTAATTTTTCTTTTCCTCTATAAAAGGTAACTCTAGCCCAGTTTTCAGATTTATTCATAATTTCTCCAATTTCTTTAAAACTTAGTTCTCCAGATAGCCTTAAATACATTACATCTTTTACTGGAGAATCTAATTTTTGAATACTTTTAAAAAGATTTATTTTGTCTCCGAGTTGCTAAAATCATTTCATCTTCTAGAATAGTATGGATAGAATTTTCATCAAGTCCGTGTTTGTTTTTTATTTCTTCTAATTTCTTCTATCCATAAGTTTTTAGCAATAGCACAAAGCCAAGTTGATAATTTTGATTTTTCTTTAAAATTATTTATATTTTTTATTGCCCTATAAAATGTTTCTTGTGTAAGCTCTTCAGCAAGGTCTTCATTATATGTAAGAAAGAGTAAATATTTATAAACTATCTGAAAGTTTTCTTCATATATTTTATCAAGATTATTCAAAGTTTCCTCCTTTTATATTCTTTGTATATCTATTAGACTTAAAAGAGTTAGTTTCGTTACAAAAGTTTTAAATTTTTCATATTTTCTAAAATAATATAAGATATATTCTATACTATATATTAAACTTTATTTTAAAAGAAAAGTATAGAAATTTATGGAATTTCTATACTTTAATTGTAATTAATATTTTATTTTTGTGAAATAGAAATAAAGCAAGTACAAGATTATTTTTAGAAAGCACCATTTGTATAATCTTTTCCATCAATTCTTTTACCATTTAAATAAGTTTGAATTATAGAATTTATATCTTCTATATTCTCATCTAAAATATCAATTCTATAATTATTTAAAGAAAGATCACTTGGATTTATAGAAGTTATTTTGCTATTATAAATTGTAGTTATAGAAAATAGGTTATCAGGTAAAATTCTAAACTCAAAACCCATTCTATCTTTTAAATAATATTTATCGTTTTTTAAACATTTTTTGTCACATTCTTTATAACACTTATTACTTTTTCCTAAATAGCAATAGCTATTTGTCATAACAGGTAAGTTTCCATATACAATAAGTTCTAGGTTTTGAATGTTAGAATCAGTTAAATTTGTTTCAATATTTAATATTTCATTTTTAGTAAGTTCAGGAGATAGGGTAATAGTAGATATATTTTTTTCCTTTAACATATTTATAGAAATGTTATTAAAAACATTTAAAGAGTAGTTACTAATAATTTCTAAATTAAAAGCTTTTAAAAATTCTAATTCAGAAATATGAGATATAACAAATCCTTTTATAGAGAAATTGTCTACAATGTTTTTTAATTTAGAAGAATATAGATTTTCTTTTGAAGGCAAATCTCTTAAAATAATTGGCATATATACATATAAATTAAAATTATCTCCAAGTTTTTTTAGTAATTCAAAATATTCATTATTATAAAAATATTTTAATGGAATATATAGTTTATTAGCATTTTGTATATCAAGATAGTTCATATTTAAATTTAAATTATTTAGTAATAAAGAAATATTTTTCTTATTAGGAGCAGGAGATAAATTAGTAGGTATTTCATAATTAATGGATTTTTTTGAAATATTATGAGTATACTTTTTCATTACTTCATTTTCAAGTCCAGCTAAAACTTCTCGGCGAAGTTCATTTAAAATACTTATTTTGGGTATAAAAAGTCCATCCTCTAAAATAACATTAATATTTTCAAATTCAAATTCAGTAGAGCCAGTTTTTGAAAGCTGATCTAGAATTTTTTCTTTTGAAATAGGTTTATTAATAGCTTCTTCTGGAAACATATTTAAAGTTTTTTCATAAGATACCTCTTTATAAAATCCATCTTTTCCAAATACTTTAAAAATAATAGGTGTATTTTTCTTTACTAAGATTTCTCCATTTATTTTTATCTTTTTAAATTCTTTATTTTCACTAAAGGTAGGAAGAGAGGCTTTATTTAAATAAATATCTTCAATTTTATAAATTTTATCTTTAAAGTTAATATTTCCTTTCATTCTGCCGATTTTTACTATTTCACCCAGAGGGGCAGAAGTGAAGTTTTTATTATTTATCATTAATTCAGAAATAGTATAAGAATTAGAATTAATAGAAATTTTATCACCAATAGATAATTTGTTTTGAAGTTTTAAAGAAATATGACCTTTATTTTGATTGAAGGTATAAACTTCTCCTAGGTACAGTCCCATATTATTTGGTTTTTCTTTAAAAATTAAATTTCTATTTTCTTTTTCACTTAAATGTCCTTTTGAAAATTCACCTCTATTAAATACTTGCATAAGTTCTTCTTTATCAGAAAGAAGGGTATTTTTATTTTTTTCATTTAGTTTCTTATTTATTAAATCTCTTAAAGAGTTATTATCTAAATCAATATTTTGACTTATTAAATCTATATATTTTCTATAAATCTTTGTAACTGTTGCAACATATGTTGGAGTTTTCATACGACCTTCGATTTTAAAGGAGTCTATACCAGCTTTTATAAGTTCTGGCAATAATTCTATAGAACATAAGTCACGAGGGCTAAGCAAATAACCTTTATCTAAGACTTCTTTTTCAGAATGAAGCTCATAAGGAAGTCGGCAAGGTTGTGCACATAATCCTCTATTTCCAGAACGTCCACCTATCATACTAGATAGCAAACATTGACCAGAATAAGAAATACATAAAGCGCCATGAACAAATACCTCAAGTTCAATATCTGTATTTTTCTTTATATTTTCAATTTCTTGAAAAGTAAGTTCTCTAGAAAGAACACATCTAGAAAAGCCTAAGCTTTGAACTTGCTTTACTCCCTCTAAATTATGAACAGTCATTTGAGTACTAGCATGAATAGGAATTTCTGGATAATTTTTTCTTAAATATAAGCCAAGCCCAATATCTTGAACAATAATAGCGTCAACACCAATATTATACGCAAAAACTGCTAAATCTATAGCTTTATCAAATTCATCATTTTTAATTAATGTATTTAAAGTTAGATTTATTTTAACATTTCTTAATTTGGCATATTTTACAGCTTCTTTTAAAGTTTCTTCATCAAAATTTGTAGCTCTTGCTCTAGCACTAAAGCTAGAAGCTCCAAGATATACGCAATCTGCACCATTTTGTATAGCGGCTTTTAAACATTCAAAATCTCCGAGCAGGAGAAAGTAATTCTGGTTTATTCATATATTATCCTCTTTACATAAAATTATAGATTAGATTATATCATAAAAATAATAATATAACAATTGATATACATAGCTAGTATTAGATTTTAGAAAGTTATTTAAAATAAAATGAATTTGTTTGAAAAAAATAAAGAAATATAGTAGTATATAATAAAGAAAGTTGAAACTGTTTGAGGAGGCTTAAAATATATGAGTAAAAAAATAAAAAGAATAATATTTTATATAGTAGTTTTAATATTAACAATTATAGTTGTAAAAAATATAAATAATAATAGAATTATACATAGAATAGGAGAGAAGCTTTGCAAATTGTATAGTTTAGAAAATTTATACTATGAAGAAAAAGCGATAGACAGTAGAAATGAAAGCTCTATAAGTAAAAGATTAGAAGATAATATATATATAGAAATTTATAATGGAGAGAAAAAGGTTATTAAAAGAACCTTTTATGATTTTGCAGAAGAAAAAGGTGGAACTATTAATGAAGATGGAATTTTAGTAACTTCCATTATATCTCCTATTTTGGAAATTAGACAAAATGAAGAAGAGAAAGAGAAAATATATAATATTTCAAAAACTAAATCAGAAACATATTGTATGAAAAGATTTATGAATGAGAATATGAGACTAGAAGTAATTAGACTTAAAAATGTCAAAAGCAAAAAGATAGATGGAAAAAAATGTTATGAAATTACAATAGAAATAGCAGGAGGAATAGAAAAAACATATTTTGATAAAGAAACTCTATTACCAATAAAAACTATTTTAAGCAAAGACAACAAAGATATCACAAAAAATATTATAATAAAAGAAAACAATGTAACAATAGAAGAAGTAATAATTCCAGAAGATATTGAAAAAATGACAGAAAAAGAGTATATGGAATATAATTTAAAAGTTAAAAATAATTAACATTATTATAAGAAAGTATATAAATAAAATTTCTGATAATAATAATTTTATGAATCAGATATTAGTTACAAATTTTGAAAATGATAGTGATAAAGAAAATCAAAATAAAGATAAAAAAAAGAAATTATTTAAAATACAAATGATTACTTCAATTTTGCTTGCATTTATTTTATATGGAAAGAGCCAACTAGAAGATTATAATAAGCAAAAGGTTCAAAAATTAACTGAAAGTATTGATAAAAACTTGAAAGTATCATCTTTGTACAATGTAAAAAAAGAAGAAGCAGAAGAAAGAATATATTTTGGAAAGATAATAATTCCTAAAATAGATTTAGAATATACAATTTTTAATAATTTTAATGAAGAATTATTAAAAATAGCACCCTGTAAATTTTATGGTGTAGATATTGGAGAAAAGGGTAATATTTGTATAGCAGGACATAATTATAATGATAGAAGATTTTTTGGAAAATTATTTGATATAGAAGTAAATGATATAATAAAATTAGTTAATTTAGAAGGAAAGTCATATATATATAAAGTTTATGACATGTATGAAACAGAACCAGATGATTTAAGTTGTCTTAAAAATGAAAAGAAGTATGAGCTTACACTTGTAACTTGCAACAATAGTAATAAAAAAAGAAGAATAATAAAAGCAGTATATAATGAATTTATAGATAAATAAACAAGGAGAATCATATATATGAAAAAAATAATAATTTCAATAATTATATTAATAATATTAATTTCTATAATTAGTATTATATATTCTAGAACATATGTTGTAAAAGTAATAAAATCAGATAATAATAGTTCAAGTATTGGTATATTAAATCATAATTATCAAAAAAATATACTTACAGGAGGAATTGATGCATATATAAAAGAAGCATTTCCAAAGGATTCAATTTTAATAATATTTCAAGGAAATGGATTTGTTGAGTATCAAAGTTCTCCTGCAAAGTGGTCAGGAAATTATTACATAATAAAAATTAAATAAAAATAAGTCACTTTAAAAGTAAAGTGACTTATTTTTATTTAATATAGATTATTTTATTTATCAAAATTAATAATTTTTGTTATGAAAGATATTATTTCTGTAGATTTATTTTTTGCAATTTCTTTTGTAAAAGCTTTACCACCAACAGTAAAAGAAGCAACTAAAGCACTAATTACAAATTGAAAATATGAGCTCATACCATAGCTTTCAGTTAGTTTTAATGCGATTATAGCACTTATAGCACCACTTAAAACACCACATATATCACCAATTACATCAGCACAAAAATTAGAAACTTTTGCAGAATTTCTAATTAATTTGATAGCTGTTTTTGAACCTTTGATTTTTTTTGAAGCTTGTGCATGAAAATGTTCTTCGTTTGCAACTGTTACTGCTACACCAACTAAATCAAAAAAGACACCAACAAGTATAACTAAAACTAAAATAATAATACCAGGTATTAAATCTAATTTTGTTATAGCTGTATTTGAAATATAAGAAAAAAGTAAAGATAATAAGAATGTAGAAACAAGAACTACTATAATCCAACTATTAACTCTTTGCTTTTTTTGTTTCATTTTTTTCTCCTTAAAATAAAATTTTATAATAAAAAACATTTTGTATAGAAAATGTTTTTTTATACTTGTAAATAAAAATAAAAAAAGTTGGTAAAAACTTAAGTAAATTTTACGGTTTAGGTCTAGCAGAATTTCTCTATTTTTCATTAACCATTACTAGTTAACCGTTTCCGTTTAAGAAAAATACCTTATAAACAAAGACGCTAGATCGCCACTTAAATCCGTACCTTAATCCTTAAATTTCCAAGTCTTTAAAAAGACTAACACTCTAGAAATTTTCTTTGAGCATACCTTAATAACTATTACTAGTCTTTTTTGCAATATATGTTTCATAACTTAAAATAATGTAAAATAAAAATTATGGCCATAAAACTTTTATTTTTTAAATAGAAAAATTAATCCCCATATATCACTCAAGGCAGATATTACACTATGCAAAACCAAAGATATAAGTTTACATAGAATTGTACTTAAAATGTATGTATTTTAAGTCTCAGCGAAACAAGGAATCATATATATGCCATTATAGACTATCCTTATTTCTTTACTCCTTAGGAACACACAAAACTGGGCGTAATGCGCAAACTCTAAGAAACTTCAAACGGTAATACCTTTCTAGTGGATTTTTAGGCCCACCCTCATAATAGTAGTACACACTAGAATAATGCACCAACGAGATTTATTATAACAGTATTAGAAAAAAATGGCAAACCTTAAATTGAAGTTTTTAAAATTCAAAAAATAAGATTTAAATAAACAAATCATTTTAGTTTTTAAAATCTCATTAAATCTACTATTATCTCGCTAAATCTCCAAAAATCTATGTATAAGATTACATTTTTGACAAAAAGCTAAAGAAAAATTATAAATATAAGTTTATATAATAAAAAAACATATATTAAATTATATAATTTTCTTGAAAGCAATTCTTTTGTCTGATATAATTCATTTTATAAATAAAATGCAAGTAGGAGAATTCATAAAAAATGCTTAAATTTGATAAAGAGGGATATGACATTAATGGATTTAATATACAAGGTATACATAGAGTAACAAAGACAAGATTTGATGAAGAGGGATATGACTATAAAGGTTATGATATAGATGGATTTAACAAATATGGTTTTAGAAGAGATGGATCAGCTAAAAATAAAACCTTAAGATGTAGACATATTTCTATATATAGAGCAAATAAAGAAAATGATAGATTAGCAGACACCAGAGGATACACCTTAAGAGGATTTAATATTAAAAATCAAATTAATAAATATACAGGTAAAAAGTTTGATAAAAGAGGATTTTTATTTAGTGGAATTAATGTAGATACTGGAACTATATATAATAGATATGGTCATGATGCCTATGGATATAATGAAGAGGGTTATGATGAATATGGCTTTAATAGAGAAGGAATATTTGAATATACTGGTACAAAGTATGATTTTGATGGATATGATAAAGATGGATATGATGAGCAAAACTTTAATAGAAGAGGATTTAACAGAGATACAGGAACAAAATTAGATAAAAATGGATTTGCCTCTAAAAGAATAATGCAAAAAAAGGCTGAGCTAGAAGCTTTAAAACAAAAAAGTAAAGAGTTAGATAGATATTTAGATATGGCAGAAAAAGTTGCAAAAAGTAAAGAACTTCAAAAAGAATTAGATATGTGGAGAAAGCCAAAAGAAATAGAAGATGACCAAAGGTCTTTATAATATGGAGAAAATATGATAAAAAGATATAATGAATATAAGTTTAAAGAACTGATATTATTACAACAAAAACTTGAAAACGGTATTATAGAAGTAGAAGATTTAGAAGAAGAAAAAATAGATAAAATAATTAATTTATATAAAATTCAAATAGAAGGTAAATTATCTGAACTTAAAGAATATAGAAATATTATAAATAAATATTAAAGGAGAAAAATGTTATGGAAGAATTAGAAATGCTTAAAGGAATATTAAATAGTTATCCATATCCTATTGTTTTTGTGGATAATGAATATATTATTAGATTCATGAATACGAATGCGAAGTATCATTATTATGAAGAGAGAGGTTATAAGGAATTAATAGGAAAAAGTTTATTTGATTGTCATAGTGATGAAAAATCTATTGAAAGAATAAAAAAGGGTTATGAAGGAATTAAAAGAAACGGTAAAGAAATGTTTGTATGTGTAACTACTAGAAACCAAAGAGTATATATGCAAGGAGTTAAATCAGAAAAAGGAGATTGGATTGGATTTATAGAAAGGTTTGAATTAAATTTAGAGTTGTAAAATTTAAGGTAGAATATTAAATGGAGGTTTTAAATGACGTATGATGCTTTAGAAAAAGATATAAATAATAACGACTTAAAGCCGATATATTTATTATATGGAACAGAACAATATTTAGTAGAAACTTTAGTCAGAAAAATAAAGAAAAAATTTGCTGAAGAATTAATACAAGGAATAAATTATATTATAATTGATGAATCAAATATAGCAGAACTTATACCAAATATTGAAGTTCCAGCTTTTGGATATGATAAGAAATTAATAATTGTAAAAAATTCTGAACTTTTTAAAAAAGATGGAAGAAAGAAGACTTTGACTCCAATTCAAGAAAATATACTAAACTTTTTAAACGAAAAATATGAAATAATAGAAGAGTCTGTAACCATAGTATTTGTCGAAAAAGAAATAGATAAAAATTCTTTATACGAGCAAATAGAAAAAAAAGATGTAGTATGTGAAATAAATGAACTGAAACCAGATATGCTTGTAAACAAACTTGGAAAAATATGTAGTCTTTATAAAGTAAACATTGATAAAAATACTTTAAATTATTTTGTACAAATGTGTGGCACAAATCTTCAAAATTTAATTAATGAAATAAGAAAACTTATTGAATATGTTGGAGAAGGTGGAACTATTACAATTGATGACATAAATAAATTATCAATAAAACAAATGGAAAGTGTAATTTTTGAATTAACAGATAATTTGGCAATAAGAAAAACAGATAAAGCATTAGAAGTTCTAGACAATTTAATTTATCAAAAAGAACCATTGCAAAAAATATTAATAACATTATATAATCATTTCAAAAAAATATATTTATGTGTACTTTCAGTAAAATTTAATAAAGACATTATAAATACTTTAAATTTAAAACCTAATCAAGTATTTTTGATTACAAAATATAAAAAACAAGCATCATATTTTAAAGAAGAGGAACTAAAAAATATATTACAAGCTTTTGTAGATTTAGACTATGATTCAAAAAATGGAAAATTAGATATAGATGTTGGTCTTCGTACAATATTATGTACATATTGTAGTTAAAAAAGAAAGGGGAAGATTATTATGCATACAGAATATGAAGTAAGAGTTTTAGAAATAGACAAAGAAAGATTGGAAAAAGAATTAATAGATTTAGGTGCTAAAAAAGTATCAGATTATGATTATAGAAGAAAAATTTATAACTTTAATCCAAAAGATGATAAAAAATGGATTAGATTAAGAACAGATGGCAAAAAAACAACACTTACTATAAAAAAATTAGAGTCATTAGAAATAGATGGAACAAAAGAAATAGAAATTGAGGTTTCTGATTTTGATGAAACAGATAGGATTCTTAATGAATTAGGATATAAATCACATACATATCAAGAAAATAGAAGGACAAGATATATTTTAGATGAAGTAGAATTAGACATAGATTCTTGGCCATATATACCAACATATTTAGAAATTGAAGGAAAAGATGCGAAAAGTGTAGAAAAAATTATAGAACGTTTATCAGTTGATAAAACAAAAGTAACTTCAGTGGATGTACAAGGCGTATTTAAAAAGTTTTATAATATAGATATATCTGATGTACCTATTGTAAAATTTGATGAACCTTTGGATTCTAAATACTATATAAACTAAATGGAGAAAAATAGAGTAATGGGAATTAATTTTTCAAATTTTACATTTAATATAAGTACTGTAATACTAGGAATATTTTTCATAGTTTCTACTATATTTTATATTCTCATATTTTATAAACATCATAAGAGAAATAGGCTTGAAATATCAGAAGTTTTAGAAATCTATATGAAATATATAGTTTTATTAGGTGTATCAATTTTTATACTCATAATTGCTTTTGATATGTTTTTAACAGGTCTTTCGGCAATTGAATATAGAAAAGAGAGATATACAAATTTTGTAGCTTTTGTAATAGTTACTTCACTAGTAATTTGGAATTTTATTAGATTTTTAAAAAGTAATTTAAAAGATATAGAAGTGTCTAGTAGAGAAGAAAATAAAAAAAATACTGCTAAAATTGGTGAAGTTTTAGAATTGATTTTTTTAAGTATTATAATTTTTATGCCAATATGGAGAATTCCAGAATTTATAAAACTAATAGAGGATAAAAAAGAATTATTTATACAAATAGGCATATCATTTTTTTATTCCATAATGTCTATATTTATATTATTTAAGCTAAATCCATTAAATATAAAGGACAAACTTAAGTAGTTGTAAAAAAATAGAAACATAAAAGATATACTGTTTTTATTTACTTAAAATAATTATAAATATATAATATAAAAAGATAATTACAAAGGAGAATTTAAAATGCAAAAATCTATTGAAGAATTGGAAAGAGAAATTAATGAAAGAAAGTTTCAAATAGCTTTAAAATATTACTGGGGATCTAGTAAAAACCAAATTGATTATTCAAAAAGCTGTGATATTTTAGAAAAATTATCTAATGAATCAAATAGTAGTGTAGAATCAAAATATATGTATGCTAATTGTCTATACTTTGGAAAAGGAGTAATAGAAAATAAAGAAAAAGCAAATAATATATATAAAGAAATATTACAAAATGAAGAAAGTGTTACGGATGCAAATTCTAAATATATATATGGTAAAATATATAGCTTAGGTCTTGGAGTTGAAGAAAATAAATCAAAAGCAAATGAATATTTCAAAGCTGGAAATGATTTCTTTACTGAGAATGAAAACGAATATAATAATTATAAACTAGGTTTAAACTATTATTATGGAAGAGGTACAGAAAAAAATTATCAAAAGGCTGTAGAAGTGTTAAAACGAGTAACTAATATATCAGAGGCTTACACTGTTATTGCAGAAATATATGAAAAAGGTGGATATGGAATAGAAAAAGACTTAGGCGAAGCAACAAAATATTATAAAATTGCAGCAGAAAATAATAATAAAATAGGATTATATAAATCAGCAGTTTTTGCTAGTCAAAATAATGACTGTGTAGAAGCGGTTCAGTATTATAATAAAGTTCTAGAATTAGGATATGAAATAGGAAAAGTAAATTACAATTTAGGTCTTATTTATTATAATGGAGCAAATGGAATTGAAAGAAATTATGCAGAAGCACTAAAAAGATTTAAAGAAGCTGCGAATAATAACATATTAGTAGCAAATTACTATTTAGGAAAAATCTATTATTGGGGTGACGGAGTTGAAAGAAATGTTAATTTAGCTTATACATATTTTGAAAAAGCAAATAATATAGCAGCAAAAACATATATTATTGAAAAAGATATAGCAGAAGATGTAGAAGCTTATGGAAATATAGATACTTTAAATGAAAGAATTTATTCATTAAATACAAATGATATATATTTTTATGAACAAACAACAAAACAAGATCTTGAAAATGCTATCTCAAGATATCAAACTATTATTAATGCATTTAATCCAAATGACGACTTATCTTTATATTTAAAATATAAGTTAGCATCATATATATTTTTAATAGATAATAAAAATAAAGAATTTTCCTCTAAGGTAGAAGCACTATTATGGGATTTATATAACTCAAATAATAGCTTCTTTGGAAAATATTTAGGAACACATTCTTTAGGTATATTATATTCTGCAGGAGAATATCTAGAAAAAGATATAGTAAGAGGAATAGAACTTTTAAAAGAATCAGCAGATATGGGAAATATAGAAGCTATTCAAGAATTAATAGATATATTTACTAATAACGGAAATGAAGAAGAAGCCAAGAAATATATTATTAAATTAAATAATTTGAAAGTTGCTTAGAATTTAATTAGTTGTTTTAAATCTAAAAAAACTGTTGACATAATTTACTAAAAGTTGTAAAATATTTACATAGTATATATAAACTGTGAAGAGGAAAAGTAGAATATAGGTTACTTATCCAGAGAGGGAAAGCTATAAGCTGAGAGCTTCCTTAAGAAAACATATTTGAAAACTACCTTGGAGTTTCTATTTGAAAAAGTAGCGTGTGGATTACGTTAAAAGTCCTTAAGAGTTAAACAGTAGGGTGGAACCGTGAGAAATAAACTTACCCCTATAAGCACAACAAAATGTTGCTTATAGGGGATTTTTGTTTTAATCATTAAAGCAAAAATCTTCTATAAACATAAAAATAAGTGCTTAAAATAAATTTTAAATAAGCCTATAAAATGGCAAAGGAGGAATTTATTATGTTTAAAATTAAGTTAGGTGGAGGAAGAACACAAGAAGTTGAGGAGAAAATGTATTGGCATACAACTTCTCATATTATGGCACAAGCTGTAAAAAGATTATTTCCAGAGGCAAAAGTAACAATAGGACCATCAATTGAAAATGGATTTTATTATGATTTTGATGTGGAAAAGCCATTCTCAGAAGAAGATTTGGCAAAAATTGAAGAAGAAATGAAAAACATTATTAAAGAAGATTTATCTATTGAAAGATTTGAACTTCCAAGAGAAGAAGCTATTAAATTAATGAAAGAACAAGACGAACCATACAAAGTAGAACTAATTGAAGAGTTACCAGAAGGAGAAGTAATATCTTTTTATAAACAAGGAGAATTTACAGATCTTTGTAGAGGTCCACATTTACCATCAACAGGATGCGTAAAAGCTATAAAATTATTATCATCTTCAGGAGCTTATTGGAGAGGTGATGAGCATAATAAAATGCTACAAAGAATTTATGGGATTTCATTTCCTAAAGCTTCAGAGCTAGATGAATATATTAATATGATTGAAGAAGCTAAAAAAAGAGATCATAGAAAACTAGGTAAAGAGCTAGAATTATTTTTCTTTGATGAAACAGCTCCAGGAATGGCATATTGGATGCCAAAAGGATTTAAAATGATGAACCTTTTAATTGATTTTTGGAGAAAAGAACATGAAAAAAGAGGATATTTAGAATTTTCAGGACCACAATTAAATAGTAGTGAACTATGGAAAACTTCTGGACATTGGGATCATTATAAAGAAGATATGTTTGTATTAGAAGATTCTGATGGAAAAGAGCAAGCATTAAAACCTATGAATTGTCCAAA
>JAAVXQ010000144.1 GCA_022790685.1 Clostridia bacterium
AGCTATATATGCAGAAAAAGGTATCCTATCTATTAGTTTAACAAATCCTTTTAAAATTAAAGATATTGATATTTTAGAAATAGACTGTGGCTCTAATGCTCTAAATGTTGTTCCAAAGTATTGTTCAATAACTTTAAAATTTAAAAATTTAAATATGAAAGAATCTTTAAAAAATATTTGTGATCCATTATTAGATAGTAATATTTCCATAGAAAACATAGATAGCTCTACTGTAAAAATAATATCCCTTGGAAAAGCTTCACATGCGGCTCATCCTGAGAACGGAAATAATGCTATAAAGAACTTAGTAAAATTTTTGATTGATAATTTTGAAATACCTGAGGAACCTGAATACAATTATTTAGAAAAATTATATCATCTTGGTGTATTTGATATTGAAAGTCCAGAATTTTTATCTAGAAATGATATCCTATATGCAACTGAATTTGAAGAAAATTCTATAATTCAAGATGAATCTGGTATACTTACTTCTAATGTTGCTGTACTTGAATATGAGAATAATAAAATAACAATAAAAATAAATTTAAGAGTACCAGTAAATACTTCTCTAGATAGTATAATTTTAAAATATAGACAATTAATCAATATGTATGAAAATATAGAAGTTTCAGTTTTAAGTTCACAAGATTCCCTTTATGTAAAAAAAGATTCTTACTTAGTAAAAACTTTAGTAGATATTTTTAATAAAAAATCAAACAAATCTGAGGAGCCTATAGCTATTGGTGGAGGAACTTATGCAAGAGCCTTTGATAATATGATTTCTTATGGTGTAACAATGCCAGGAAAAAAAGATATGTGTCATCAAGTAGATGAATTCATAGATATTAATGATTTAATACTATCTTCTAAAATTTATGCTGAAGCTATTTATGAACTTGCTAAATAAAAAATAGAATAACGAGAATACTTTGAGTATCTAAAAAGTATTCTCGTTATTTTTATATATGAGACAAATATATTTTAATTAATAATTATCAAACATTTTATCTATTGCTTTTGAATAAATATCTTTTGCTATTCCTTTTCCATTTTCAAAAACTTCTGAAAATTTATTCATACATACACTAGCATTTATTTCCATAACTACTATTTCTTTTTTATTAGTAAGAGCAACATCTACACTAGCAAAAGTAATATTTATACTATCTCCTGCTTTTTTTGCAATATCTTTTATTCTATCAGAAAACTCATCAGTTTCATCTACTAATATAGGTTCAGCACCACCACTTAAATTATGCTTCCAAGATATTGTTACTTCTTCATCTTTTTTTGGAATATAGCTAAGATTTAAACCTCTATTTAAATCTATTGGTACTTCTGGTTCCTTTCTTTCGCTGATTAATTGCTTTATAGTTTTTACTCCATCTCCAATAACATACGGTTTTTTCTTTTTATAAATATATATAATTTCGCCACATAAATATATTGCTCTATATTCAAAATCAATATCTAAATATGGACATATACTTAAAGTATCATTTTTTTCATTAAATAGTTTTTCTATAACCTCTTCTACTTCCTCTTTCGTACTACAATAAAAGACATCTTTTCCTTTATATGAATCATTTGCTTTAACTACTACCTTATTATCATATTTTTCTAAAATATTTTCAATTTCGTTAAAAAAATTTTTATTATAGTAACCACTTCTTGTTATTGGATTAAAAATAATTTTATGAGGAATTGTTGGTATTCCTTTGTCATTTAATACATCATATGTTGCATATTTATCTCCTGCAATATTATGGCTTATACTACTATTTAAGTCAAATTCATATCTCATTAAATAATGAATCTTATTTTCTTTTTCCAATTTTCTTATCCATCCATAAGATAGCAATTCTTGTTTTATATTTTTTTCTTTACATATCTCATCTAAGATTACATAAAAAGGCTTTTTATTTTCCATGTGCTCCTCTTCTTATAAAACTATTTTCTTAAATAATTTTACTTCGTTATTTTTTATATATCTATTTACTAAATATATACATATTAAAAATAGTATACTATATATTAGTGTAATAATAATTGTATTTTTAATTAAATTTCCAAATACCGCAAATCCTAATATTGCTATTGTTCCAAAAGTCATTTGATATAACATATTAAAGTTTTGTTTTACAACAGCATATTCTGTTGTCCATTCTAGTTTTGGTCTATTTAAATCTACTAATATCATAATATAGCTTTCAAAAATATTTAATAATCCTGAAATTATAAATATACATATTGCAGAAATTATATTTAGTTTTAATAATACTATTGCAACTATAATAGTATATAAAATTGGTATAAAGTTTAATATTATACTTGGTACTATTTTATAAATACATTGCTTATACAAAGGTATTGGAATATATTTCATAAATATACTATTTTTACCATCACGTGATATCGCAGTTAATGCAATAAAATTAAATATAAACATAAATTCTATTAAACACAAAATTATTCCTATACCATTAGGAGTATTTACTACACTCATCATTTCTGACATTTCAGGCAAATCCATATCATTTACACCTGTTATACTAAAATAAATTGGCAAAGAAAATATTACTGGAAATAATATTGGAGGTAATATGCATTGCATGAAATAAATAGGATTCTTTATAAGAGTTTTAAATTCCTTTTTTATGTAAGCAGTTGATGTTTTATTGGTCTTTATATTCACAGAATTATTACTATTCTTTTTATTCTTCGTTTTAGCACCATAACTTACTCCAACTAGTCCTTTTAAATATAATTTTGACGAAATGTGTATCATTATAGCATATATAAGTATGGTTTCTAATATAAAAATAGCTATATTTTTTAATCCTTCTATATTATTAAAGTTCATTATTGCTTTCATTACTGGATCAAGTGTTATAAAATTCTTAGAATACATTTCTATTAATCCATTTGCTTTTATTACCATTTCTTCTATCTGATTTGTTGTAACTTCTCCATTTACTCCACCAATAAGAATTTGAAGAGCTATAACAAATACCATACAAATTGCAACACTTATATATTGTACAAAATCTTTATTTTTAATTATATTTGTAAATTTCATAATTAGTATTACTATAAAACTTGATAAAAGTATTGGTACTATAGGTAATAAAATTAAAATAATAATCATCATTATATAATATAATATTCCTGCACCTTCTAATACTCCAAAAGTTATCATTGGAATCAAGCCTATGAATATTTCTATTATGTACTCATATAAAAGTAATATATTTATCTTAGAAATTAATATACATTTTGGATTAATTGGAAATGGAAGTATATATTCTGTATCTTTAGAAAAATAGAGTACATTTATACTTGTGAATATACTTCTAATTAATGATACCATTACTATTCCAAAAAGACATACTGTTATATATAATCCTTGTTGATTTACTATTTTAAGTGCAGTTATTGCTTCAACACTTATATAAATCATAATTCCTGCAATATACATAAAAATAAATAAATATAATAATATTTGTCCTAGTTTTGATTTTATTTTCGTTTTAGCAAAATTATTTTTTAATAAAATTTTTGTTAAATTATAAATATTCTTCATTGCTCTGGATTTTCCTTCTTTCTTAAAAATTAAATATAACCTTATTCTGTAATTTCTAAGAATAAATCTTCTAATGAAGCATTTTCCTTAAACTTTTGTTTCATCTCTTCATATGTTCCAACAAAAATTAGTTTTCCTTTATTTATAATCCCTATCCTATCACATATTTTTTCTGCTACTTCTAAAACATGTGTTGAAAAAAATACACTATTTCCTTTTGAAACATGTTCTCTCATAAGTTCTTTTAAATCAAAAGAAGCTTTAGGATCAAGACCAGTCATTGGCTCATCCAAAATCCAGTTTTTAGGATTATGCATAAGTACACTTACTATTATAAGCTTTTGTCTCATTCCATGAGAAAACGACTGAATTTGTTCATTTAAATTTTCATATATTCCAAACTTTTTAGATAATTCTTCAATTCTTTTTTCTCTTAATTCTTTTTCTACTTCATATATATCAGCTATGAAATTTAAATATTCTACCCCTTTTAATTTTAAAAATATGTCTGGATTATCTGGTACAAATCCAAAATTCTTTTTAGCTATTATTGGATTTTTAGATATACTATTTCCATCTATAAAAATATCTCCTTCATCTATATCCAAAATACCTGTTATCATTTTAATAGTAGTAGTTTTTCCTGCACCATTTGGCCCTAAAAATCCAAAAATTTCTCCATCCTTTATTTCTAAGTTTAAATTATCTACAGATTTTGTGCCCTTTACATATGATTTTGTTACATTTTGAATTTTTATCATATTTATATCTCCTTACACCTTTAATATAATGGCTAATTATTTATTATTTTTAAGTATTCACTTTCAAAAATATTTAAAAATTCTGAAATAATATCTTCTCTTATATATGTATTTCTAGTTTCCTTTTTTAATGAAGAAGCAATATTTTCTAATTCTATTGGAAACTCTTCTTGATTAACATTAAATCCTATTCCAATATATATAGTCTTAGCAATTTCTCCTTCTAATATAGCCTCTGTTAATATTCCACCTATTTTTTTATTATTTATCATTATATCATTAGGTTCTTTTATCTGCAGTTTTATATTATAAATATTATCTATAGCTTTAATCATACATTCTGCTATTATTACAGTTAATCTAGTTAATTTAGATACATTGCATTTAGGCTCTAAAATAAAAGTCATTGCTATATTCTTACCTTTACCTGTATACCATATTCTATCATGAGTTCCTATTCCCTTCGTCTGATAATCTGCAATGATTAAAAGACCATTTTGTTTTTCTGACAACTTTTTTGCATATTTTTGTGTTGAATCCAAACTTTCAAATTCTATTATATTTTTACCTAAAAAAGATGTTTTTAGATTTTTTAACTCCATACATATTTCCTCTATTTTTAACTGAATATAAAGTTTCTAAATAACAAACTATATAATTCTTTCATAACTATTTTCTAAGAAACTTCTTTATTTTATTTCTACGAACATCTAGAAAACTATCATAATTTTTCTGCAAACTTTGATGAATGAGCATGACAAATCGCAATTGCCATACTATCTGTTATATCATCTAATTTTGGAACTTTTTCTACTCTTAAAATAGATTGTACCATTTTTTGTACTTGTTTTTTTTCAGCTCTTCCATACCCTACAACAGCTTGTTTTACTTGAAGTGGTGTATATTCATATGTTGGAATTCCTGCTTTGCAACCAACTAGTAAAACAATTCCCCTTGCTTGTGCAACATTAATACCAGTTTTTATATTGTTATTAAAAAATAATTCTTCTACTGAAATAGCATCTGGTTTATATTCCTTTACCAGCATTTGCATATCATCATATATTTTTGTAAGTCTTAAAGGAAAAGATACTCCTGCTTTTGTTTCTATTGCACCACTAGTAATTAATTTGAATTTATTTCCTTCATAATCTATTACACTATATCCAGTTATTGCGAATCCTGGGTCAATTCCTAATATTCTCATTAGTCCTCCAATTTTGATACAATTTTGATTATTTCTGAAATACTCCAAGCTTGATTACAAGTTCCACCTGGCTTGTATGGAGCTTTTGCATCATATACTTCTGATATTCCACCTATAGCATCTTCTTTCTCTATTTCTTTTTTAAATACTAAATAAACATTTTTAATAAACTTTTCATATTCTATTAGTATTTTTTCTTTTTCTAATCTATCTTTCTCATCATTTAAAATATTTTCATAAGCATCATTATATAATCCAAGTAGCCACACCCAAGCAATACCTTGATGATAACTCATATCTCTTTTAAAGCTATCACCTTCATATACTGCTATATATCCATCATCTTCTTTTGAAAGTGTAGATAAACCATATTTTATAAGTAATTTATCTGTTACAGTCTTAAAGATTGTTTTTCCTATCTCTGAGGAAGGTTTTATAACTGGATATGTAGTAGATATGCTAAATAGCTGATTTGGTCTTATTTTGTCATCTCCAATAACATCATATAAGCTTTTTCTTTTTGGATTATAAAAGGCTTTTTCAAAGGCTTTTTTATGTTTTGTTGCTACCTTCTTACAAGATTCTGCAACATCCTGTTCCTTAAATTTTTTTGAAAGATTTTCTAAAGTTTTAAGAGCATTATACCAAAGGCTATTAAGTTCTACTACCTTTCCATTTCTAGGAGTAACTGCAAACTCTCCAATTTTAACATCCATCCATGTATTTTGAGTACTTTCTGTTCCACTACATAACAAGCCATCTTCTGCAACATATATATTATTATTATCTAGTGTAATTCCATTACTATATTCTGAAAGTATATCTTTTAATTTTTCATAAATATTTTCTTTAATGAAATCATAATCTTTTGTATATTTTATGTATTTATTAACCTGTTCAAATAATAACAAAGAACTATCTGCACTATTATATAAAGGCTCATCTGTTTCTTCTTTATATCCATTAGGAATTAAACCTTGTTTAATATCTTTTGTAAAAGTAAGTAAAATTTCTTTGGCTAAATCGTATCTTTTAGTTTTTAACAATAATCCTTCAAAAGCAATTAAGGTATCTCTTCCCCAATCTAGAAACCATGGATATCCTGCAATTATTGTATGACTTCCAAAGGTTGGTCTATCTACAACAAAAGCATCTGCAGAAATAAGTAATTGTTTCATAAACTCATTATAGTCTTTATCTTCTTTTAATAATTTTGATTTTTTCTTTAAAAGCTTTGAAGTATCTATTATTTTATCTATTCTTTCTATTTCATTTTTTATTACTTCATTTGCATCAATTGTAGTATCTATTTCTTCAGTTGAGCCAATAAAAATGATTTCTTTTTTTTCGTTTGGTTTTATGGTTACTTCATATCTACCAGAAACTGCTAAATCTTCTTCTGGATAAAAACCTCTTTCGTCTTCTTTTAAATAATACATATTCTTAAAAATATCATTAGTATGTTTTACATATTTTCCGCAATTTAAGTACATATAAATTGGAGTTTTCGAATTGCCATCAATTTCTATTTGTACTTTTGTATTATCAATTTTTTGATTTATTTTAAATTTATGATTTTTTTCAGTTAAATGATGAAAATTCCTAAAATTAACAATTGGAGCCATTGTAAAATTAATTTCTTCTCCACTATTTTGAATCAAATATTGCACTAGTACAGTATTTTTCCCATATACCATACAAATTCTTTTAGTTACTTTTATATCTTTTACTTTATATACAAATTCTGGAATATAGTCTTTAGAAAAACTTTCTAATTTTTTATAACCATCAGAAATATAATTTTCACATACATTTGTATATAAATTATGACTTTCACCTGATACTTCTATACTTTCATCTAATTTAGATATAAGAAGATGTCTTTTAGCTGGTGGCTCTAAAGCAGCTATTAAAAGTCCATGATATCTTCTAGTATTTGCTCCTATTATTGTAGAAGAGCAAAAACCACCTATTCCATTTGTTATTATCCATTCTTTACTTAAAGAACTCTTTAATTCAATTTGTTTTTTAGTTATTTTCATTTGTACTTTTCCCCTATATATTTTTTATTTATGATTTTTCTTGTTCTTTTTCTTATTTTTCTTTTGATTTTCCATATTATTTTGTTTTTCTGAAGTATTTATTTCTTGCTTTTCAGGCTTACTTACTTTGTCTTCCTTTTTTCTGTTTTCAATTCTGCTTTTATCTGAATCTCTGATAGATACAAATCTATCATTATATTTTGCTTTAAACTTACTCTTTCTTTTGAAAGACTTTCCTTTATCAGATTTATAAGGTATTGTTCTATTTTTTCTAGCTGCTTTTTTTATCAATTTGTTTTGTTCTTTAAGTACAGAATTTAGAAGCAAATACTCTGTTCCATTTTGCATATCATGAAATTTAAGATCATTACAAATAAGTTCTATTACAGTTGCTGCAATAATATCTGGATTATGACGTATTTTATCTTCTCTTACACATGACATATTTCTTTGAATAATTTTAATTCCATAACTATTTACTTTACTTATGTCTTGTTCAACTACTTCTGCACCTTCCATATTATATTTTCTTACAAATTCTGGAATTATTTCTCCTGTATCTGCCAAGCATATATCAAATACATCTGGTCCAATATGATCAATAATAGCTTTTATATGTTCTGACATTGAGTAATTATCAGTTTGTCCTGGTTCAGTCATAATATTAGATATATATAACTTTATTGCTTTACTTTCTTTTATTGCTTTTGCTACATTTTTTACTAAAAGATTTGGAAGTACATTCGTATATAAACTTCCTGGTCCTATAATAATTGCTTCTGCTTCTTCTATTGCTTCTAAAACGCCTGGTGCTGGTCTACAATTAGATGGTGAAATATAAATTCTATTTATTACTTCTATTTTTTCTGATACTATTTCTGGTATCTTGTCCTTCTGTCTTATAGTAGTTCCGTCTGTAAGTTCTGCACATATTGTAATTTCATCTAAAGTAACAGGTATAACTCTTCCTGTAATATTTAAAACTTCTGTACTTTTTTGAATTGCTTCTGATATATTTCCATATATTTCATTCATTGCTGTTAAATATATGTCACCAAAGTTTAAACCTCTTAATCTTTCATTCTTAAAATTAACATTTAATAATTTTTTCATTAATTCTTCTCTATCAGATAAAGCAACTATACTATCTTTTATATCTCTAAGTGGTAAAGTATCTAAAGCTTTTCTCGATTCTGTTGGTATGTCACCATAATCAGACATTGTAACTATTGCTGTAATATTATTAGTGTATTTTTTTAAACCTTCTATTACTGTATTTAAGCCTTGTCCACCGCCTATTACTACTATTTTGGGACCTTCCTCATATACTTTTTTGTTAAATATTAAGGATTTCATATTTACTTTAGCTTTTTTTCCTTTTTCTGTTGAACTATCATTTGCCTCTATAAAAAGCTCTAAAGTTCTTTTTTGAATAAAAACTACAGATAAAGCTATCATTAAAAATCCTAGTACAAAAAGTACTATTATTTCTATTAATCCTTTCATTTCTATTTCTTCTGTAACTATTACTTTTGTAAAAGCATAGCAAGTTAGTGCTACACCTAAAATTATTAAAAATATCCATCTCTTTACTTTTGTACTTGCTCTAAACCATTCAAAAAAAGATTTCATTTAACTCCTCCTTATGCATCTTTTAGTGTTTCATTTATTTTGTATCTTTAATTTTCTCCTAAAACTAAAATTTCCAATTCTATATCTACATTCTTTTTTTCTTTTACAACTTTTTTTACATAATCTACTAGATTTAATATATCTTTCGAAGTTGCTTTTCCTTTATTTATTATAAATCCAGCATGCTTATTTGAAACTTCTGCATCTCCTATAGAATATCCTTTTAGACCACATTCGTCTATAATTTTTGCTGTTATTATTCCTTCTTTTCTTTTAAAAGTACTTCCTGCATTTGGAAATTCAAGTGGTTGAGAATCAATTCTTTTTTGCATATATTCATTTATTCTTTTTTGTATTTCTTCTTTTTTACCTCTTTTTGCTTTTATGACTGTTTCTAAAATTATAACATCAATCTTAGAAAAAATACTATTTCTGTATTCAAAATTGTGTTCTTCTAAATCGATTGTTTTTATTTTTCCATCATATGTCATATATCTAGTTTTAACCAGTATATCTTTCATTTCTTTTCCATAAGCACCTGCATTCATTCTAATAGCTCCACCAACAGTACCTGGAATTCCTGCTAAAAATTCTAATCCTTCTAATTCTTCCTTTAAAGCTATGTTTGCAAGTTTAGAAAGAGCAAAACCTGCTTCAACTGTTATAAAAACATCTTCTTTACTTTTTTCTATTTTAAAATTTTTTAAATCTAATTTTATAGTAATTCCACGAATTCCTTTTTCTGTAACTAAAAGATTAGTTCCATTTCCAACTACTGTTATTGGAATGTTGTTCTTATTTGCAAATTCAAGTACAAATTTTAAATTTTTAATTGAAGTTATATTTATAAAAAAATCTGCATTTCCTCCTATTTTAAAAGATGTATGATTGATCATAGGTTCATCTTTTAAAATATCTTTTTTATTTATACCGCCATCTTGTAAGCTTAAATAAATATCTTCCATACTGTTTACTCCCATATTTTAATTATATGTAAATATAATTATTGATATTAAAAATCATTAAAAGAAGTGTTGTCAATTTCTTTATTTTTTTCTGTGCTTTTACCTTCTATATATAATACACTGCCAGCTCCTGTTATTTGTTTTGTTTCATTATATACTTCACCAGTTTTATAGTTAACTATAAAGGTATCAGTGCTTATTTCTGTAGATGTACTGGCATCTTCGACATCTCCTGGTTTAGTTATTTTTAGTTTTTTTAAATCTTCTGTTTCTAATCTATAATAATAGTCTTCATCTGCTGAATATTCTTTAATTTTTCCATTTTCATCATATGCCTCACTGTTTAAATTTAATTTAAATTCATTTACTTGATGCTCAGACAATTTATCTACCTCAATAGTCTTTAAATCTTCAATCTTTTTTCCATAATACTGTGTTGTACCAGAGCTCCCTAAAGTCACTTTTCCATTATTTCCTAAAGAACTAGCCTGAGAATATTTTCCTAAAGCAGCTTGTTGTACCATGTAAAGTATTGATAAGTCTTGTTTATCAATAGTGTTTCCTATTCCATCTAGTCCAATATTTATAGATACAGTTGCTATTATCAGAAGAACAATTACTGTCATTACTAATATTATAAATGTAATTCCATTTTCATTTCTATAATTTATCATTTGCTATTTTCTCTCCTTTTTAAAAATAGAACTTATTATTTTATTTTTAATATAATCTATGCTAAAAAGATATAGTAATACTATCATTTTTTTGATTTTTTTACAAGTATATTTACCTTTTTTATTATATTTATTTCTTGTTTATTGTTTCTATTTTTTTAATATGTTATAATTTTATTGTAAAGATATTTTTATATTTAGGAGGACTTTTTTAATGTTTGGATTTTTAATTTTTATATTTTTAATAGTACTATACTCTAAGTCCTATATATATAATAACCATAATAATAAAAAAATAGTGGTTAAGAAAAACGGAATAATCTATAAAACTATATATCCATTCGAATATGCCTTTATTAATCCTTTTACAGATACTCATGAAGTTGTAAAATTACTTCCTACTGAACAAGTTAATAAAAAAACAAATGATTCTCATAGAAGTTTTAAATTAAATATTCCAATATTTTCTTTAGATAGAAAAAGTGCAACAATTTTTACTAGAGGCTCTTATACAATCACTAACTACATATCTACTACTACAGTTGAAGATATGATTGCTAAAATAGTAAAAAATTATTATTCTCAAAAAATTTTTTCCCAATCTTCTCTTGAAGTACATAAAAGTGAATTAAATATTTTAGATAAATTAAGAGATAAATTTACTAGTTATAAAATTTCCATTGATTCTTTTGACTTATCTTTAACGGAATTTAATGAAAATTTTGAAAAATCTGATTGTGTTCATTATGAATATTCTCCTATAGAAACGTATAAGAAAAAAGCTATATCTAATTTAAGCCGAGAAAAGAATGTAGATGCAATAGTTGATTATTCTATAGAAACCTCAGATAACCCTATAAGAGAAAAAATATCTATAAATAGCGCTTTGCATAATACTTTAAATAATATGGATTGTAATATTGATCCCATTGATAATAAATAATTTACAAATAAACAATTTGTGCTAATATAAATAAAAAGTCCTAATTGCTATTTTTCTCTAGCAATTAGGACTTTTATTATTACTTCTTATTATTTTTGATATAAAGAAATATCTGATATTTTACAAGCTAAATATGGTAATTCTTTATTTTCCTCTTTTATAAATATTACAAATTCATCCTCAAAGTAAAAATTTCTTGGAGCTTTTTTATCTGTATCTATTGCAGAAGTAAAAGTAACTTGCATTAGAGCTTCGCTCTTTACTTTTCCACCTTCACTATCTAATTCAAATTCGATGGTTTGTATAGCATCTGCTATTTCAGCAGTTCTTCCATCTTTTGCAATAAATGGTTTATTTTCTAATTCTTCATATTCTTTCTTTTCATTTATCTTTATATTTGGAATTTTCAAATTATCTTTTTCTAAAAATTCTTTATCTCCTTCAAAAGCTCCAGCTTTTTGGTTTATTTCTTTATAAATATCACTAAAGTTATTCTTTTCACATCCTCTAGAAAGAATAAGTTTGTCCCCTTGTTTAGTTGATATTTCAACTGCAAAATCATTATCAGAATTGTAATATAAAACTTTTACTTGATTTCTTACTGCATCTTCTGTATCTGAATTTATTCCAAAATATTTTATATCCTTATATTTATCTCCAAAAGGTGCTGTTTCTAAGGTAGTAAATTTATTTTCAAATTTGAATTCTCTTTTAAGCATTGAATAAAAAATGTATTTTTCTATATCATTAGTATCCTTTATGTCTTCATCTGCCCAATTGATAGTATCTAAAATACTACTCTTTTCATTAAATTTATCTTTTATACCCTTTTCTATTTTTTCTTTTAATTCTATAGTTTTTAAACCATATGTTTTATAATATAGTTCATCACTTATCATTTCTTCTTTAAATTCTTGTTTATTTAAGTTTTCAGCCATTTCTTCTTGAGGGTTAAATACAACCTCTTGTTTTACAACTTCATTTACCATATCATTCCAAATTAATTGAAAAGTTGGACACCAAATTGAATTTGGCTTTATCTCCTCTAGCATTGTTGGTAAAATTGAAATTTCTTCATTATTTCTTTCAACTATCTGTGGCACTTCTTCATCTTTGTCATCTTCTTCTTTTTCATAAACTTCCTCTTCCTTTAATAAAAGAGATTGTTTAAGAAATTCTATAAGTGTTTTATCAGATTTAGAATTTTTGTTATTGATAAGTAGCGCCATTAGCATTATTCCTAGAATTATTGCAATTATTACTATTCCTATCAGTCCTTTTTTACTATTAACTTTAACCTTCATATTTTCTCCTTTGTATATTTATTTATCCTTATTTATTATATATTAAACAAAATTCTTTGTAAAGAAATAAAATTAATCTTTAAGCATTATTCTTTTCATAATTCCAAGCATCTCTACAAATATCTTCTATAGTTTTTTCTGTTTTCCAATCAAGTTCTTTTAAAGCTTTTTGGCTATCAGCAAAATATTCTGGTAAATCTCCAGGTCTTCTTTGGGCAATTTTATAATTTAGTTTAATATTATTTACCTTTTCAAAAGTAGTAACTAATTCTAATACACTTACACCTTTTCCTGAGCCTAAATTATATACCTTTAATCCTTGTTTCATTTTTTTGAGTGCTTGTACATGCCCTTTTGCTAAATCTACAACATGTATATAATCTCTTACTCCTGTGCCATCTGGAGTTGGATAATCATTTCCAAATATACTTAAAGTTTCTAATTTACCAGAAGCCACTTTCATTATATATGGCATTAAGTTATTTGGAATTCCATTTGGTTCTTCACCTATAAGACCACTTTCATGAGCTCCAACTGGATTAAAATATCTAAGAATTGATATGTTCCATGAATTATCTGAGAAATATAAATCTTCTAGTATTTTTTCTATCATAGCTTTTGTTGTTCCATATGGGCTTGTAGTTTCTCCTCTTTTCATTGTTTCTACATATTTTGGAGTTTCTTGCTCTCCATATACAGTCGCAGAAGAGCTAAAAACAAATTTTTTAACATTATATTCATGCATTATTTCTAATAAATTAGTAGTAGTTATTATATTGTTAGAGTAATACATAAGTGGTTTTTTTACTGATTCACCTACTGCTTTATATCCAGCAAAATGTATAACTGCTTCTATATTTTTTTCTTCTTCAAATACTTTTTTTATTTTTTCTTTATCTTTTAAATCGTATTTATATAGTTTAAATTTCTTACCAGAAATTTTTTCTATTTTTTCTAAAACTTCTTCTTTACTATTATATAAATTATCTACAATTATAACTTCATTATCTTCTTTTGCAAGTTCTACACAAGTATGTGAACCTATAAATCCAAGTCCACCTGTTACTAAAATTTTCATAGTATATCTCCTTAAATTTTATTCTATAACATTATATAACTACTAAATAATATTTTCAACTACTAATAAAAGAGAAACCTTCATATTTTACTATATGAAGGCTCCTTTTTACATTAAAACTTCTTTTGGAAAAATATCTTCTCTATCTATTTCTTGTAGCATTTTAAATAATTTATATGAATATTCATTATCACGTGCTATTTCTAACAACATATTTCCATCTATTTCTAGACCATTTATAATTTCTGTTTTTATTAAAAATATCTTTGTTTCAAAGTCTAATTCTATTTCTTTTGCTTTATTAATCAAGATAATGGTATCCTTATCATTAATATAACAAGATACATTTAATAATATTTGCATAGTTAAATATACATCTTTATTTATGCTTTTTTTATTTTCTTTTATATATAATATTAATTGAGATATCTTATCATTAATACTTTCAATTATCATTTCTTTTTCATCTTTTTTAAATAGTTTTCCTTTTGGATCAATATTAAGCATAACTAAATACATACAATCTGCCACTCTGTTATAAGAATATTTTGCAATCTTTGCTAGAGTAGGCACCAGCATTTGATATTTCTCTTTAAAAATCTCAATCTTCTCTAAGTTTGTTATAAAAGGTATTTCATCAAAAGTATTTTCTAAAATCATGCAAAAAAACAAAAATTTTATTTTATCATTTGCTTTATATAAGCTTTCCAACATATATGGTAACTTGTCTAATTTTATTTCTTTAATATTATCAAAAATCTGATCTATCCATTTTTCTAAATCTTGTTCTTTTATTTCCCATTCTACTATTATTTTATCTACTTCTTTTTGTGTTTTACTATCATTTATCTTCTTTGAAAGTTTTAAAAATTCATTTTTCATGTACACACATTTTGCTATAATAATTTTTTAATTTAATATAGCACTCCTGTTCTCTTAAATTTGTAAAATTCATATTTACTATAATTTTTATATATTAAATTCTAACATAATAGAATTTAATGTTCAATACATTTAAAAAAATGCTAATAAAAAATAGAACAATTTTATTGTGCAATGTATTTAACTTACGCAACTTTTGTCCTATTTTTTTATATATTATTTTTTTATCTTATTTAATAGGCTTTTACATTTTCTAAAAACCTTTCTTATAAAAGAAACTTTTATATTCTGGTTAATATTATCTATTACTGATATCTTATCTAAATTATTAAAAAATTTTTCTCTATTTCTATGCATAGGCACATTTTTATTATGATTGTATAAAAATGCTAAATCCTTATCTACTTCCTTATATTTTATATATTCCTTTACATTATCAAATACTTCAGAAGCTTTTTTTGAATTTACCATGAAAAGTGATATTCCTATATCCTTATCTTCAACCTCTGGCATAACTTTTTCAATTCCCCAAAAATCTCCTATGGAAAAATCAGTTACTCTGTTAGAACTAGCAAATACACAACTATGGCATGAAGGTCTATTTATTAGTTCTTTTACAAATGCTGAAAAAAATGTTTTTTCTTCTTCCTTTTCATTATCCATATATTCAATTATTGGTGTTTGATTACGCCAGCCATTATCCTTTGTTCTAAAATAAATCATTTTAATTTTTTTATCTCTACTATTTTCTATTTCATTTTTATACTTATCAAAAACCTTTTGAGAGGGATTTGCATGGCAAATAATATCACACAATATTAATTTTTCATATTCTTTTACTAAATATGTTTTCAAAGCATTACATTGACAAGGTGTTCCTGTAAAAAGTACATATCTATCATCTTTTAAAAATTCTTCTACTTTTCTATAGGAATCCTTTATATCACTTCTTACATATTTTGAACCTTGAAATCTTTTACACTCTTCAAGAGTTTCATAGGAATTATGTCTTACTTTCAAATTTTCATCGTATTCAACTCCAAAAACAACTCCTTTTTTTTCTATTACATATCTTGCAAGAATATAAAACATTCCACCAGAAGAACTTTCTTCTAATTCTTTTTCATTTTTATTTATTGCAACATATACTTTTTCATTTCCTAAGGAAGTATTATAATTACTACATATATTCTTACATTTATTACAATTAATGCATTTATCTTTATCTATTTCTGGATAGAAAAATCCTTCTTGGTCTTCTACCATTTTTATAGCATTTGTTGGACAAACTTTTGTGCATATTTCACAACCATTGCACATGCTTTTATCTTTATTTTTTAAATATATATTTTCCATTTTTCCTCTTTTTACATTTTTATTTAACTTGATCTTTAATTTGTATTTTATTTTTTATTATGCTAAATACAGTATTCATAGAATTTTTGTTTAAATCACAAGCATAAATAACAGACACAACAAGTGACATAATATTAGAAATTATATTATTACTATAATAACAAATTATGACTATTGGTAATATTATAATTGATTTAATAATTAATTCTGTATCTATTTTAATTTTAAAATATTTTTTCTTTATATCATATAATCTATATATAGACATAATTAAGAAAGAAACTAAAGTTGATATAGCTGCTGCAAATAGCCCGACATATCTTATTAAAGCTAAATGCACTACAATATTAATAGTTGCAGAAATAATTGAAGTATTAGCAATTGCTTTTGTATTTTTATTAGCAACATAAATGGTACTTATTAATCCAACTACAACATTAAAAAGTGATCCTAGCATTAAAATAGGAACTAATCTAAAACCATAGGAATATCTATGGTTAATCATTATTGGATATAAAAATGGCATACATGCTATTATTCCTATTGCCATTGCTGTAAAAAGTCTTAATACAATATTTACCATTTTATTAAAAAATTCTGGAAAATCAGAATCCTTTATATGTAAAGATACCATTTCAGTCCAAGATAAATTAAAGATATTATATGCAGCTATATATACCCCTGAAAATTTATGAGAAGCTGCTAAAATTCCATTTTTTCCTAAATCTAATAAGTATGAAACTATTAATCTATCAGAAGCATTAAATATCCACCAAGATATTGCATTTGGTATTAGTGGTATTGAATATTTTAATAATTTCTTCCTGATTTCTTTTACAACTGATTTTATACTTATGTATTTATAAACTTTTAATGAAATCATAATATAAGCAAAACACATTAATTGTCCCATCATATTAGCCAGTAGCATTCCGAGATACTCCAAGTTTTATAACTACTAAAAATAAAATATTAAATATAATTGTAGTAAATGCACTTAAGAAACTCCCTAAAGCATATTTTTTATTATCTCCTAAACCTCTAGCAATCTGTAAAAATAGTGATGCATATATGTATACTACTACATTAGTAGCTAAAAATACTTTATATTCATTATTTATAAATTTATATGAAATTCCAAATAATATTAAATATATTAATATATTAAAGCTTACTGTAAAAAATGAAGTTGAAATTATTTTCTTCTTTTCTTCCTCTTTCTCTCTTACTTCTATAAGATACCTAAAAATAGCTTGTTCTATTTGAAAAGTAACAACAGGTAATAAAAGAGAAACTAATATGTTAAGTAAATCAACTGTTCCATATTCTTCAGTAGAAAGTACTGCTGTATATAATGGTAATAGAAAAAAAGTTATTAATTGTGTACATATTTTTCCAACAGTTATTATAAAAGTATTTTTTACTAATTTAGATTCTCTACTCATTTTTCTCCTCTAATTATTTATTGCATCTTCTAACCATTTAATAGATTTAGCTCTTTCTTCTTTCAATTTTGAATTAACTTTATCCCAATCAGATTCCATATCATAATTCTTTCTTGAAAATTCATCATAACTATAACAAATTCTTTCTGTTAAAGCTAATAAGTTTAGGATATTTGTTACTCTAGAACCTGTTTTTTTGTGTGGTACAATAAAAAATTTCTTATTAAAAATTACAGAAAATACTGTTGCATGAAAAGAAGTGGCAACTACATACTCTGCATTTTTTATCAAATTCACAAACTCTAGTGGTCCGAGCTGTATACATAGTTTTTAATACATTTTTATATCCTGGATTTCTTTTTCCAAAATGAACTACTTTTAGTCCAGTTTTTTCTGACAATAAATTTACAATTTTTAAGTATTCTTCGTCAGGAGTTATTACATATGCCAAAATATATTTCTCATTAATATTTATGCAGTTTTTAACTTCCTTTATCCAATCTTCTTTAGTAAGTAATAAGGTAGGATCTAAAACAACCTCAATTTTATTGTCAATTATAGAATTTAATGCTTTTTTTGCCTCCTCTTCTCTAACTGAAATAGCATCAATTTTACTTATTTTTTTCTTATAAATTTCTTTTTGATTTTCTTCTATAAAGCTATTTCCAATACTTGCTGCATAAGATATTTTTTTTGAATCTTTTTCTGTTTTAAAATTAAGAGTATAAACATCAGAAAGCTCACCTACAATACTACTATTCCAAACTTGATCGCTTCCTGTTATATATAAGTCATAATTATCTTTAAATTCTTCTACTTTACTGAAGCTTTCACTCATTTTAATATTTTTATTATAAAATTCAGTAAAAGCTTTTTTTCTTTTTAAATTTCTTGTTAGAAACATAAAATCTGATATTATTGTCTTTATTTTTCCTTTGATACTTTTACCTTTTATATAGAAAAATTTATATGGAGCTTCTATATTTTCATTTCTATAATCAATAATTTCAGCTGGCATAGCATCTTTGCTTAATTTTTCTTGTAAAGCATATGCCTGCAAAACTGCTCCATAATTTTCTGCTCTATGAAATGTTAATATTCCTATTTTTTTCATTTAGTCCTCCTCTTTATTAAAGGATAAAT
>JAAVXQ010000145.1 GCA_022790685.1 Clostridia bacterium
ATATCAGTAACTGTAATATGAATATTTGTGTCAATAATTTTGTTATCAGTGGAGGCCATAATTCCTATTTGTCTAAGATTATTTTTTTCTGCAACAAATTTTTGAGAAAGTTCTACTTCCTTAGTAATTTTATCACTTATTTTTGTAACTTCTGTAGAATCTACAATAGTGCAAATATTATTTTCCTCTGAAAAGGGGTCATTAATTATAATTGCAAATATCCAAAAAATAATTAATATAACTAAGTATATTTTATTCTTTATAAATTTATCTTTAGTTTCTTGTATAATTTTTTTCATCTTATCTCCTTATAATATACTTTAAATATATTTAGAAAAAAGATAAGTCACTTATGTTTTTTTTAAGCAAAAAACTAGAAATGACTTATTTTAGTATATTTAAAACTATTCTATATATTTCTTTAAAAATCTACCAGTATGTGATTTTTCGTTTTTAATGATTTGTTCAGGAGTACCTATTGCTATAACTTGTCCTCCCCTTTCTCCACCTTCTGGACCTAAATCAATTATGTGATCTGCTGTTTTTATTAAATCTAAATTATGTTCAATTACTAGAATAGTATTTCCTGTATCTACTAATCTTTGTAAAATGTCAATTAATCTATGTACATCATCTATATGTAATCCTGTAGTTGGCTCATCTAAAATATATAAAGTTTTTCCAGTAGCTCTTTTAGAAAGTTCTGTAGCAAGTTTTACTCTTTGAGCTTCTCCTCCTGATAAAGTAGTAGAGGGCTGACCTAATTTTATATATCCAAGCCCAACATCTAAAAGTGTTTGAATTTTTGTTTTTATTCTAGGTATATTGCTGAAAAATTCTACAGCTTCTTCAACTGTCATATCAAGAACATCTGCAATACTCTTTCCTTTATATTTTACTTCTAAAGTTTCTCTACTATATCTTTTGCCTTTACAAACTTCACAAGGTACATATATATCTGGAAGAAAATTCATTTCTATTTTTAGAACACCATCTCCTTGGCATGCTTCACATCTTCCCCCTTCAACATTAAAGCTAAATCTACCTTTTTGATAACCTCTCATTTTAGCTTCATTAGTACCTGCATAAATATCACGGATTACATCAAATACACCTGTATAAGTTGCAGGATTTGAACGTGGAGTTCTTCCGATTGGAGATTGGTCGATATTTATTATTTTATCAATATTTTCTAAACCTTTAACTTTTTCACATTTACCAGGTTTTTCATTTGACCCATTTAGTTCCTTAGCTAGATATTTATATAACACTTCATTTACAAGAGTGGATTTACCTGAACCAGATACTCCTGTAACGCAGTTAAATACTCCAAGAGGAATCTTTACATTTATATCTTTTAAATTATTTTCTTTTGCACCAATTATTTCTATTGATTTTCCATTTGATTTTCTTCTTTTTTTAGGAACAGATATTTTCATTCTTCCACTTAAATATTTACCAGTTATAGATTCACTAGATAATTTTATTTCTTCTGCTGTTCCTTGAGCTATTACATTTCCACCATGCACACCTGCTCCGTGGACCAATATCAATTATTTGATCTGCAGTATACATTGTGTCTTCATCATGTTCTACAACAATAAGAGTATTTCCTAAATCTCTAAGCTTTTTCAAAGTTTCTAAGAGTTTTTCATTATCTCTTTGATGAAGTCCTATACTTGGTTCATCTAAAATATATAAAACACCTGAAAGTCCAGAGCCAATTTGAGTAGCAAGTCTAATTCTTTGAGCTTCTCCTCCTGACAAAGTTCCAGCTGAACGAGAAAGTGTTAAATATTCTAGACCTACATCGATTAAGAATTGTAATCTTTGATTCAACTCTTTAAATATAACATCTGCTATCATTCTATCTTTTTTATTAAGTTCAATTGACGCTAAATAGTCTTTAATTTTATTTATAGGCATATCAGTAAGTTCATTTATATTCTTATCACCTACTTTTATAGATAAAACTTCTTTTTTAAGTCTTGCTCCATTACAAGTAGTACATGGACTATTACTCATATACATTTCATAAAATTCTCTCATACCTTGTGATTTTGTTTCTCGATATCTTCTATCAAGAGTTGGTATTACACCTTCAAAAGGCTGAGTGAATTTTCTAACACCTGCTGAAGAGGAATATTCAAAATCAATTTTTTCATTTCCTGTACCATATAATATTTTATCTAAAAATTCACGAGGAAGCTTTTTAATTGGTTTTGACATATCAACCTTATAATGATTTGCTATACTTTCAAAATACATTTTTGCCATAGTGTCACCCTTTTTTAGCGTACTTGCACCAAAAGCTTTAACACCATCATATAAGGTTTTATTTTTATCTGGAATAATTAAATCTTCATCAATTTTCATTAAGTATCCTATACCAGTACAATCTGGACAAGCTCCAAAAGGATTATTAAAGGAAAACATTCTAGGAGTAAGCTCTTCAAAACTAACATTACAATCTGGACAGGCGTAATTTCCACTATAAAGTTTTTCTTCTTTTCCTGCAATATCAATTTTTACTAAATTATTTGCATGTTTCATTGCAATTTCTATAGATTCACTAAGTCTATTTCTTATTTCTTCTTTTATAACTAGTCTATCAACTATAATATCTATATTATGTTTCTTATTTCTATCTAATTCAATATCATCAGAAAGCTCATAAAGTTTTTCGTCTATTCTAACCCTTACAAAGCCTTCTTTTTGCATATCTTGCAAAAGTTTTGTATATTCTCCTTTTTTACCTCTTACTATTGGTGCTAAAATTTGAATTTTTGTACCATTTTCAAGAGATAAAACGGCATCTACTATTTGATCAATAGTTTGTTTTTCAATTTTTTTACCACAAACTGGACAATACGGAGTACCTATTCTAGCATATAATAAACGAATAAAATCATAAATTTCTGTGACAGTTCCTACAGTTGAACGAGGATTTTTAGAGGTTGTTTTTTGATCAATTGAGATTGCTGGTGATAATCCTTCTATACTCTCAACATCTGGTTTTTCCATTAAACCTAAAAATTGTCTTGCATATGATGAAAGACTTTCTACATATCTTCTCTGACCTTCTGCATATATTGTATCAAAAGCCAAACTTGATTTACCTGAACCAGAAAGTCCTGTAACTACTACCATTTTATTTTTAGGTATAGTTATATTTATATTTTTTAAATTATGTTCTTTTGCACCTTTTATTATAATATTATCGTTCATATTTACCCCCTTTTAAAAAAAGCGTTTTAATTATATCATAAATTAATAATAAATAAAACATTTTTTTGCATATATTTAAAAAATCTTTTACTTATTTAATACTTTTTATGTTTACTTTATGTTTCTTTTGTGATATAATATCTACAGCTTTTAGCTTTATGCGATTTTGGCAACATCATTTATTAATGATCGCTAAAGTGGAAAAGTAAATATTTTGAAAGGTAGGTAAAAAGCCTATGACGAACGAAATTTGTTACCCGATCCACGAAGGTAAGGTCCGGAAGTCCTACCAACTCTATGCAAGAGTTGTGGAGACAACTGACAGCCTCTCTGTCTTTGACAGAGTTGTCACCGACAGCGTAACTTCAAAAGGTGCTGTACACAATTATATCAGCAAAAATTTCAAGCACCTGACCGCGGACCTCGTTCCCAATGACCTCATTAATGTAAAGGATTCCTTTTTTGAGGATCTGGGTTTTGGCGAGGAATATACTGGCCGGATGAGCCTGGTAAGAGATATGACTATGATCCCTATTAAATTTATTGTAAGGGGATATCTTACCGGCCGTGCCTGGTCCAGTTACAGAGAAACAGGTAAAGTCTGCGGAACCTTTCTCCCTGGTGGGATGAGTCAGTCCGAGAAACTGGTGATGCCTATTATTACACCGGAAACGAAACCGTCCACTGGCTATAGTAAACCGATTACCAGATCTGAAGCTGTAGACGTAGTTACTTTTTGGTTGCTGGAGATCTGTGACTATAGCCAATCCACTGACCCTGACGAAGCGGCTCGTCACGATGCAGAAGCCTTTGTCAGCAAGTGCTATGAATACTCCCTTGCCCTGTACGATTTCATCTCCAAATACGGCAAAGAACGTGGGATTCTCTTCATTAATACCAAGTTTGAATTCGGTTTGGATGATGAGGGCAACATTAGGGTAGGCGATGAACTCGGCACTCCTGACAGCAGCCGCCTTTCAGCAACCAGTAGCTATTCTGTCGGAAAAAAATGTGTATCGCTGGACAAGCAGCGTATCATTGATTTCTGTGCAGAAGCGGGCTTCCATGGAGATGAAGATGAGGTTCCTGAGATTCCGGATTCCATTATTACGGATCTCCA
The DNA here is from genome assembly GCA_022790685.1 of Clostridia bacterium. Lineage (GTDB taxonomy): Bacteria > Bacillota > Clostridia > TANB77 > CAG-508 > Scatovivens. The sequence continues at coordinate 4,349 of JAAVXQ010000145.1, forward strand.
GAGTACCTATATCTCTATCTCCGACCAGCTTTTTGGCGAAAATGGATTTGTCATGCATATGATCAACTGCAGTGACGAGAGGCAGGTCACCAACGGCTAAACGCATTTTTGTTCGCAATATTTACAAAAGCACAAAGAAACGCCTGTTACCAAATTTGGTAGCGGGCGTTTCGCTATTTATACATAAATTTATCTTGTTTCTTCATTTTCTCTTTCTTCAGTATAAGACATAGCAGATTTTGACAAATATAATCCTTTTGCAAAATCGTATCTGGCTTTATACATTTGTCTTTGAAACTCTATATAGCAATCAGGTAAGCCTTCACAAGATTTTAGAAAACTTTGTAATAAAAACTGTGTGTCTCTATCAAAATAATTTGATAAGGCTTGTTTTGTTTCGGCAGTGTAATTATCCATAATATATGTTAAAACTTCTTTATAACTAGAATGTTTTTTTGTGGCTCCAGGTATATGCATTCTAGAAAATAAAGCAATTTCAGAAGTTTCTTCTACAGTATTAGTGGCTATAGCTTTTTCTATAAAGTTTTGATTTTCATAAAGTCCAAATACTCTTTCATTATCATATAATTTATATAAAGAAATGTCTCTTCCGTATCTATCTTTTATCATTGCCCAATTTTCATCATGTCTATCGTTATTTCCATACATACAATCATATACAATCATTTGTATAGCTAAGGCTCTATTTTCTCTAACTTTTTTATCAATATAGTGAGCTGGACAATCTTTATGATCACCTAAAAATCTTCTGATTCGATATTCAATTGCAGCTAAGCATACTTCTAAATTGTCATTTCTATCAATATTCCTAGAGTCATTTCTTGTTATTCTTTCAAATTCTTCTGGATTTTGATATCTAAAAAAGTCTATAACAGAAGTTCCATGTTCAAGTTCTTGATCTAAAGATTTTTCAGCAAAAGATATACATCCATCTTTTGACTCTGGAGTACCATGATGTCTTGCCTTATGTATATTTTCATAATATTTGGATAAATGAGCAAGTTCTACTTTACAAACAGGAACATCAACACAAGTTGCTGCAACATATCCTATAAATTCTCCATAATGATTTCCACAAAATACTTTTTTATCACCAAATTCTTTTCTTTGTGGTTTAAAAAGACCTAATTTGCCATCTCTATCTTCAGTAGCCATTTCTGTGTACCATCTTTTACCTTTTAGCATACCCATTTGTTCAAATCTTCCAGGAACAAAATCATCAATATTTCTAAATTTAAACGATTTCTCAGACATATTATTTCTCCTCTTCTACTATAAAATTATCTGTCATTAATATTCCATTGGTTTTTCTTAAATATTCAAACTCATCATATTCTTTCATTTCCAAATCCTCTAATAAAATTCTTAATTCTTCACTTGAGAATTTTTCAATTTTTGGTAATCGTATTTTAAATATTGCAAATATTTCATCACTTTCATAAATTTTATCAAAATCTGAAAATGGTAACATTTGTTTTGAAATTACATTTTCTTCAATTGCTTTTTCTATATGATTTTGACTTAACTTAAAATAATATTTATTTTTTTCTTTATCTCTAAATAAAGCTCCTATTAAATATTTTTTATTTGTTTTATAATCTATCCATTTTAAATATAAATACTCCATCTTATTTTATATTAGTAATACTAATATTTCCTCCTTTTAAACTATATATTACAAATCTAATTCATCATCCTCTTTTGAAGACTTTGATTTATCAAGTTCCTCTAAAAGTTTTTGAATGGATTTTTCTCTATCTAAAAAGATTTTTGAAGCAAATGCTTTATGTTCCTCTGACAATCCCTCACAACTATTCATAAGTTCTATTAAATCAGAATGTGTATATCTTCCTATATCTGCAAGTGAAGAACGCATTTCTTCAGGATACTTTTGTAATAAATATTTTAATAATTCCATAGGATCAATTTTTTGAGGTGCTCCTGGTATTCCTATACAAGAGGTTAATTCTTTTTCTTTAAATTTTTCAAATTTTTTAGGATCTCCTAAATATCCTATTATATCTGATTTATTTTCCTGCATTCCTAAAATTTGTTCATTATCAAATAAATGATACATATCAAACTTATTTGTTTGCTGATTAAATTTAAGGCCTAGATTTTCATCATGTCTATCTCTATTTCCAAATTTTATATCAAATGCACACATATCAAAAATATATTTTCTAATTTCTGGAATCTTTTCTGACATACCAGATTTTCTAAAGGTGTCTTCAAAGGCTGTAAGTAAAATTTCTATATTGGTATAATGATTTTCAGAAGCACTATTTCCCCCACCTATTAGTTCCTTATATTTTTTTGGATTACTTCCCTTAAATCTTTCAATTATAACATTTGCTGGAATCATCATCTCAGTTCTATCTAATTGATAATGACTTAAGATTCCTTCAACTTCAAGTGTTTTTCCACTATAAGGATTTGTTACATTAACAACACCTAAATCAACTTTACAAGCTTTTTTACCAAGTTGCTTTAATATTATTGAAGAAATATATTCTCCATAGTGATTTGCAAATTGTTTATTATTTTTATATTTACTGTTATAACCTTTTTTTGATTTGAAATAACCAAAAGAAGTTGGCTGATGTGTACCTTCAAAAGCCATATTCATTCTAATTTTGTTTTCTTCAAGCCAAAAAAAATTTTTTCCTCTCTGAGAATCTATATAATAACCTGTTTCAGGACTTAATAGTTTGAATTTTCCAATTCCTTCATTTATTCTTTGACTAACTTCGTCTAAACTTAAAATTTTTTTTATCATATATTTAACCACCTTTTATGTGTTATCTAATTTCATCATTTTCTCTAATAGCTTTTAAATGTTCTTGATATGCAGAAGCAAATTCTTTTTGTTTTACATCAAAAAATCTAATAGCAAATTTTTTCTTTTCTGGACTTAACCTTTTAAGTGAGTTTAATTCTTCTTCAAAATCTGCTTTTGTATATAAAGAAATCTTTTTATAAGAGTTTTCTGCTTCTTTAGGATACTTTTTATATATGTAATTAAGAACTTTTTTTGCATTTGGAACCTGTTCATATGGAGAAATTCCATATTGTGGTTTATGTTCTCTATCAACTTGTTCTAAAAATTCTTTATCATCTATTTTTAACATATCATTTATCCAGTCATAATGCAAGTTTAAATCCAACATATTAGAAGAAGAAAGATAATATGTATCTAGTCTTGCATTTGCATGTTCAAACATTCTTATAGAAGTTTGTCCATCAATTCCGAATTTCAAGCCAAACATTAATCTATCTATAAGTTCTTGTTTTATACTAGAAATTTCTTCTTCTGTGTATTCATCTTTAGGTTTAGAGCCTCTTGAAGTTATAAAATATATGTTAGACATAATATATTCATCTACTGTTATTGGAGTCTTTCTTGGAGTATGTGATTTTTGAGCTACTTCTGGATTATCCTGAAAATAAATAGCCTGTACTACTTCTTGTGCTGCATAAGAAAGTCCAAGATTTGACATTCTGAAAGAAAAGGAGTCCCATTCTGGTCTATACACTAATGAAGCTTCATAAAAACTATCTCTATAAGTTGCTAAATCAATATCTTTCTCTAAATAAATACCAAGTTCTGTTTCAGGTGCATTTATTCCGATTTTTTTTGCCATTTTATACATTAAATATGGAGCATAATGACTATCATCTTCTGAGTATCTTTTGTTAAATAGATATCCAAATTTATCTTGAGTTTTATTATGAACTAAGTAATGAAATCTAGAATCTGGACCTAAAGCTTTCATTACAGTTTCATATTCTGATGGTTGAAACATTTTAAATTCATCATACATATCATCTTTTTTATTCATATAATAATTTTTTCCCTTCTATATTATTTTCCCATATTTTCTAAAGCTTTTATTTTATCTCTTAGTTCAGCTGCTTTTTCAAATTCCATATTTTTAGCAGCTTTTAGCATCTCATTTGTTAATTTGTCAATTATCTCTTCTACTGTTTCTTCTTTTCCGATATTATACTCATTCCCAATATCTTCTATGATAGTTGCTTTTATAGTATCTCTTACAGATTTTTTAATAGTTTGAGGAGTTATATGGTTCTTAATATTATATTCCTCTTGTATTTTTCTTCTTCTATTAGTTTCGGAAATAGCTTTTTCCATGGATTCTGTAAGTTCATCTGCATACATTATAACTCTTCCTTCTGTATTTCTTGCTGCACGACCAATTGTTTGTATCAAAGAACGTTCAGAACGAAGGAAGCCCTCTTTATCTGCATCTAATATAGCAACTAAAGAAACTTCTGGAATATCTAGACCTTCTCTTAAAAGGTTAATACCTACTAAAACATCGAATTCTCCAAGCCTTAAATCTCTTATTATTTCCATTCTTTCTAAAGCTTTTATATCTGAATGCATATATCTAACTTTTATGTCATTATTTCGTAAATAAGCTGTTAAATCTTCAGCCATCTTTTTAGTTAATGTTGTAACTAAAACTCTTTCTCCTTTTTGGGTTTGCAAATTTATTTGTTCTATTAAATCATCTATTTGATTTTCAGTTGGTTTTACTTCAATTTTAGGATCTAATAAACCTGTAGGACGTATTATTTGTTCAACTACATTATTTTGACTATGTTCCTTTTCATAATCTGCTGGTGTTGCGCTTACAAAAATACATTGATTTATTCTTTGCTCAAATTCTTCAAATTTAAGAGGTCTATTATCAAAAGCTGATGGAAGCCTAAATCCAAAATTAACTAAGGATTCTTTTCTTGCTCTATCACCATTATACATAGCCCTTACTTGTGGTATGGTAGCATGTGACTCGTCTATTAAAAGTAAAAAATCATCAGGAAAATAATCAAATAAAGTATAGGGACTACTGCCTGGTTCTCTACCACTAATATGTCTTGAATAGTTTTCTATTCCTTGGCAAAATCCTGTTTCTTTTAACATTTCTATATCAAAATTTGTTCTTTCTTCTATTCTTTGTGCTTCAATTAGCTTTTTTTTCTCTGTAAAATATTTTATCCTATCTTCTAATTCTTCTTCAATTGTTCCTATTGCTCTTTCTAATTTATCTTTACTAGTTACATAGTGTGAGTTAGGATATATCATAACATGTTGCCTTTGCCCTATTACTTTTCCAGTAAGAGGATTAATTTCAGATATCTTTTCTATTTCGTCTCCCCAGAATTCAACTCTTATAGCACTTTCTTCTTGATTAGATGGATATATTTCTAAAATATCACCTTTTGCTCTAAAGTTTCCACGTTTAAAATCCATTTCATTTCTGGAATATTGCATATTTACAAGTTTTTTCATTACATCATTTCTACTTTTTTCCATTCCAGGTCTTAAAGAAACAATCATGTTTTCATAATCAATAGGATCTCCGAAGTCCATATATACATGATACAGAGGCTATAACTATTACATCTCTGGTTTCAAATAAAGAAGCTGTAGCTGAATGTCTAAGTTTATCTATTTCATCATTTATAGAGGCATCTTTTTCTATATAAGTATCAGAAGAAGCAATGTATGCTTCTGGCTGATAGTAATCATAATAACTTACAAAATATTCTACATTGTTTTCAGGAAAAAATTCTTTAAATTCAGAATAAAGTTGTCCGAGCTAAAGTTTTATTATGTGCTAAAACTAGAGTTGGTCTTTGTACTTTTTCAATTATATTTGCCATTGTAAAAGTTTTTCCGAGAACCTGTAACTCCAAGTAAAGTTTGAAATTTTTTACCTGCTTCTAAGCCTTTGGATAAATATTCTATCGCATTTGGTTGGTCTCCAGTGGGTTTATATTCTGAATGAATTTTAAACATGTCTAATTTTTCCTTTCTAAAACATGAGATTATAATGTAATATATAGTTAATGTATGAGAATTTTTATTTTCTATATTAAAAATATTTATAGATAATATTCTATTTAAATTTAATTAAAATATTATTTATTATATCAAATTTTGGCAAAAAAAACAAGGGATTTACCTTGTTTTATGTAAAGTATATTTTTAGAATAAAAACTTCTAAATATGATATAAGTAGCATTTTTATATTAAAATTAATACAAATTATAAGCTCTTTTATCTTCTTCTGTAAGCTCAAAAAATCTAATAGCAGTATTTCTTTTTTTCCATAAACTAAGTGCTTTTTCTCCAATAAAAGACACTATTCCTTCTTCCCTTCCAAGTATATATTTACAAGTTTTAAAAGGAATAGAAAGGTTTGATATATTTGTTATTGAAATTTTTCTTAAAGTTGGGCAATTTGTAATAGCAAAATCAAAAGCTGTTTCTAAATTTAAAAAATTAATTTCTTCTAGGCTGGTTCCTTTAAAGCAATTTAATATATTTTGTGGTCTATCTAAAATATATAGTTTTAAGTCACCCATAAAAGTAACCTTTTTTAAATTTTTACAATTCAAAAATGCATTATCTCCTATATTCATTATATTTTTGGGAAAAGTTAGTTCTGAAAGACTACTGCAATTTTCAAAAGAATTTTCTCCTATCATTTCTATTTTTCCAAAAGAGATGTCTTTAAGATTTATGCAATTTGAAAAAGTATTGTTTCCTATGCAATTATATCTTCTATCTGAACTTAAATTAACAGAAGAAGTATTATTTTTTTCTAAAAATTCAATTTCTTCTAAATTTTTCCAATTCGAATCTTTTTCAAAATTATATTTAGCAACACCATTTGTAGCTATAATAAGTTTTTTGGTATTTTCAACCATATTATTATCAATATAGTTATTAAAGTATCTTATATTTCCATCTTTAAGTTCTAATTTAAAAGCAGGACCTCCAGAACTTGCCCATAAAAGAGCCATTTTTTTCTGATTGGATACTTCATTTAAATTATAAAACCATTTTTTTATTCTATATAATAATGGTTCATAATAAATATTTTCTAAGCTTTGCATATTAATATCATTTTCTTTTTTAGAAATATTTTCTTCTGGTAGATTTAAATATTTTTTTGATTCTTTTTCTTGCAAATTTCCTATTATTTCAATATGTTGATCTCTAGATCTAACTTCTTTTATAGTTAATATTTGTTGCCAAAGTTTATAGTCATATAAATCTTTTTCTGAAATTTTTTTTGCTAAATCTATCATCTTTTTTCTTTTTATAGTATCATGTTCTTCCTTTTTGGCTCCTTCAAATAAAGTTTCTTTAATAGCATTTATTAAGTATTCTTTTTTACAATATTCAAAGGCTCTAGCCAGATCTAGAATACCTTTAGCTTTAAGCTGATATATTAAATTATCTAAAGATACTTTGCCAATATATCTATTATATTCAATTTCTTCTATAGGGTTACGAATTTCTTTTTTCCAATTTCTTATATTCTCTTCCAAGTTTTCCCAAGATTTTTTTATTTTTTCTAAAATCTCTGCATCTAATTTATTATCTTCAGCACTTTCTATCAGATTATTTATTTTTAAAATAGAATAATCTATTTCAGAATCTAATAATATTAACTTTAAAAGTACCTCTAAAGATATATCATCAAATCCACTTAAAGCATTATTGTCCTCTAATACAATATGTTTTGCATCTTCTCTAATTGTTTTTAAAATGTTTTCAAATTCATTTGCTTTATCAAATTGATTTAAAATCTTTATTTCTTCAATTTTATTTTCTATCTGAAAAATTTCTTTAAGTAATAAATCAAATTCTTTTTTATTTATCATAAGTATCTCCAAATCTATTTTATAATAAAATTATACATATATATTTTTTTATTTACAATATAATATATAAATTTTTTTAAATTAAAGACAAACGGCATAGCACAATTTTTAAGTTGTACTACGCCGTTTAAAGAGGCTTTATCTTATTTTTTTAACATAGATTTAGGTAATATGAAACTTGCCCTCTCCTCTTTTTCTTCTTCGCCTATACTAAAATAAATCGTAAGTTCATTTTGAAAAGTAGCATCGTCTGAAGATTTGAATGAACGAAACTCTGCAGAAATAAATTCACCATCATATTCTTGAGATATGTACTTTTCACTAGAATTTTCATGCATCGGGTCAAAGCGATATGTAGTCCATTCATCACTGATGTTATACGATATTATTACACCATTATCAAGCTTTCCTGCAAAACTTATATAAGAATCAAGTTGATTTATTTGCATTTCCATATTGGAAGAATGTGCTGGTGTAACAAAATCTAGTGAATATAAATCTCCATCAGTAGACATAAGCAGACCTTGTTTAATCATGCTAAAGTCTAAGTCATCTACTGAAGCTGTTGGAATGTCTACAGAAAAAGTCATTTCTCCATCTACATATTGTGCCAGAAATCCATACTTTTTGTTGATACACAAAGTTGCATGCCTTCCTGCCAAAACAACTTCTATTTCTTCTTTTTCATATTCTGGAAGAAATTCGAGGTCTATATTGGAAGAAACTTTAATTAGAGGCTTAATATGTCCATAAAATGGTTCTACTCCCATCCATAACGCTCTGTTTTCTACCCCCATACAAACATAACCTTGGTCTGAAAGGAAAAATCTTACGGACTCTAATTTTTTTCCATTTATTTCAATCTTTTCTAGTGTGGGTGCAGTTTCGTCATCAGAAGGTTCCAGGAAGGAGTGGTATAGGTCGATAAGTTCCTTAGTATCTTTGGGAATGTCGTCAATACATGTTGTTTTTTGCTTTGATAAGCGTATTATCCCTTTCAGTTCCGATTCTTCTAAAGGTATGCTGTTAGAAGCTATCTTAATTTGAAATAGCATTCCACCTATGAAAGCAAGGACTATTGCTAATGCGAAAAAGACTATGAGTTTCCGAGAATTTGTTTTCATACAGATATCTCTCCTTTTGTGATTGATTTTTTTGTGATTATGTTAGCTAATAAAATACCTCTTTTCTCTAAATTTTCTTATTTGAACTTTCTTTTAAGAAATGCTAACTATAAATCTCAAATATTATAGCATCTTATACTTATTATGTCAACATAAGCAAAAGATTAAATAAAAGACTTATCATAATGAATTGTTGAAATAAAAAAAGCATAAAAGAATATAATTCTTTCATGCTTTTATATTTTATTTGTTATTTTCTATTTTCCAGATTTATTTATTTTGTTTGTTATAACTTCAAATCTAATATAGAATACTACTACTAACACAAGTAATATTCCTACTAATGTTAATACTAAACTTGCATCTCCTGCTTTAGGTAATACACCTTTTTTTACAGTATCATTATCTACAGTATTATTTTTTGTAGATATCTTATTAGTTGTATTATTAGTTACATTATTTTTTGTTGTATTATTGCTTGGATCTTTAATTAAATTTTGTAATGTTTCATTTTTTACAGGATCTTTAGTAGTATTTTCAACAGTAGTATTATTTACTGGAGTATTTTGTTTACCAATCTTAATTGTAGTAGAAACATTATCAGTTTTTATGTCTGTTGCACCATTTGATGCTTCAATTGACTCAAGTGATACAGCTGTTTCTCCACTAGCATTGTCATTTGCTTTAAAAGTTGCTTTTAAGATTGCTTCATTTGAAGTTGTAGGTCCATTTCTGTCTGTAACAAATTTTCCATTTGCATCATTATAAACTGGATCTGTCCAATTTCCTTGTTTTTCTAGTTTTACTAATGTTAATGCATTTTTATCATATTTAACTGTTCCTGTTATAGTTATAAGTCCACTATCATCTTGAACATTAGAAAGATTTACATCAACTGTAAATTCTTCTGATGGATTAATTTCATTTTTTGATGCTTTTAATTCAGTTTTATATGATGAAGCATATACACTAGTCATCATTGTAATAACTATTAAAGATATTAAAATTAATGATATTACTTTTTTCATATTTTTCCCTTCTTACTTTATTATAATTTTATTTTAATACTAGTAAATCAACTATTATTAATTTCATTTGAGATAAATCTGTAAGAGTTATTGATCCATTTCCATCTACATCAGCTGCTTTTAATTCAATTTCTTCTGTAAGTGGTGTTTTTTCAATATAATGTAATTTTAATTTTGCAAGATCTGTAGGACCTATTTTACCATTTCCATCAATATCTCCTCTTACAACTAAAGTAAATTCAAAAGTTGTTCCTACTTTTAAAATTGTTCCTGTTCCTACTAAACTATCTTCTGCTAAAGTATTTCCATCTTTATCTGTAAATACTAAATCAGTATTTGTATCAACATTTGCTTTAAACATTTCTACTGTTGTATTAGGAAGAATATTAGTAATTAAAGATTCTCCTATTTCATATTTTTCAGAAGATATTCTATCTGGTTCTTTTGGTTTTTCTATAGCAATTTCTAAACGTGCATCATTAGCAGAAAAATCTTTGATACCATTACTTCCTTCAATATTTGTTATAGAAAATACAGTGTTTAAAGTTTCTGTAAGTTCTATATCTTCTTTTACTTTAAATCTAATTAAGAAAATATTTTCTCCTTGTGTTACATAACGATCAGTATCTACAACAAATTTAAAGTTAGATGTATTAAATCCTCCAGTAATATCCCATCCGTTTAATTGATTTATACTTACTCTTTCTAAAACATTTTCATCATAGCTTAATTTTCCTGCTATAGAAACTAATCCATTTTCGATATTGTTAACATTATCTATACCTACATTTACAGTAAATTCATCTCCTGGATGAAGTTGTTGATCAGCATTTCTATTAACAATTGTAACTTCAAATCCTTCAGAAACTTCTGGAGCTACAGTAACTGTACATACAGTACTTTCTACTTCAGCACTTACAGTTTCTACTGTTGTAGTTACTTTTAATACATATTCACCAGAATCATTTTCTGTGGCATTTTCTATTTCTAATACCTTGTTTACTTTTCCTTCTAATTTTTCTCCATTTTTGTACCATTGATATGTTTGAATTCCTGGAGTTTCTGTTACTACTGGAGCAATAGTTAATTTTTCATTAGCTGATATATCAATATTAGCTTCTGGCATTGTTATTTCTGCTGGTACAGCTACAGGTTGAACTGGTACTTCTTGTCTTGCTTCTTCTTTTTGTACTACTACTTTTGCAACAAAGCTTGCTTCAACAATGCAATTTCCATCTTTTACATCATCATAATTTATTGTGATGTTCATATTATTTTTATCTGTTATTTCAATCATTTCACCGAAAACATTTACTGACTCGATTTCATAACCTTCATTTGGAACTATATTAAGTGTTGTAGATTCACCTTCAGATAATGTAAGTATATTTCCTTCATCTCTTCCAGCTCCATCTATTACACCACCTTCAGTAGCTGATACTATAACAGCTTTTTCTTGAACTGCTGTTCCATCATTTTCAGTTACTGCTATTGCAAATGGACTGAATGAGTCACATGTAACAATTAAACCATATTGTGTTACTACACAAGGAATTTCTTCAACTCCTGTAACTTCTCCAGCATCATTTGTTATAAAGTGGTATGCTTTAAAAGTAACTCCAGCATCTTCAGGACCATATCCAGCTGGAAAACCAAGTGATAATCTTAATCTATGTCCTGTTTTTACAACATACTTTTTA
>JAAVXQ010000146.1 GCA_022790685.1 Clostridia bacterium
CTAAAGCCTTTATCTCTTTCTCTCTACCTAATAAACTTACAGTTTTCTGAGTAACTGATCCACCACTTATTGCTCCTGAGGGATTAATAATATCTCCCTTTAAAGTTACTATCTTAAAAGAATATGAGTTTTGTTTTGCTAATTTTACAGCAGAGTCAATGTCTTCTACAATTACAGTTCTACCTAATAAATTTAATATTATTCCTTCAAATTTCTTATCGCAATCTACTAAATCTGCTGCTACTCCAACAATTCCATCTATACCCCTGTCATTTATTTTTGATAACTTTGTTCCTTTTACAGAAGATATTGGTAAAAACGATGCTCTTCCTAACTTGTTATCTCTTAAATAATTTACAAGTTTTTTTGCTTCTTCTTCTGTATCTGTAACAATATTTTGTATGCTTCCACCAAGTGTCATTTCTATCGCTGTTTCATATTTTTTATCTACAGATATTAAATTTGCAAGTATTCCATGCATGCCTGTTTTTAAACTACTATTTCTTTCAGCTTCTTGTAATAATGACTTTACACTTTTTATATATCCTTCTTTTTCTTTTTCTGTTTCAACTAAAAATTTATACTTAGATTCTTTTATTCTATACTCAGACTGAAAAGAATTAATTCTATCTTCAAAATCTTTTATCTTGCTAGTACATTCTTCTTTTTTTATTTTCATTTCTTCTATAGATTTATTGATATCATTTCGTTTCTTTTCAACTTCATAAAATTCTTTTGACATATCAGATTTTTTATTTCTATTTTCATCTAATTCTGATATTGTCATTTGAATTTCATTTTTTAATGATGTTTCTTTTTTAGATAAATTTTGAATATTTGCTTTTTCAGTATTTATCTCTGATAATATTTCATATCTATCATCTATATTCTTTTGTACTATATCTTTTTGCTTTTCAATTTCAAGTTCTTTAGTAGACATAGTTTTAGAATATTTTTCAAGTTCAGTTTCTTTTTCTTTTAGCTCTTTTTCAAACTTATCTTTGTTTTGGAATAAGTTATTTTTACGTTCTATTTTCTGATTTTTCTCTTCCTCAAGTTCACTATTTCTTTTAGTTATTTGTTCAATTTCTTCTGCATATCTTTCATAATTTGCCTGATTATTTTGTATTCTTTCTCTAGTTACTTTTATTTCACTATTATATTCTTCCTTTTTCTTACTTCCTTCAAATCCTAATTTCTGAGTTTCTTCAATTTCTTCTAGTAATTTATCAATTTGGATTTTTAGATCATCTTTTTCAAGTTTTATATTATTTGCTTTCTCTTCTTCCTTTATTTTTTGAGTTTCTAATATCTCTAAATTTTCTTTTATTTCTTCAATTTTATTTTTATAATCATCTATATTATATAAAAATAAACCAACCTCTATATTTTTAAGTTCATCTCTTAAACTTAAAAACTTCTTTGCTTTTTCAGATTGTATTTTTAGTGGTCCAATATTATTTTCAATTTCTGATATGATGTCATTTATTCTTAAAAGATTAAGTTTGGTTTGTTCTAACTTTTTTTCTGACTCTACTTTTCTTGCCCTGTATTTAACAATCCCAGCAGCTTCTTCGAAAATATGTCTTCTCTCTTCTGATTTATTACTTAATATCTCATCTATTTTACCTTGTCCAATAATAGAATACCCATCTTTACCAATACCTGTATCCATAAAAAGCTCTAATATATCTTTTAATCTACAAGGAGCTTTATTTATAAAATAGCCAGTTTCACCACTTCTATAAATTCTTCTAGTTACTGTTACTTCTGCAAATTCAATTGGTAATTTTGAGTCTGAATTATCTATTACTATAGATGCTTCAGCATATCCTAAAGATTTTCTATTTTGTGTTCCTGCAAAAATAATATCTTCAGATTTAGCACCTCTTAAGGATTTTAGACTCTGTTCTCCTAGAACCCATCTAATACAATCTGATATATTACTTTTTCCAGAACCATTTGGTCCTATTACTGTTGTTATTCCTGGCATAAATTCCAATACTGTTTTATCAGCAAAAGACTTAAAACCATACATTTCTAATCTTTTTAAATACATTTTTTGTTCCTCTACTATCTTAATATGCTTATATTATATCATTTAGATAATTTTATCAATATTATTATTTCTCATTTCCATTAAATCTTTTTTAAAATTCTATCATTTATTTTGTTTTTATTCAAGAAAACAGTTATATTTTCCTTGACCATTTTTTTATTAAGATATAAAATTATTATATAATTAATTACAGGAGATTAAAATGAAAGAAACAGAAGAGTTTGATTTTTATGATAGAAAATCCATAAAAGTATATAATTTAAACGAACGTATAAGATATCAACTTAAAATGCTTGATAGTATGGATGCTTTTACTAAAAGACATTCTGAAAATGTTGCAAACATTACTTGTAGACTTTGTGAAAAGTTAAAACTAGGTACAGGTTTTACTATATATTGTACAACTTGTGCTTACTTACATGATATTGGTAAGTTATTTATTCCACCATCAATCTTGCAGAAAAATGGTAAACTTACTGAAGAAGAATATGAAATAATGAAAACTCATACTACAATTGGAAATAAAATGTGTATGCAAGATTTAAAATTAAGACCATTTGCTGCAGGTGCTTTATATCATCATGAAGCATTAGATGGTTCAGGTTATCCTAATGGGGTTGTTGGAAATAAAATTCCTTATGAAGCTCAAATAATACGTGTTGCGGATGAATTTGAGGCAATAACTGCTAAAAGACAATATAAATCACATATTGGTATTATAGAAACTCTTAATATATTAATTTCCCATGCTAGACCAACTCCACCAAAAAATCTTGCAGATGGTTTTAAAAAAAGTTTAAATCCCGCTGCTTCTTTAGGAAAAATTGATAAAAAAGTTTTAAAGGCTTTATTTAAAGTAGTTATTGATGATACTGAATATGAAATAGCTGCAAGATCTGAATATTTAGAATTTTTAGAAAGTGAAATCAAAAGAATTAAAGATGCTATGAAATATTATAACAAAATGATTGCTAGTGCTACAGAAGAAAATATTGAATATTATAAAGCTGGTGTAAAAATGTTTTTAAGACATTACGAAGATCCATTAAAATGTCCAGAAATGCTTGAAGAATTAGAGCATTCTTATAAAATGAGAAAAGAACATATAGAAAAATTGTATTCTGAAGTAAAACAAATAAAAAGACTATCTATATAAAAAATTCTCCTATACAATATCAAAAAAATAGAAAGAAATTAAATCAATTTCTTTCTATTTTTTTGATAATTTCATTAATATTGACGTCCCCATACTACCATTGTATCTGCTTTTTTACCACAAACTGGACATGTATCTGATAAATGTTCTTGGCTAAATGGTATACATCTTGAATGTGCTCCTGTTACTTCTTTTATTTTATTCTCACATTCAACATTTCCACACCACATTGTTTTAACATATCCTTGATTTTCTTCTAAATTCTTTATAATTTCTTCTAAAGTATATGCTATAGTTGTTTTTTCTTCTCTTCTTTTTTGACATTCTTTATACATAGCAACTTGAATATCATTCATTAATTCTTCTAGTCTATTTTCTAAGTTATCTAAAGAAACAATTTCTTTTTCTCCAGTATCACGTCTTACTAAAACTGCATTTCCTGCTTCTAAATCCTTTGGTCCTATTTCAATTCTAACTGGTACTCCTCTCATTTCCCAATCATTAAATTTAAAACCTGGTGAGCAGTTATCTCTATCATCAAACTTCATTCTAAATTTTTTATTTAATTTATTATATATTTCAGTAGTTTTTTCTAGTACACCTTCTTTATGCATAGCAATTGGAATTAATACTGCCTGAATTGGAGCAACTTTTGGTGGTAGCTTTAATCCTCTATTATCTCCATGAGCCATTATAACAGCACCAATTAATCTCGTACTAATTCCCCAAGAAGTTTGATAAGCGTATTCTTCTTTTCCTTCCCTATTTTGAAATTTTATTTCAAAAGGTTTAGTAAAGTTTTGTCCAAAATAATGTGAAGTTCCTGCTTGAAGTGCTCTACCATCATGCATTAAACTTTCTACAGTATAAGTTTCTTCAGCACCAGCAAATTGCTCTTTTTTAGTTTTTCTTCCCTTTAGTACTGGAATTGCTAACAAATCTTCTATAATTTCTGCATATATATCTAGCATCATTAAAGTTCTTTCTCTTGCCTCTTCTGCTGTTTCATGAACAGTATGGCCTTCTTGCCACAAAAACTCTCTTGAACGTAAAAATGGTCTTGTTTCTTTTTCCCATCTAAGTACATTACACCACTGATTTCCAAGTATTGGTAAATCTCTCCAGGATCTTACCCATTTAGAATACATTGTTGACATCATTGTTTCTGATGTTGGTCTTATACATAGTCTTTCTTCTAAGTCTTCTCCTCCACCTATTGTTACCCAAGCAACTTCTGGTGCGAAACCTTCAACATGATCTTTTTCTTTTTGAAGTAAACTTTCTGGTATAAGAACTGGCATATAAAGATTTGTTACTCCAACTTCTTTAAATTTTCTGTCTGCATAATTTTGAATATTTTCCCATATTGCATATCCATATGGTCTTATTGCAATACAACCTTTTGTATCTGTATAATCTGCAAGTTCTGCCTTTCTTACAACATCTGTATACCACTTAGCAAAATCTTCTTCTATATTTGTTATTTCTTTTACAAATTCTTCTTTTCCCATAATATTAAAACCTCCAATTTTATATAATATTTAATCTTCATTACTTTCCTTTTTTTGACTTTCTATATCTTCCCTTGCGGGCATTGGAGCCTCTAAATTTTCTTCGTTTGTTTCTTCTATAGTTTCATTTTCCTTTAACATATCATCAATAACTATTTGTTCATTCTCATCTAGTTTATATCTTGGTAATTCTGGAAGTTCATCTAAACTAGATATTCCAAACATTTTTAAAAAGTTATTGGTAACTTTATATGTAGTAGGTCTTCCTGGTGCATCTAGTTTTCCAGCATCTTCTATTAAATTGTATTCTAATAATTTATATATTGTGCCATCCACACTAACACCACGTATTGATTCTATTTCAGATCTAGTTATTTTAGGATTATACGCAATAATAGAAAGAGTTTCTAATGCAGCATTTGAAATAGTAGGCTTTGTTCTATTGTCTATAATAGGATAGATATACTCATACATTTCTTTTTTTGTGCATAATTGATATGAATTATCTACTTTTATAATTTCTAACGCGCTACCATTTTCTTCATATTTACTTTTCATATTTTGAATAACTTTTTCAATATCTTCTTCACTAATTTCTAATACATTCATTAATTCTTTAGAAGAAACTTCTCTTCCTGCTGAAAAAAGTATTGCTTCAATTATTCTTTGCTCTTTACTAAATTCCATTGCCTATTCTCCTTTTTAATACTATATATTATTACACGGATTTAGATTATTGTCAATTTTATGAAAGTGATTTTATTATATTTATTTCATATTTATTAGATATTTTATTTCTAGTTAATTGACATAATATTCTTTTCATGTTATAATGAGCTTGTAATTTATTTCTTGAGGTGAAAGATATGGAAAAAAAAGAAGAAGAAGATATTGAAATAGTAATAGGTGATGATTCAAATTTAAGCATATCAGACGTTGGAGATTACACTAGTGAACTAAAGCCAAAAACTCATAAACAAAAAAAGAATTTTGTAATACCTATTGCAAAAAAGAAAAAAGATAAAAAAGAAGAATAAAATATCAAAAGAACACAA
>JAAVXQ010000147.1 GCA_022790685.1 Clostridia bacterium
CAATTTCTAAACAACTAGTAAAATTTAGTATAGGAACTATTCTAGGAAAATATGAAAATGGAAATTTGTCAATAGAAATAAGTATATAATAAAATTAAGAAATCCGACAATATGTAATATATTGGCGGATTTCTCTAGAGGTGAGAAATAGGTGGTTAATTAGTTACAATGCAGATATTTAAATATTATTAGTCACATAATATAACAGAAACTCGTAAAGGTTTTGAGGAATCGCCACTTTTAAGAATAACAGTGAAAGTGACTGTCTTGTTTGTTGCACTCCAAATGCTGAATTGATGATATTGACCATCAAGAGGAAATTCCTTCGGAGTGCTAAATAACTGTGAAGATTTTATTGTTGCTGTGGCACCTGTATTTGAGTTTCCATCGACTGTTCCAATGACTTTTAAACTCCGTGCTGTTTTATCAGCAGGAATAGTCACAGAAATCTCTGTGGAGTAGTAAAATTCAGCGAAGTTTCCTGCTATAAAAGTTCCAGAATAAGGAACAATTTGTGAATCATTTTCTGAGCAAGTCTTTGATTCTGCTACCACTGCATCTGTGGGTAAAAAAGTTACTAAACATACAATAGCACATAAAAGAGCTATTATACAGCTTCTTTTTGAAAGGTTATGCATAATATTATTCTCCTTATTAGCGAAAAAACATTTCTCACCTCTTTTTGCTAGTTCCAAATATACTGAAACTATCTGAATTAACTAGCAAGCATTTATTCAAATGCACATATATTATAATATATACAAATTAATAATAGAGAAAATATCACTTATGATACTTAAACGAAGTTATATCGATGTATATATGGAAAACACCATAATGTAGGGTATTGACATTTAATATTATTAAATATTAAATAGTTTATATAAAATATTTAAGAAAAGGAGGAGAGTGCTATGAAAAAAGAATACATTGTGTATGTTATAATTATAACTATTATTCTCATAGGTGCTATATTTCTTGCAAATAAATATATGGGAGGATTTATATTTGGTAATATAGAAATGCAAAATTCTAATATAAAATCTTCTAACACACATATTATTGAAAATAATATAAATGATGAAAAACAATTGTCTGTAGAAACGATATATACTTTTAATGATAAAAATATATGTGTTTCTCAAAGAATGAAATATGAATTTTCAAGTAACGAAGAAGCAAAAAAAGAATATGATTTATGGAATGAGCAAAAGAACTTAAAAAATATATCTATCTCGGAAAATATTGTTTCTTTTAATACAGATGTTAATATAGGAACTGCTAAGGACTCTATTATATCCAATTTGGAAAAATCTTCTAGCAAATATGAAATATATTAATATTCTAAAAATAAAAGAATCTTTAAATAGTTAAACTAAAAAGTTTGACAATTTGAAGGTTCTTTTTCTTGATAAAATCAGCAAAATGTCATATAATCTACTTATAAATTTGAAAGAGAGATGTTAAGTTTTATGCAAATGGCAATTAAGAAAGGGATAGTAGTTGGAATAGGTGTATTACTACAAATTTTGCTTTCACTAGGTGGATATATTGTTTTAGGAGAACTTATAGGATTTGTAAGTATTTTTTATACAATATTAGGATTTTTGTTAATTTTAGGATTAATAAGAAATAGCAAAAACTATTCGTACACGTTACCATGGATACTTATATTGTTTTCATATCCTTTAATAGGTACACTATTGTATATAATATTGGGACGTAGCAAAAATAATAGTAAGGTATTAAAAAGTATTACAGCAAGTGAAAAAGATAGTAAAAGATATCTAATTCAAGATAAAACTATAAGAGAAGAATTTGAAAATAACGGAAAATTAAGATACATAAGTGATTTTACTGGATATCCTGTAACCAAAAATAATGATATTTCTTATTATCCATTAGGAGAAGAAGCCTTTAAAGTGATGCTTGAAGAATTAAAAAAAGCAGAGAAGTTTATATTTTTTGAATACTTTATAGTAAATCATGGGACTATGTGGAATTCCATACTAGAAATATTAGAAGAAAAAGCCAAAAGTGGTGTTGATGTAAGAGTTATGTATGATGATGCAGGTTGTATTTCTACTTTAAATAATTCATATCCTAAGGAATTAGAAAAAAATGGAATACAATGTGTAGTATTTAATAAATTAAATCCAGTTTCTGGAGTAATTATGAACAATCGTGACCATAGAAAGATACTTGTTATAGACGGAAAAGTGGCTTTTTCAGGTGGAATAAATATAGCAGATGAATATATAAACATTAATAGTCATTATGGACATTGGAAGGATAATGCTATAAAAGTATCAGGAGATGCAGTTTGGAATTATACAGTTATGTTCTTAACTATGTGGAATGCTTTTAGAAAAAATGATGAGGATTTTTACAAATTTAAATATGACTTTAAACATAAAAATATAGAAAATGGATATGCGGTTCCATATGGAGAAACTCCGTTAGATACTGAAATAACTGGTGAGGATGTATATTTAAATATTATAAATCAAGCAGATAAATATGTGTATATATTTACGCCATATTTGATAGTAGATACTGATATGATAAATGCACTTAACTTAGCCGCTAAAAGAGGAGTAGATGTAAGGATTATAATTCCTGGTATACCAGATAAAAAAATTGTGTATACTTTATCTGAATCGTATGTAGAAACTCTTGTAAATGCGGGGGTCAAAGTATATAAATATACACCAGGTTTTATACATAGTAAAGTATTTGTATCAGATGATAAGATTGCTACAGTAGGAACAATTAACTTAGATTATAGAAGTTTATATTTACATTTCGAGTGTGGAATATATTTAGAAAATGTAAATTGTATTAAAGATATAAAAAAAGATTTAGTAGATACAATTTCAAAAAGCCATGAAGTAACAAAAAAAGAAGCAGAGCCTAGTCTTTTAAAAGCTGTTTGGCAATCCATTTTAAGATTAGTAGCTCCACTTATGTAAAAATATAATAATCATAAAATTAAAGTTTAATGAAAGCAGAGGAAAAAATGGAAGAAGAATATAAACATATAGTAAATTATTATGAAACAGATGCAATGGGAATGGTGCATCATTCAAATTATGTTAGATGGATGGAAGAAGCAAGATCATATATGATGGACATGTTTGGATATAGTTATAAAAAGTTAGAAAGTGTAGGAATAGGATCACCAGTATTAAGTTATAAATGTGAAATTAAACATAGTACTTACTATTATGATGAAATATATATAAAGGCAAGAATAATAGAATATAATGGAGTAAGATTAACAGTCGAATATGAAATGAAAAAAGACAATAAAATAGTTGCAATTGGAGAAACCAAACATTGTTTTTTAAATAAAGAGGGAAGACCAGTAAGATTAAATAAAGAATGTGAAGAATTAGATAAAATAATTAAAGAGCAATTAAATGAAAATATAAAATAAAAAGGAAGAAATATGAACAAAGAAGAGATAATAGAATATTGTTTAAGCTTACAAAATACATATGAAGATTATCCATTTCCAGAGGATGATTTTTCAGTAACTATAAAGCATTCTAAAAATAAAAAATGGTTTGCATTAATAATGAAAGTACAAAATAAATTATATTTAAATGTGAAAACAAATCCGGAATATTCTGAATTATTAAGAAATTCCTATGAATACATAATACCAGCATATCATATGAATAAACAGCATTGGAATACAATTATAATAGAGGATAAAATAGATAAGAAATTAGTTAAAGAACTTATTAATGAGAGCTATGAGTTAACTAAAAAATAAAAGAAACTCCGTGGTTAGCCGGAGTTCTTTCGCCTTTTATACTTTGAACTGTCTCGCAATATCACTTAATAAAGTGATAGAGTTTAGCCATAGTGCGTGCTGATAAAAATGATAAGAACTATTATCAGACGCATGAAAAATAATTTCGAAGTTTGCAGAGCTTTCGTCTACTTCATTGCCAATGTAAGCTGAGCCATGCTGAGAAAAACATTCATCAAAAATACTTTCACACAACTCATGAAGTGTTATTTTCTGAGAAGCTGTAACAGTAATTGTAAAGTGGTTCTCAGTATTTTCCAGCTTTATTTGCAAATTATTTTTGCTGGACATAGAACTTTCTCCTTTCGGAATAGTTGCTAACCCAACTATTTATAAATAATATTATACTATGAACAGTAGTATTTATCAAGTTTAGAAGCTATAGTAATTTAATATAAAATTAAAAGATTTATATTACTTATGCTATAATCAAACTAATTAAAAAAACAAACTATAATTTATACAGAAATATACTTAAATAAAACAAAATGTTAAGTTTGGTTGACAAATTTCAAACTAAAATAGGTGGTGTGCAACTAATAGAAAAGATATAATTTGAATTAGAAGAAAGGAAGGTAACAAAAAGTGAATATTGGAGAAAAATTATATGAATTAAGAAAAGGAAAGAATTTATCACAAGAAGAAGTGGCAGAAAAGTTAAATGTAACAAGACAAACTGTTTCAAAATGGGAAACTAATCAAAGCTCACCAGATTTTGATAAAATACTTCCGATATGCGAATTATTTGAAATTAGTACAGAAGAACTTATAACAGGAAAAAAAACAAAGGAAAAAAATAACGAGAATGAAGAAATGAAAAAAGATGTAAAAGAGGAAAAAGAAAATCTTACAAGAGATGAGATACGTATTAAGTCTGCTGAGATTGTAAGTACATCAGTTTTTTTGTATATATTAGATATAGTAATATTGGTTTTATCAATAGCTTGGTTAGAGTTAGATCCTATTTTAGTAGTAAGTATATTTTTAATTCTAATTGCAATAGCGACCACAAGAATAATAAAACACTATATGTCAATACCTAAAATACAAGAGACTAAGGAAGAAGAAGAGGAAACAGAATTACAAAAACAAATTAATTCTATAGTATATATAATAAGTACAATAATATATTTTTTAGTTAGTTTTGGAACATATGCATGGCATATAAGTTGGATAATATTTGTTATTGCTGCGTTAGTTTGTCAAGTTATAAAATTATTCTTTATGCTTAATGAAAAGGAGGATAAAGAAGATGAGTAGTAAAAAGCAAAATAAAAAAGTACTAATAATATTAATAATATTACAGATAGTGCTAATAGCATTACTTATAGGCTTCTTAATAGTAGGAATAACTGGATATGGAGAAATTAATATGTTTGGATTTGAAGAAAGAGTAAAAAATATTATTTTAGATGAGACTTATGAGATAGAAAATATAAAAAATATAGATATAAAATCTATAGCAGGAAACATAGATTTTAAAGAATCGACAGATGGAAAAATTAGGGTTATAGCTTATGGAAAGAGAGCGGAGAATATAAGAGTAAGTTATCTAAAGGATATACTAGAAGTAGAAACTTTTGGAAAAAATAGAATTATAAGTTTTGGATTTAATAATAATGTTTTAGATATTGAGATATATTTACCAAAAGATTATTCTAATAGAGTTAATATAAAATCTCAGTATGGAGATGTAAAAATGCTAAGTTTAGAGAATGCTAATATAGATATAAAATCTTCTTGTGGAGATATTAAATTAGAAAAAGTGAAAAATGTAAATCTAAAAAATGATTATGGAAATATAAAAATCGAGGAAATAATAGGAAAGTGTGAGATAGATTCTAGCTGTGGAGATGTAAAAATACAAAAACTAAATATTTTGGAAGATTCGAATATAAAATCAGATTTAGGGGATGTAAAAATACAAGAAAAAAATGATATATATGTTGATGCAATAACTTCATTAGGAAATACAAAAATTGAAAATAACAATAGAAATGCAGAAATAATTCTTAAAATAAAAAATGACTGTGGTGATATAAAGGTAGGAGAATAGATTTAAAATACTAATATTATAAATTTATATAATATTAGTATTTTTTTGTAACTTTTTTTAAAAAGATGGTATTATATAAATGAAAGTACTTTTTAAATAAGGAGTTTAGATCTAAATTGGATGATAGAACAATAGGAGATTTTGAAGATAATAATAAATTAAATATTGAAAACGTAATAGAATATTATAATGCATACATATATACTATAATAAAAAATAGCATGTCTAATAAGGAAGACTTAGAAGAAGTTTTATCAGATGTATTTATAGTATTATGGAATAATTATGAAAAGTTAGATTCAAACATGAGAATAAAACCATACTTAATAGGAATAGTAAAAAATTTGATAAAAAAGAAATATAGGATGAGTGCTATTCAAAAAGAATTAGATAATATAGAAGACTATGAAAATGAAATAGGTGATTATATAGATATTCAAAGTTTAGCTGAAAAGAATGAAAAAAGCAAAATTGTACAAGAAGTTCTTCAAAGTATGGAGGAATTACAAAGACAGATTTTTATAATGTTTTATTACAAATCAAAAAAAATTAAGGAAATTTCAAAAGAACTAAAAATATCAGAAAGTAAAACCAAAATAGTACTACATAGATTAAGAAAAACTGTTAAAAAGAAAATAAAAGAAAGGGGATATGACTATGGAAAATAATGAATTAAATAATATAGTATTAAATAAAGTTAGAAATAACATAGTTATATCTAATCTAGAAAGAGAGGAGCGTATGAGAGTGAATAAGAAAAAGCAAGTAATATCACTTTGTGTAGTAGCAGTAGTCTTTTTATCAGGTAGTTTTTTTACAGCAAATGCAGCCACAGAGGGAAAATTAGTCGAAAATATAAAGCAAAAATGTA
>JAAVXQ010000018.1 GCA_022790685.1 Clostridia bacterium
AAGTAGTTCTTCTGCTTTTCCTGATCTTCCAAAACAATCTTTAACTCCTATTTTTATAATTCTTTTAGGACACTTTTCTACTAAAACTTCTGATATTGCTGTTCCCAGCCCTCCTATTACATTATGTTCCTCAGCAGATAGTAATATATTTGTTTCCTTTGCACATTTAACAATAGTTTCTTCATCTATTGGCTTTATTGTATGAATATCAACCACTCTTATATCTATTCCTTCTTTTTCTAAAATTTCTTTTGCTTCTAATGCTTTTGAAACCATTATTCCTGTTGCAAAAACTGTAGCAGTAGTGCCTTCTCCTATTTGAACTGCTTTTCCAAATTCAAAAACTTGATTTTCATCATATATTTCTGGCACTGCTGATCTTCCTAATCTTATATATACAGGTCCATTAATTTTTGACATCTCTTTTACAGCCCACTTAGTTTGTCTATCATCACTTGTTGACAATATTTTCATATTTGGTAATGCTCTTAAAATATTTATATCTTCTAGCATTTGGTGAGTTGCTCCATCTTCTCCAACTGTAATACCACTATGAGTTCCACATATTTTTACATTTAAATTTGGATAACATATGCTATTTCTTATTTGATCATAGGCTCTACCAGTTGCAAATACTGCAAAAGTAGTAGCATATGGTATTCTCCCACAGCATGCAAATCCAGCAGCAGTTCCTAACATATCTTGTTCAGCAATTCCCATATCAAAAAATCTATTTGGAAATTCTTTTGAAAATAGATTTGTTTTTGTTGCACCAGACAAATCTGCATCTAATACAACCACCTTTTCATTTTCTGCACCTAATTCTTTTAATGCTTCTCCAAAACTTTGACGTGTTGCTTTTTTATTTTCTTTATTCATATCTATTTAAACCTCCATTCTATTTATCAATATTTAGTTCTTGCATTGCTTGATTATAGTTTTCTTCATTTGGTGCTTTTCCATGCCACTCTGCTTTATTTTCCATAAAAGATATTCCTTTTCCTTTTACTGTTTTAGCAATTATTACTGTTGGCATGTCTTTTACAGTTTTTGCTTTTTCTAAAGCATCATATATTTCTACCATATCATGTCCATTTATATTTATTACATTAAATCCAAAAGCTTCAAATTTTTTATCAATAGGATAAGGATTCATTACATAATCTATTGTTCCATCTATTTGCAAATTATTATTATCAATTATTACACATAAATTATCTAATTTGTAATGACTAGCAGTCATTGCAGCTTCCCAAATTTGTCCTTCTTCTATTTCCCCATCTCCTAAAATAGCATATACTCTATAATCTTTGCCTTCCATTTTTCCAGCAAGTGCCATACCATTTGCCACAGATAGTCCTTGTCCTAATGAGCCTGATGTCATATCAACTCCAGGAACTTTTTTCATATCAGGATGTCCTTGCAAATAACTATCAAGCTTTCTAAAGCCTTTTAAGTCTTCTCTTGGTATAATTCCTTTTTCAGCAAGCGTCGCATATAATCCTGCAGAAGCATGACCCTTTGATAAAACTAATCTATCTCTATTTTCATCTTTAAGATTATTTATGTTTATTTTCATTTCTTTAAAATATAATATTGTCATAATATCTGTCATTGAAAGTGCCCCACCTGGATGTCCTGATGATGCAGAAAATATCATTTCTATAATATTTTTTCTTATATTTAGAGCTGTTTTTTGTAAATTTTCTATTTCTAATAAATCTAACATATTAATATCTCCTTTATATTTTTTTACATTATATTATATTCTTAGTATTTAATCAAATTAATGATTTTATTATTTTATTTAAATTATCATAGTATACACTTATATTTTCAAACATAAATATAATTTATATTTTCTAAGCTAAAAATAGAATTTTCTAAATAGTAAAATATAACCTTTAGCTTTTTTAAATTATCTTTTTCATAATTTTTCCACTTTAGATAATATTTTCGTAAAATAAAAATGGTCAATAATTTTGACCATTTTCATTTATCTCTTGCTATAGATATTTATATCTTATAATGGGAATATTCCAAATAAAAATCCTTTTGGTAAATTCCAAAGTACAATACCACCAGCAATAAAATATGCCCAAGCAGGTATTGATGCTAAAAGAATTTTAAACCCATTAAATATTGAAACTCCTTTTTCCTTTATGTTTTGGCCATTAAATAATTCTGCTATATTTATTCCAAATAAATTACTTAAATCCATACCAAATACATTAGTTAAATCAATTTCCCATCCAAATAAGTTTAGAATATTTGTTTTATCAGGTAAATCCTCAACAATTTCTATATTATATCTGCTTATTTCATTTGCTTTAAATTTAAGTTCAAATTTTCTTTCTTCATTTGCCCTAAAATTATTTATTTCTGCATATTTAGTTGCAGCAAGTAAGTCTTGCTTACTATATAAATCTATTTTTGCATAACATTTTTGAGTAAAATGTCCTGTCGTATTTTTTACTTTAAATCTTATATATCCATTAATATTGGTTGCTCTTGAATCTTCTAACTGTATATCCAATCCTGAATTTGAACTCATATTAGTATTTCCTGTAATAGTTCCATACATTCCCATTATAAGTCCATTTTCTAAAATTAATGATAGTATAAAAAATCCAACAATAAGTAATGCATATTTAAAAAAAGTCTTCATTCTATCCATATTGTTTTCTCCCCTAATATATATTAGAACAAGTATATTATACATCAGTATCCTTTTTTTGTAAATATATTATTTTTACTTAAAAATTATAAACTATTATATATTTAATTTTATTTCTTTGTCTAAAAATAGCGAATATATATATACCTCTGAAACTTTTTTGTCTAATCCTTCCTCTAGAGCCATTTTATATATTTCTAATTGCTTTTTATATTTTTCTATAAGATTTTCTTCATTAAGTGCAAAATCAGTTTTATAATCTACTAATATTATTTCATCCTTATCATCAATTGCATAAAAATCAATAATTCCTTGAACTAAAATATCTCCTTGTGTATCTAATCCTAGCTCTTTTGCTGACATTTTTATACAAAATGGTTTTTCTTTTTCTATCTTTTTAGAATTTAGAAGCTTTTTATAAAAATCACTTGTTACAAATTTTAAAACTTTTTCTATATTAATAGTATCTGCTTCTTCTTCTGTTAGTAAGTTTATTTTTATAAGTTTTTCTTTTAAATTAATTAATTCTTCCTTTGTGTAAACTTCTTTAAAATCTAACTTCTGCAAAAATAAATGCGCTATTGTACCAATATTAGCATTAGAAAACTTCTTTTCTTTAATATAAAAACTAGGAGTAATATTTTCTATTCCTATTTCTTTTTTATTTACAATTTCTTCAAAATTTACATTTTCTATTTCTTTATTTTCTATATCCTCTTTTATTTTACTTACGGTGCTTTTTATTGGAAGATTAACTTCCTTTGTATATTTATATTCCCAATTAAATGCTTCTATAATTTCATTAAAATCCTGGTTTCCTATTTCGAATTTAAATTCTTTTTTTTCATTTTCTTTAGGATTTTTATTTTCTACTAAATCTGAAATTTTATAAACCCTTTTATCTATTTGTTCAGATAAATTTCTATTTTTAAGTAAAACTAAATTTATCCAATCTAAATAAGAATTATATTTTTTTAATAAGATAGGAGATATATTTTTACTATTTTCATATATTTTTAAATATTCTTCTTTTTTACTTAGATCTTTTTCAGCATCTTTAAGAGTTCCTGTTATTATAAGTTTTTCTTTAGCTCTTGTTAAAGCTACATATAATACTCTCATTTCTTCTGAAATAGTCTCATTTTTTGAAACTATTTTTATAGCTTCTTTTGCAAGAGTTGGATACTCAATTCTTCTATTATAATTTATGTATTCTGGCCCTATACCTAATTTTTGATGTAATAAAATACTTTCATTTAAATCTTGAAAATTAAATTTCTTAGATGTCGCAGATAAAAAAACAACTGGAAACTCTAAACCTTTACTTTTGTGAATACTCATAATTCTAACCACATTTTCATTTTCTCCAATAGTTTTAGCAGAAGACATATCAGAATTACCAAGCTTTACTTTTTCTATAAATCTAATAAAATTAAATAATCCTTTAAAGCTTGTCCTTTCATAATCTTTTGCTCTTTCAAAAAGCATCTTTAAATTTGCTTTTCTTAAAGTGCCATTCGGCATTAATCCAACATAGTTATAATATCCTGTATCTAAATATATTTTCCAAATTAATTCTGCAAGTCCTAAGTATTCACTTTCAAATCTCCACTGCTTTATTGCATTTAAAAATTTAGTTACTTTTTCTTTAAGATTATCTTTCGCCTGTTCTTTTGCAGTTTTAAGACTATAATAATATTTTTTCTCTCTTTCATAAAGTCTTATTTCCAAAATTTCATTATCTGAAAATCCTCCAATTTCACTTCTTAATACTGATACTAATGCTATATCATCTGTAGGATTGTCTAATACCTTTAAAAGATTTATTATAGTCTGAATTTCTATTGTATCTAAGTATTCATTAGAAGCATCCGAAAATACTGGTATATTATTATTTATAAGTTCCTTTTCATATATTGGTGCTGTTTTTGAAGTAGCCCTTAATAAAATTACAATATCTCTATATTCAATATTTCTTATTCCTTGTTTCTTATCTTTTATTTTATACTTATTATTAATTAATTCTTCTATTCTCTTTGCTATGAATTTAGCTTCAATTTCTTCTTTTTTTAGCTGTCTTTCTATTTGTTCTTCTTCGATTTCTTCTGTTTCTTCTTCAGTTTCTTGTATTTCAATTAAGTTAATTTCTGATTTAGTAAGTTCATTTTCTATTTCTTCATATTCAGCACCTAAATTCAAATATTCCTCTTCTGTGTAATCAATATCTCCTAATGTTTTACTCATAAGCTCTTTAAAAATAATATTTGTAATGTCTAATATATTTTCTTTACTCCTAAAATTTTTAAAAAGCTGTATTTTTATTCCACTATCATTTCCTTCTTTTGAATAGCTTTCATACTTATTTAAAAATAATTCTGGACAAGCTTGTCTAAATTTATATATACTCTGTTTCACATCACCAACCATAAATATATTATTTCCTCTAGATATTGTTGATAATATATATTCTTGCACTTCATTACTATCTTGATATTCATCAATAGCAATTTCTTCAAACTTATCTCTATATGTTTTGGCAACATCGCTTGGAATATAATTCCCATCTTCATCTTTTTTCACTAATATATCTAATGCAAAATGTTCGATATCACTAAAGTCTATTATGTTTTTTTCTCTTTTTTTATTTTTAAAATTATCATCAAATTTAAATATAAAATCTTTCAAATTTGACAAAATATCATACATTTCATTTAGGTCTTTAAAGGCCTCTTCTGAGGTACAAAAAAGTATTTTTTCTATAATAGGAATTATCTTCTTTTTTACTACATCTCTTACACCTTTTGCTTCCTCTTTTAATTCCATACTTACTTTTTTATCAATTGGCCATTTATCAAATTTTAAATTCTGTTTATATTCAAAGGCTTTATCAAAGCTTTCTTTAGATATGTTATTTAGCATTAATAATTTTTCTATATCACCTTGTAAAACTAATGAATACTTCTCAAGTTCAAAATGCATATCTACTTTTTGTTTTATATTTTTCAAACTATTTATACTATCTGTAAGCTCTTCTCTTAAATTTTCCAAAAGTACTTTTCCCCATAAAGAATCACCAAAGTCTTTTGAGAAATCCTCATTAAAAAACATTTCTACTTTTTCTTCTAGCCACTGTCTAGGAAATGGTGAACTTTGAATATATCTATATATTTTAAGTACTAATTCTTTTAAATTATCATCACCTTTATAATCTGAATAGCATTCTACAAGTTTTATAAAATTCTCATCATCATTTTCATATAAATTTTCAAAAGTATCTTCCAAAACTTCTTGTCTAAGTAGTTCTATTTCTTCTTCAGAGGCAATTCTAAAATTTGCTGGAAAATTTATTTCAAAAAAATTATTTTTTATAACTTCTAAACAAAATGAATGTATTGTACATATATTTGATTTACTAAGAAGAATAATTTGCTTTTGCAAATTTTCATCATCTGGAGTTTCATCTAACTTTTTGTATATAGCATCTAGTACTCTTTCTCTCATTTCTGAGGCAGCTGCATTTGTAAAAGTAACAACTAATAGTTTATTTATATCTATTTTGTCATTTATTATTTTTTGAATAATACGTTCTACTAAAACTGCTGTTTTTCCACTTCCGTGCAGCAGCAGCAACTAAAATATTATTATCCTTTTTATATATTGCATCCTTTTGTTCTTTTGTCCAGTTCATACTTCCTCCATTAAAATTTAACATACTTTTACACAGTTTTTTAACTTTTTGTGGATACTTTATTTCTATTTTATATTATATTTTAAAAACTGTCCAAAAAATTATATTTATGAACAGTTTTATTGTTATTTTTAACTATAATTATTTTCTAAGTTCTGCTTTTAATTCTTTTTCTAATTCAGAAACAATTTTATTAATAGTTATATTTATTTCTTCATCTGTTAAGGTTCTTTCTTTACTGCCAAATGTAAGTGCATATGCAACACTCTTTTTATCTCCTAAAATAGGATTTGTATAAACATCAAATAATTTTTGATTTACTAGTAAACTTCCAGCAGCTTTTTTTATTACTTTTGAAATTTCATCTGATGTAATATTTTTATCAATTATTACTGCTATATCTTTATTTACTGTTGGATAAATTGAAATATCCTTAAATTTCATTTTTCCTACTTTTTTTGCTAACAATTTATCTAAATTAATTTCTAAAACAAATACTGGATCTTTTGCTATTTCTGGATGTATTCTTCCAATTACTCCAACAATTTCACCATTTACATTTATTTCTGCTACTTGACCTGGATGAAATTCTTTTAAAGTTTCTTTTGGAAGTACAAAACTATATCTATTTCCATATCCTAAATAATCTAGTACCTCTTCTGCTACTCCCTTAATAATGTAAAAATCGACATTTTTCTTATTATCTATTCCTAAATAATATTCTCCCGTCATTAAAGAACATAATTTTTTATCTTCACCATAAATTTCTTCTTTTTTCCAGAAACCTTTTCCTATTTCAAATAAACATACATCTTTAATATAATGAGCTTTATTATATTCATAAATTTTAAATAATGAAGGTATCAAACTATATCTTAAAGTATTTCTTTCTTCTGTCATAGGGTCTGATAACCTTAATTCTTCAAATTTATCATTAGTATATTCATGTACATTTTTATCATTTATTAATATATAAGATAAAGTCTCATTTAATCCCAGTGATACCATCTTATTTCTTATTTCTCTATCTGTTTTGTCTACATATCCAAGTTTTATTGGAGATACTGGTAATTTTCCTTCAATATTATCAACACCATAAATTCTACCAACTTCTTCAATTAAATCTTCTTTAATTGAAATATCTATTCTTCTTGTTGGTACTGATACTGTGATTTTTTCTCCATTACCATCTAAGGATACTTCAAAATTTAGTCTTCTAAAAACATCCCTTGCATCTGCTACTGATAAATTTGTTCCTAATAAATTATTTATATCTTTTGCTGTTATGTCTATTTTCTTTTCTGTTTTGTCTGTTTTATCATATATTACTGTACCTGTTTGAATTTCAGCATTTGCATATTCTTCTAATAATTTAACTGCTCTTTCAATCGCCATATATGTTCTATTTGGATCTAATCCTTTTTCAAAACGATTACTTGCTTCACTTCTAACAATCTTCTTAGAAGTTTTTCTTATTTTTACAGAATCAAATATAGCAGCTTCTATTAACACATTCTTTGTAGATACCTCTATTTCTGTATCTAATCCTCCCATGACTCCTGCTAATCCTATAGGTCTTTTTCCATCTGAAATTACTATATCTGTTTCTTCTAATTCTCTTTCTATTCCATCTAAAGTTGTTAGCTTTTCTCCTTTAGTCGCCATTCTTGTTTCAATAACATTTCCCAATCTATCCGCATCATAAAAATGTAACGGTTGCCCACATTCCAGCATTACATAATTACTAATATCTACTACATTATTAATAGGTCTTATTCCAGAAGCTATTAATCTGTTTTTTATAAAATCTGGACTTTCTTTGATAGTTACATTTAAAGCTTTTCTAGCTAGAAATAAACTACAGTTTTCTGTATTTACTTTTACATTAAATGATTTATTTAGGTCTTCACCAGACTCATGGTGTGATAAATCTATTGGTTTTACTGATTTATCGTAAATTGCGCCTATTTCATAAGCCATACCTAAAATGCTCAATAAATCTCCTCTATTAGCTGTAAGTTCAAAGTCTATGACTTCATCATTTAATTTTAAATATTCAATTGGATTTTTTCCCACTGGGCTATCCTCTGGTAAAATATGAATTCCGTTTTTATCTTCTTCTGATAAGAATTTCTTATCAATTCCTATTTCATATAACGCACAAATCATACCATTTGATTCTTCGCCTCTAATAATTCCTGCTTTAATTGTTACATCTCCTGGAAGATTAGCTCCAGGAAGTGCAACTATAACTTTAATTCCTGCTCTTACATTTGGAGCGCCACATACAATTTTAGATACTTCTGTACCAATATCTACTTTGCAACAATGCAAATGATCTGAATCTGGATGATCTATACATTCTAATACTTTACCAATAACAAGTTTTGTAGCTGGAACTAATTTTTCTGCTTCATCATATTCATTACCAACTCTAGTCATATCTTCAGCTAGAGTTTTTATATCTATACTTTCATCTATATCTACATAGTCTTTTAAGAAATTTTTACTTAATATCATTTTATTTATTCACCTTCACTTTTATAAAATTTTCACTTTAAATTTAATTAAAAAAGTAATAATTGTTACTTTAATCAAAATTTAGTTTAAATACAAAAGTACTATTTATTGTATATAGCATTTCTATCTAAATTTTATATAAAATAAAACAAAGTTTTTTAATTAATCTTTTCTATCAAATTGACTTAAAAATCTAACATCATTTGTATACAAATATCTCATATCTGTAATTCCGTATTTAAACATTGCTAATCTGTCAATTCCTGTTCCAAATGCAAAACCAGAATATTTCTCAGGATCATATCCGTTCATTTCTAATACTCTTGGATGAACCATTCCAGAACCTAAAAGTTCAATCCATCCTGTTTTTTTGCAAAGTGGGCAACCTTTTCCGAGAGCATTTAAAACATGTAACATCTACTTCATAAGATGGCTCTGTAAAAGGGAAATAACTAGGTCTAAATCTAAGCTGTGTATTTGGACCTAACATCTTTCTCATAAATACTTCTAGAGTTCCTTTTAAGTCTGAAAGTGACGTATTTTTCTCTTTATAGTCTATAACTAAACCTTCCACTTGATTAAATTGATGTGAATGAGTTGCATCATCTTCTCTTCTATAGGTTTTACCTGTACATATCATTCTTATTGGTGTTTTTTCTTTATTTGCAATCATAGTTCTCGCTTGAACACTTGAGGTTTGAGTTCTTAATAAATATTCTTCTGTTATATAAAAACTATCTTGCATATCTCTTGCCGGATGACCTTGTGGAAGATTTAATCTTTCAAAACAAAACTCATCAGTCTCAAGCTCTGGCCCTTCTACAACATCATATCCCATTGAAACAAATATATCTTGTATTTCTTCTATAACTCTATTAATGGGATGTTTACTTCCTCTTGTTATTTTTGTACTTGGAGCTGTTATATCTATTTTTTCTTTTTCTAGCCTTTGAGCCATTGCTTTTTCATTTAAAATTCTTTCTGCACTTTGAATTTTCTGTTCAATTTCATTTCTTGCTTCATTTACTAAGCTTCCAATTTTAGGTCTTTCTTCTTGAGATAAACTTCCTAATCCTTTTAAAAGATTAGATAATTCACTCTTTTTACCTAATAATTTTACTTTTAAGTCTTGTAATTCTTGCAAATTTTGAATTGCTTCAATTTTTTCTTTTGCAATATTACGAATCTCTTCGATTTTTTCTTTCATCTTTTCCTCTCCTTTTAATTTATTTTAAATTTATTAATATCTAAACTAATATCTATAATAATTATAGTACCAACAAAAAAAGCGCCTATATACATAGGACGCTTTACCGTGTTACCACCTAATTTCATTAATAAAAATTTATTAACCTCTACCCTGTTATAACGTAACAAACGTTTATAGCTACTGTCAATTTCACTATAAAACCTCAAAAGTGAATTTTCAATAAATACTATTTTAATAAGTTCTCAGCTATTTACTTATTTTCTCTGTAAAAATATTTTTTATTTATCTACTTTGCTTTCTACCTACGGTTTTAAAATTATGTAAATAATATAACATAATTATTCATAAATTTCAATACTTATATAAAATTATTAACAAATTTTATTTATCTTCCTTCATCATCTACAGTCTTTGTAGACTTTTGCACTTCAGATACTCTCATTTTTTCTAATCTTCTGTTTTCAATTTCCTCTGCTTTTCTTACTAAGTCATCAATAACTACTTTATATGGTTTTTCACCATTACTTTTTGCCAACATAGCAGTTTTAGTAAATTCTGACATATTACATAGAGAATCCATAATTACTCACCTTTCATATTCAATAGCTCATTGCTTCTAAAATCTTCTATTCTTTTGTTTAATGGTTCTATAATTGTTTGATTTACAACTTTAGGAGTATTAAATCTACTAGAAAAAAATCTAGTTATTTTTCCAAACACATGAGGTTTTTTCACTTTTACATCTAAGCTTTTTCCCCCTGCCTCCATTGCATTATATAGTGATTCTTTTTTTAGTTTATTTAGTCTTTTAATTTCTTCATCTATAAGTCTTATTTCTTTTTCAACTTTGCTTAATTGTTCTTTATTGTCCTTAGAGGCATTTTTGGTTTGTTCTAGCTTTTGTGACATTTTCTCTGATATTTCCATTTCTAACTCTTTGCTGTCTTGAACTGTATTTATTAATCTTAAATCTACAGGTTTTTGATCATCTTTTCCTCTTAATTTATCTATAACCTTTTTTATTCCTTCTGTAATTTTTGATTTTACTTTATCATTCTCTTTCTGTCTACCTCGTTCTATCTCTTTTTGATACAAATATTCATCATTAATAATTATTCCCATCAAACTTGCTTCAAGTTCGACTTTTCTAAGAATTAATTGTTCTATTTTTGTATCATAAAACTTACTAAGTTCTATAAGTGCATTTTCA
This sequence comes from Clostridia bacterium, assembly GCA_022790685.1. Taxonomy (GTDB): domain Bacteria; phylum Bacillota; class Clostridia; order TANB77; family CAG-508; genus Scatovivens. Next base: position 11,306 of record JAAVXQ010000018.1, read on the forward strand.
TAACTAGCCATAGCTTCTACTATGTTACTTTTTATAATATCATAATTCTTTGAGCCTTCTTTAAATTTAGGATTTATTCCATGAATTCCTGCTGTTATTGCATTCATTTGAGCTTCTACCTTTTGATTTATAGAGTCCATAGAAATTCTGTCAGTAAAAGCTCTTGATATAACAGCATTTGCTGTTATTCTATCTTCTGATTCATCATATAGCTTTTTTAAATTTATAATAGCATTTTCTTCACGTACTAGTTCTTCTTTTTCTTCTACCATATAGAGGCACCCCCCCACTTTTTTAAAATCAATCTATTTATTTTTTACCATTTCTTTCGCTTGTTTAATTTCTTTTTCCTTATTTTCTTCTATAGTATTTAGGAGTTTCTCCATATCTTCAGTTGTCATATAGTCTAAATTATATATTTTATTTTTATACACTACAGTTCCCAACTTCATCTTATTCCTCCTATTTATTATCAATAATATATTTATATAATTTTTTCTACTCAAATGTCAATATTTTTTTATTAATATTCGATTTTTTTAGTTTGGTTTCCACTTGTTTTTACTCTATACATTTGATAAGTTTGAGCTTCGTCTTTGCTTTCGTCTAAATAATAAATATTATCATCTGCTATATTTATTTTTGTATTATTAGTTTTTATTGTAACAAGTTCTTTAAAATCATTTCCTTTCAGATTTATACTACATATCTTTTTATTTTCTGCATCAAAAAAATATATTTTTTTGCTAGTTACATTATAATTATTATTTTTAATTCTATCTGTTACAACAGCTTTATCAGTTCCATCTAATCTTACTTTATTTAATGTACCATTATCTTCATCTAGAAAATAAATCCATTTTCCTAATATTTGAAATTGTTTTACTCTTAAATCTTCTGATATTCTTTTTACTTCTACTCCTGCTAATGCCATTTTATAGATATGATTAATATTATCAGTAAAATATATTGTATCTTCTAACACTTGAAAATCTTGAATATTTGCTGTTGTTATAATTGTTTCTTCATTTGTTTCTATATTTATTCTTGCTATTCCATCTATATCTTTATTAGTCGCATAATATATATATCCATCTTGTACATATATTTTACTAACAGATGTGTAGATAGATTTAATTTTTCTTAAGGAATCTCCATTTGTTTTAACTGTTTTTATATCAATACTATTGTTATCTGATACTGTCAGGTAATAAATATCATTACCAACTACATTTATAGAATATGCTGTTTCATCAGTAATCAGATATTCCTTATTTCCTTTATATTTTACTATTCCTTTTTCATATCTGTTATAATAAACATTTCCATCATCAAATGTTGCAAGTCCCATATTAGATAAGTTTCCGTACCACATTTTCTTTACTCACATTTTTAATAACATTAACTATTACAAAAAGAACAATAATTAATATAATAACAGCTAATATCATAACAATATTTTTCTTATTAAGTTTCTTTCTGTTTTCTTCCATTTTATTTCTCCTTTTCTTTTGTTTATTCTCCGTCAGATAAATTAAATTCAGCATCTATATTAAAAGTATATCCATCAATTGTTATTATTGCTAAATTTGCATTTACAATTGATGATACATTATGTCCATCTATTTTTAAATCATTTAAATTAGCAAGTGTAAAGGTTTCATTATTGCCTTGAGCTTCTCCCATCATTATTGAAACAGTATTTACTAAAATATCTCTTAATTCATCTCTGTTATCCTCTGAAACAGTTTCTTGATTTTCATTTACATCTCCAGAAATTACAGAACTTTTAGTATTTGTATCAATAAGTTTCATTTTTTCTTTTTTATCATTATAAACATTAGTTATTGTATTTTTTAAATCACTTATTAAAGCTTTTTTATATTCTTCTTCAGCTGTAATTAAATTAAAAGAATTTGTTTCATTAAGTGTCTCTATCCCTCTATCTGTATCAAAGTTTATTTCACTATTGATAGTTGTTTTAAATTCTCCTGAACTATCTGTATATATAATCAATATAGAATTGCTTATACTATTTGAAAGTACTGTACCTTCCAATTTTGTCTCAATTTTTAATTTTTTATTTATTTTCTTATTTGCTATATTATTAAAAGTTATATTAAAAGCAGTAGCCGTCTCTTTTTTATTTTTATATAATTCTATAGAAAAACCATCATTTTGTTCTACATCAGATAAATATGTAATATTCATTTTATTTTCTCTATCTGAAATCTTATTAAACTCTATATCCATATTTGAATTATTATTAAAATCTGCATTTAATTTTACAATAGTTTCTCCGAGATACATATATTTTTAGTACAATTTCATTTTGAACAATACTATCCATCTCGTCTATTATAGCTTGAATTGCATTTTGAACTTTTTCTAAAGTAATATCTTTGTTATTTCCACTAAGCACAGCTTTTAATATTTCAAAAGCTTCTTCTTTTGAAAGTAATTCCATATTCTCATTTGAATTTATAGTATTTTCTATTACATTTTGGTTTATATTTGCTTTAATTACAGGATTAGTAGATAAATTACTTTGATTATTATTCTCTTCTTCATTATTAGAACTCAAATTATTATTTTGTATTCTTTGAAGTCCTTCTTCATCATTTTCTTGTACTTCACTGGTATTATCAATAACTTCATCACTACTAACTTGATTTTCTTCTACATTAGCACTAATTGGTGGTATATCTTCTGGAGTTTGTTGTTCATTTTCCCCTTCTCCAACAGGTGTTAAGTCTCTGGTTATTCTAGTATCTTCATTAAAGGTAGCATTAGTATCTATAAGTTTATTCAATATTTTTTTATCTTCTTTTACTAATTCTAAAATCTTTTGAAGAATAACCTTTACTTGTTCTTTTGATAATTTAAGTTCATATTCATTAGTGGTAATATTTTCCTCTTCTTTTTGAATTATTACATTCTCTTTTTTACGTATATTTGAAATTTCTACATTATCACTTATTATCTTATAATATTTTGAAATATCTATATCTGAATATTCAATTCTATTTTTTATTATATTATTTAACCCTTCTAACTTGCTAAAATCAATTTCTTTACTCAAAATTTCAGAAAGTATTGGATAAAATTCGTTTTTATTTCCACCAATATACATATTTATAATATCATTTGAGGTTACATATACTTCATCTTTTTGTTTAATTAATTTACAATTTATTATTTCATTATCTAAATAACTTAAATTTAAATCAAAAAACTTTTTTTCATCATCTTGTCTATTTAAAAAATCAATATTAATAAGTAATTTTCCTACATCAATATCTTCAAGCTCTTGAATTTTTTGCGTAGTAGAAAAATTTATATTTGAGATTGCTTCATAATCTCTTGTTTCTATTTTTTTTAATATTTCGCTATAAAGAGTATCATTTAAAAAAATTTTTGAATTATTTGTAGCTGTATATTCAAAAAATTCTTTTCTATAATCTACTTCTTGAGTATCCACATAGAAAAATCTAAGATACATTAGTACACCTAAGGCTATTAGTAATAAAAATATTAATATTAATAAAAATGGATGTCCATTTTTTTTCTTTTGATTATAATTATTGTTTATAAGAACATCTTCAATAGAATTTCCCATATTTTTACTCCAAATTAAATATTGTTAAATTTATACACCTATTATATATAAAATATAAGAAAATAACAATATTTTTTACTCTTTTTATTTAAAATGTACTGCTATTTTTTTGTATTCATATATATTTACTTCTATCTAAAAATATTTTTCATAAAAGTATTGACATACTTTTTCTAAAATAGTATAATATCAGTTGTCAGTACAAAACATGCAGATGTGGCGGAACTGGCAGACGCACAGGACTTAAAATCCTGCGGTTGAATAAACCGTGCCGGTTCGATTCCGGCCATCTGCACCAAAACCATTGAAATTTAATCAATTTCAGTGGTTTTTATTTTTATTCAAAAGTATTTGTAAGTATTGATATTACTGTATTTTATTATTTTTCGTTATTTGGCATATTTTCAAAATTATTGGCTAATATTTACTTTATTCTCCCCATTTGCTCCCCCTTAATAAAAAATAGATGTAAATTTAATTATTTACATCTAAAATATATTTTACTATTCATCTATAACATTTCTAAATATTGGAGCATTAAAAAACTCTTTTAGGTCTATTTCAAAAGCTTCACAAATATGCAATAATGTAGAAATTCTCGGGTCATGTGTTTCTCCGTTCATAAAAGCTAATAAAGTAGTATGCGTTAAGCCTGCTAATGTTGAAACTTTGTTTATAGTTATGTTATTTTGATTTGCTAATTCTTTTATTCTTTTTCTAATTGCAGTTTCTAATGTCATTTTACTCTCCTTATTCTGCTTTTACTTCGTTAAATAATTTGTCTTTAAAAAAATCATCTAAAGATATGTTAAAAGCTTCACATATATGTAATAGTGTAGAAATTCTTGGATCGTGTGTTTCATTATTCATAAAAAGTAGTAATGTAGTATGAGGCATACCTGACAACATTGATACTTTGTTAATTGTTAAATTTCTTTCTTTGGCTAAATTTAAAATTCTAGTTCTAATAGCTTGTTCTAAAGTTAACATCATTATTCACACCCTTTCGAAAAAAGTTTAGCAAAAGTTAAAGAATAATGACGTAAGTATTCTTACGTAAAAGTATTGACATATTAAATTTTAGCATTGTATAATATGTATTGTTGTCAGAATAATGACATATAAATTTATTAGAAAGAAGGAACATTTATATGGAAATACCAAAAGACGAATTTATGTATGAAAAAACAAATATTTTAAACCATATTTTCGAAAATCGAGAAAACGAAATCTGCAATATTGATGATGAACAAGAAATAGTAGAACAGGAACATAAAGATTATAAAAAAATATACTCTGCAATAGATAATCTACCAGATAATTTATTTCCAGAAACTGTAGTTCAAATTAAAAAAAGTATTGATAATTATCTTAAAACACTTTCTGCAACACAAAAAATTAAAAATAAAAACTTTTATAAAGCAGTTTTTTCTGATGCTATGAAGTTAATAGCTGAATGTTTATATAATAAAGATTAAAAAAAAGAACTCTAATTTTGAGTTCTTTTTGAATTTTAATTGAATAAGCAAATTGACTATCTAATCTTTGTCAAGACTTTTTTGGTAAATTTATTATATTATTTTTTTGTATGGCAAACAAGCGAAAATGATATATTTTTAAAAAAATTGTATCTTTTTCACTTCTTTTATGATAAAATTCAATTATGAT
>JAAVXQ010000019.1 GCA_022790685.1 Clostridia bacterium
AAAATCATCATTTGCAGTAATTATTCCAAAAGGTGTTTGACCAAAAAGTTTATAATTTCTTATAGGAAACGCTAATCCCATTGGAATTACAATTATAAAAAATATAATTCCTTCCAAAAGTATTTTCTTAATGTCTTTAATATTATCCTTTAGAAGCATTTCAAATAATTTCATTAAAAATACTATCCCAGCTATTCCTACTGAAACCATTATAGAAGTTTTTGTAAGCATTCCTAAACCTATAGAAATTGCTATTATTATTGCATTTTTGATAGAAGGATTTTTATACCACTTTATAATGTATAAAATACTAATGACTGAAAACATTGTCATTAAAGCATCATTATTTATCATACCTGATAAATATATATTTAGTGGATATATAGCTACTATTATTAAACTAATAATCTTATATTTATCTTTAATTCCTAATTCTTTTAATATACAATATGAAAAAATCAAAATCATACTTGAATATATAAAAGGTAATATCTGCAAAGTTTCTAATTTGTCATATGCAGAAATATTAAAATTATTTATTAGTTTCAAAAAAGTAGCAGATATTATATGGTGTAATGGTGGATGATATAATTGCACAGAATTTACATTTGGAAGATGAGAGGTAAGAAAAATTATCATTATGTAATCTAAGTGTCTGTACCTTAGCATAACCTCTTCACTTCTCTCAAATACTTTTTCATATGCTGCTTTACTTTGTATAGTAAAGCCTGTATCATATTGAAACTCTGTTATATCTTTTGTTTGTATAAATATAAATCTTAATAATATCCCAAATATTAATATCATTATTACAATTTTACTTGAATTTTTTTCAATAAATTCTGTCATACATTTCCTTTCAAACTATTCCCAAAAACATATTATATATTTAGCATTATAAAATTCTTTTGGTGAATTATCTTTTATAAAGTTCTTTTCTGAAACAATACCTGCTAAAATATTTATAATAACTGTATAAATACTTATCACAATTATAATTTTTTCCATAATCTTTTTAGCGTCTTCTCCGTTTCAATTTAGTATATATAGACAAGAAAATCAGTATTGCTGATAAAATCCATATCCAACTATAATCAACTAAATATCTTTGATTGCTTCCTGCCATACAAATACTAGCAATTGTAATACTTAAGGCTACTAAGCATAAAGTTTTTATAAAGTTCCTAAAATTTATATCTTCTTCAAATTTATGTAATTTGAAAATATAAAAATTACAAAAACATATTGGTGATAAAATGAAAAGTCCACCTATCATATTTTCAATAAAATAATATCCATTAAAAGCAAAATTATTATGATGTCCTATGAAAGGAAAACTATCAGTAAATACTGGTAAGCTAAATAAATTGCATAATAATCCGTTTAGGAATTGTATATAATCTACTGCCTAGTTTTGCCATATTATTTATTGTTAATTGGTATTTAGCTCCAAACTCAAATATACTGTCAAATCTTATATAATTATAATACATAAGTGCTAATCCAACAGTTATATATGGTATCATTACAGCAATTAATTCTTTTATAACTTCTTTCTTATTTTTGCTTTTTACATTTTTAATTAGTTTTTGAGCTAAAATTGGTAATATTATTAATGAAATAAACAAATATGTAGGTCTACATCCAACAGCTAGTGCTAAAGACAAACATCCAAAAAACATTTTTATATATGAATTTTTATCTTCTGATTGTAGAATTAGCAGTATTCCTAAAAGTGAGAAAAATAATCCAGATATAATTGCAACTTCATAATATCTTGGAATTCCATTTAAAAATAATATTAAACTTCCAAAACACAGACTTGCAAGAGCTGATACTACTATCTTAAAAGAAACCTCTTTAAAGTACTTATTTATTATATTTACAAGTATTTCTTTTAAAAGTATAAATGAAAATGCTGAATATATAAGTACTGCTACATTACATCCCATATTTAATTTTGTTATTAGATTAAATGGTAAAAATAGTAAAAGGAGTGGAACTATTCCAAAATATACATATGCTTTTCCATTATAATATGCCGTATCCCATATATAGTCTTTCCCTCTTTCTGCCTCATTTCCCCTAACTAAACTATCATATGGATCTTCCAAATTTTTAATTTTGTCACTAGGATCTACTGGTAAATTAGTTTGTCCATTCTTAATTGAATATAAAAATTCATTAGAATAAAAATCTAGTTCTTCACTACCTGAAAAATTATTTAAGGTGTTTGCTATAAGTATTGCAAAAAATACTATTAGTAATAAGCAAACTTCTTGTTTAAAACTAGTTTTTATAAATATTTTTTCTGCATCTTTTACTAAATATATAAATAAAAATATTGCAAATACAATTACAAAACGTAAAATATTGAATTTAAATTTAATATTTTCATTAATGGTTATACTATCTATTAATCCATTTTCTACTTCTGCAGTATTATCTATCAAAACTTGAATTCTACTAACATTTCCTGATAAAAATAAGCTTATATATTCTGTCTTTTCATTTCCATTTACACAAGTTTTTATATTTTGCATCCATCGTAATTCTTTACTAGTTTCATCAGCATATGCTATTCTATAATCAAATTTATCAATATTCATATTTTCTTTTAAATTTAATTTTAATGACTTGATATTTTGGTTTATATTATCAATTGGTATAATAATTTCATCTTCATTATCTGTATATAAAAAGTTATAATTGTCTCCTATATTAAAAGTTTGCTTTTCCCCTTTTCTTATAACTGAAATATAAGTAGTTATATTAAATAATATAGTTTCTAGAACAAAACATATTAAAAATATTTTAAAAATATCATATATCTTTTTTTTCATTTATTTTCCTTAATTATATATTTTATATTTGCTTATTTTAAGTCACTATTATTCTTGGCTATATTCTATTCCTAAATGTTCATAAGCCATAGGTGTTACAATTCTTCCTCTAGGAGTTCTTGCTAAAAAACCTATTTGCATTAAATATGGCTCATATACATCTTCTATTGTTTCTACTTCTTCATTTATAGTTGCAGCTAAAGCTTCAACTCCTACTGGTTTTCCAGCATATTTATATATTATGGTTTCTAAAATTTTTCTATCAGTATTATCTAATCCTAAATCATCTATCTCTAATTTACTAAGTGCAATTTTTGTAATTTCTAAAGTTATATTTCCATTTCCTAAAACAATTGCATAATCTCTAACACGTTTTAATAATCTATTCGCTATTCTTGGGGTTCCTCTAGATCTTTTAGCAACTTCATTTGCTGCTTCTGGTTCAATATTTATTTCTAGAATATCACTTGATCTTTTTACAATAGATTTTAAGTCTTCCTCTGAATAAAGTTCTAATTTTGATATTATTCCAAATCTATCTCTTAATGGTGTAGAAAGCGAACCTGCTCTTGTTGTTGCACCAATTAAAGTAAACTTTGGAAGGTCTAATCTTATTGAACGAGCACTTGGTCCTTTTCCTATAATTATATCTAAGCTATAATCTTCTAAAGCTGGATATAATATTTCTTCAACACTTCTATTTAATCTATGTATCTCATCTATAAATAACACATCATTTTCTGCTAAATTTGTAAGAAGTGCTGCTAGGTCTCCTGGCTTTTCTATAGCTGGACCTGAGGTAATTCTTATATTTGAATTCATCTCACATGCAATAATATTAGAAAGTGTAGTTTTTCCAAGACCTGGAGGACCATATAATAATATATGATCTAAGGGTTCTCCTCTTTTTTTTGCAGCTTCAATATATACTTTCATATTTTCTTTTACTTTTGTTTGTCCAATATATTCATTTAATGTTTTAGGTCTTAAAGATATTTCTGATATTTCTTCTTCTGTATCTTTAATTTTTGGAACTAATAAGTTCTCTTCAAAGTCCTCCATTATTTACCTCCAAAGATATATTTCTATAATCTTGTTTTATTCTTAAATAAAGCTTTTTTACTCTATAAATTTCTCATTTTTTTAATAATTATATTCTATATCAAAACCTATATTTTTGCAAGAAAAAAAGCAGACTTTGCCAGCCAAATTATCGGCTATGAAGTTCTGCTTTTTTCATTTTTCTCAGTTGAAGCTTACGATCTTGTAAAAGATATATAGGCTTTTTAGAAGTTCCTGATATGGAAGCCAATCCACCTGGCAGGTGGATATGTCGTATACACTTATACACCTTTCTGCATTTGGAATCAGAAGCTTTGCCCCTAGCGGTCTCTTAGCATAAGAAAGTTCGCAGCCATTTTCTGTTAAATAACTACACTCTATTCCCCATACTGATGCAACATCGCTAATTGGTCTACCTCGACCTCTGATTCTTAAGATGTATACTGGCTCCCAACCACTTTTAAGAGTTTTCACAATAGAAATATGACCTTTTTTAATCTCTTTTATTATTGTTATAAGCGATATTTTAGGTAGGTCACTTGGAGCTAGATGACAGGGCGCCAGTTTACAGCACTTTCCCTTGCATTTAGCACACAATTCGCTGTTAGTTTGCTCTTTTTGCTTGTACAGACTTAAAACTTTTCTCCGATATCTTTCTGGATTTTCCAAAAGATCCTTTAGTATATCAGAGAAGGCTTCATCTGTAAGCTCGGTTAGCCCATATACTTTACATAGTGTCTCTTTGCTATAGTCCATAAAGCCATCACCTTTCTAAAGTTTGTTCGTTATATATTTTATCATAAAAAAGAATACACGTCAATTTATGTTAACTTTTCTTTAAAGGTCATTAAAACCAGAATTGTATTCTAACTCTTCCATAAATGGAAATATTTCTCTTACTCTTTTTAAAGTGTATATTGCATTTTTTTGATGTGGGCATTTTTCTTTTATACTTACAAGTTCATTTTTATAACAATTTTTATCCATTTTATATATTAAATATCTACAATCCATATAAGTATAGTATATTTGAAATCCATTATTTAAATCTTCCCAAAACATCTCAAAATTGTAATCTTTTTCCATTTTTATTTTTGAATATATAAAAAATATATCCTTTCTCCTTTCATTATAAATATTTATTTTATCATATTTTCAAAATCTTCCTCTGAAATAACCTCTATACCTAACTCTCTTGCCTTTGTAAGTTTACTTCCACTATCTTCTCCTGAAAGTACATAATTTGTTTTTTTAGAAACAGATGAAGAAGTTTTCCCACCAAATTTTTCTATTATTTCTTCTGCCTCTTTCCTTGAATATTTATCTAGACTTCCTGTTAATACAAATATTTTTCCACTAAAGCGTAAATCTGTCGCTTCATCTTCTAAACACTCGAAATTAACACCATTTTCTCTTAATTTCTCAATTAAATCCATAGTTTGTTCTTGCTTAAAGAAATTAACAATACTTTTTGCCATTATTTCTCCTACATCATCAATACTTAAGAAGTCTTCATATTCTGCCTGCATTATATTATCAATATTCTTGAAATGTTTTGCTATAGATTTTGCAGCTTTTACACCTATGTTTCGTATTCCCAATCCATTTATCAATCTATATAAATCATTTTGTTTACTATTATTTATTGCAACTACTAAATTTTGGGCAAATTTCTTTCCATTTTTCTTTAAAGTCGCAATATCTTCCAAACTAAGAGTATATAAATCAGCAATATTACTTATCATCCCTCTTTCTAGAAACTCTTCAATTATGCTATCTCCTAATCCTAAAATATTCATAGCTTCTCTTGAAGCAAAATGAATTATATTTCTATATTGTTTAGCTGGACATTCTATTCCTATACATCTTACAGCAGCTTCTCCTTCTTCTCTTACTGCTAAGGCGTTACAAACAGGGCATTTTTCTGGCATATTAAATTTTTTTTCGTTTCCTGTTCTTTTTTCTTTTAATACTTTTACTACTTCTGGTATTACATCTCCTGCTTTTTGTATTAAAACAGTATCTCCTATCATAAGTTCTTTTTCTTTTATAAAGTCCTCATTATGAAGAGTAGTTTTAGAAATAGTTGAACCAGCAACTTTTACTGGATCTAATATTGCCATAGGTGTTATAACACCAGTCCTTCCAACTTGACATATAATATCTTTTACTATAGTTTCTTTTTGCTCTGGTGGATATTTATATGCAATTGCCCACTTTGGAGTCTTGTAATTTGTTCCTAAAACTTCTCTTTGTTTTAAATTATCAACTTTTATAACAGCTCCATCTATTCCAAAAGTTAGTTTTTCTCTATCTTCTCCTATTTTATTTATAGCTTCTATTACTTCTTCTACATTTTTACATAGAATTTTTATAGGATTTACATTAAAACCTATTTTTTCAAGATATACTAATGATTCATAATGTGACTTAAAATTTATACTTTCACATTTTTGAACATTAAAAATATAAATATCTAAGGGTCTTTTAGCTGTTATAGAACTATCTAATTGTCTAAGAGAACCGTGCCGCAGCATTTCTTGCGTTTGCAAATAAGCTCTCTTCATTCTTCTGTCTTTCTTCATTCATTAATTCAAATTCTTTTTTTCCTATAAACACTTCTCCACGCACAATAATATTTATATCTTCTTTTAGTTTTTTAGGTATGCTTTTTACAGTTTTCAAATTTTCTGTAATATCTTCTCCTACTAGTCCATTTCCTCTGGTTGCACCTCTTACAAAAATTCCATTTACATATTCAAGTGCAACTGATAAGCCATCAATTTTTGTTTCTACCACATATTCTGGTTTAGTTTCTAAGGTTTTTTGTACTCTATCATCAAAAGCATATAAGTCTTCAAAGTCAAATATGTCTAATAAACTTTGAAGTGGTACTTCATGTTCTACCTTTTCAAACCCTTCTTTTACATTTCCACCTACATGTTGTGTAAGTGATTCTTTAGTTATAAACTCTGGAAATTCTTTTTCTAAATTTCTTAATTCTAACATAAGCATATCATATTCAAAATCACTTACTTCTGGCTCGTCATCATCATAATATTTTTCTGCATAATATTTAGTTAACTTATTAAGTTCGTTAATTCTCTTTTTGGCTTCCTTTTTATTCATTTGTTTTCTCCTTATTTATGGAAATATGAACTTAAGGCTTTATTTAAAAATAGAAATCATATAACCTTCATACTTTAAATAAAGCCTTATTTTTAGTTTAATATTTAATACAACTTGTTTTTAAGTAAAGTTTTATAAAATATTTTATTTTGTTTCCTTTTCTTCTTTAAACAAGTCTTTTCCACCTTTTAAATAATCCCAACCAGAAAAAATTGTAGCAATAACTGATATTATTAAAAGAACTGTTGTTATTATATTTATTATATATTGTCCTGTTGTCATATAAATTCCTGCACTACTTATAAGCGCTTCGTTTTCATTTGCAGTTCTAAAAATAAATTCACCGAATTTAAACTTGTCCATAAATGCAAAAATTATTGCTATCATTTGAGTTACAGTTTTTAACTTTCCCCACATTGAAGCTGCTATAACTTTTCCACCTTTTTCTACTGCTAGCATTCTATATCCAGAAACTATAAATTCTCTTGCAAGTACTATTATAGGTATCCAAGATGGAATTTTTGCGTATTCTACTAAAATTACTAAAGCTGCTAAAACTAATATCTTATCAGCCAATGGATCTAAGAATTTTCCAAATGTAGTAACTTGATTTCTACTTCTTGCTATATATCCATCTAGTTTATCTGTTATTGATGCAATAATAAAAATTATATTCATTATCCAAAAAGCAGAAGTTATTCCTAAAAATTCTCCAGGTATTCCAGCTAAATTGTCAATAATTGGAACTACCATAATTATTGGAACTAAAATCATTCTAAAAATTGTTAGTTTGTTAGCTAAGTTCATCTTTTCCTCCTTGTACCTAATCTATTTACTATAGATTGGTAAAATATATTATTTTATTTTGAAACCTCATTATTAATTGTATTTTGCGAATCTACTAAATTACCAGAGTTTTCTTTTTCTGAAACAGTATTATTTTCCTCATCTTTACCAAAAAGTGATGTTATTAAATCTGTGCCCCCAGTAGTCTCCTTTTCTTTTTCTATTTCCTTATTTCTGGCTGTTTCTAGTTGTTTTATTATAGCTTGTAATCTACTTATATCTTTACCTATCATCTCAAAATCAGAAGCACTTATTGATTCATTTAAATTATTATTTGCTTTTATTACAGAATCTACTAATGCTGTAATATCTTCTATATCAACAAATTCTAAATCTACTGCATAGTCATTAAATAAATTTAAAACTGCCTCTTCTAAATTGTCTCCCATTGCAACAGTATTTCCAGAAGCTACAATAACTTTCTTTAGCACTGGTATTTCTTTTTCGTTAAGTCTTACCTGATAAATTGGTTCTACATATAACAAAGTATTTTTTATTGGTATTATTAACATATTTTTTACAAGTTTTGTTCCTATAGTATTTAAACTTTCCAATTCTGCTGAAATATTTGCATCTTGTTCTATTTGATTGTTAAGCTCTGCAATTCCTATAACATTACTTTCTGAATTAAATTTATATAAAGACAATTTTTGCTGTCCATTTTCAGAAGTTCCTACTAAATATGAAGTTATATTCTGTTTTCCAAGTTTATTATATGGTACAACTAATCCAAATTTCTCTTTATCACTATCTATAGTTTTTAACATTGTATAATATGGTTCTATAGCTGAGGAATTAGTTGTAACTTGTGAATTTGAGCTTATTGTATTTGGTGTTATTTGCCATATATCATCTGCTCTGTATAATACATCTTCACTTATGTCATGATACATATTAATCATATTAGCTTGAATTTTATATAAAAATTTTGGATAAATAAGATGTTCACTAATATCTTTTGGAATACTTTCACTACTATCTACAAAAAGCTCTGGATATACATTTGCATATGTCATAATTATTGGATCATTTCTGTCTGTAATGTAAAATTTCATAGTTCCATCATATGCATCTATTAATATTTTTACTGAATTTCTTATATAGTTTAATCTTTCTTTATATCCTTTTATATTAATTACACTTTTTTGAGAATATGGGTAATTATGTGTTCTTGTATATGCATCTAATACCCACACTAGTCTTCCTTCCTCTGTTATTACTAAATATGGATTTTCATCATAAAGAACATTAGGTAATAAAGTTTTAGCTCTTTCTATTATATTTCTATTTGTAATAATTTTAGAATCTTTATTTATATATGATGAAAAGGCAAGTTTTATATTTTTCTCTCTTATTGCTACTACTAGTCTATCAAAAATGTTTAATTTTAATCCAGCTTTTCCATCATATAAGTTTTCATTATATGTTGTAGCAGTTATTGGATAATCATATTCTTTTCCAAAATTTGTATTTACTACAATTGCGCTATTTGTTTTTAGCCCAAAATATATTCTTGGCTCTGTTATTTTTATTTTATCTGATGAGTTAAAGTCTGATAAAATATATTCTGAATATCCATTTTTATCTGAATCATTTGCAGTACTTATTACAGCTGAATATCCATGTGTATATTTAAATGTTCTATTATTATAACTTATACTACCATCATTAATTATGCCTCTTGGTATAATGTATACTAATCTGTTATTATCATTTATTTTATATCTAGCAAGCATAGTGTTTTCATAAGAATAGTAAACACTATTTTCTTGATGTTCAGCAACTGATTTTAGTGTTACATCTTCTGATATTACAGGTATATTATTGATAATATTAGAATTACTATTAACTTGTTCATGAGTTATTGCCTTATAGGTATCTATATTTTTTTGATCTATTTGTATACCATACGCTTCTTTGGTATTATCAATATTATATCCGATATAGTCTTTTTGTTTATCCAGTTCATTAGTTTTTGATGAAATGACATCTGTATATGTCATTACCAAAAATAATCCTATTAAATAAACAGGTATAATTGCTGCTGAAATTGCTGATTGTTTAAAATTGGCTTTCTTTACATATTTTATTAATCTAAGTACAGAAATCACCAAAATAACAGCAAGAATTCTACATCCCCATAGCTTAATTGTTACATCAGTTTTTCCTGCTCCTATAAGTTCAGTATCTAGTGTATCATTAATTGAAAGCATATTTTGTGTTAATATTCCTTGAGCAGAAAAAACAATATATATAGCAAATACTATAGATATTAAAATTACAAAAAATAATTCTTGTTTTACAAAAGTATTTTTCTTCAAAGTTTCTACATCTACTCCATCAAAGTACGTATTAAGAGATATTACATAATATAAAGCTGTATATATAATTAAAACAATAATAGCTTCTATTAATAATATAAGTATTGATTTAATAAATGGCAATTTAAATACATAAAAGCTAATATCTATTTCAAAAATCGGATCATTTCTACCAAATAAAGCTGAATTAGCAAACATAACAAACTCTTCTGTTAATGTATTTGATATAATAAACCCTCCTAAAAGAGCTACTATTATACAAATACTTTTATTTGGTAGTTTTGGAATTTTCTTTTTTTCATCTTCAAAAAAACTACTAAGTCCTTTTTTTATAAATTTATTTGTAATATATATAGCAACATAAATTACTAAAAAACTAACTCCAAAAACTGTATATCTATTTTGCAAATTTTTATAAAATACTTGAACATATTCTTCACTAATTTCTATTACCTTTAAATATTGTCCTCTTATTGATATTGCAGTAAGTAATACAAAAACTAAAATTGATACCAAAACTGCAATTGTTCTTATTTTTATAGATTTATTTTTCTTATCTTTTGTAGTATCTTTTTTGTTTTCCATATTAATCCTTTCTAAGATAAAAAATTTAGGTTTGATTTTGTAAATCTCTATTTACAACTTTAAGTATATACCTATAAATACTCTTATGGTTATTTTAGAAAAACATCTTTAAAGTATAGCCTTTTCTAAAAAATATATTTATTAAAAATTTTACTATTTCTTTATCTATATAATAGCATCTAAAAATTCTTGTGAATTAAAAACTTGCATATCATCAATTTGTTCACCAACACCAATAAATTTTACTGGTATCTTATTTTCTGCAACTATTCCTATTACAACCCCACCTTTTGCAGTTCCATCAAGTTTAGTAAGAACTATTCCTGTTATGTCAGTGGTTTCTTTAAATGCTTTTGTTTGTAAAATTGCATTTTGGCCTGTTTCAGCATCTAGAACCAGTAATACTTCTTTACTCCAACTTGAAGCTTCTTTTTCTATTATTTTATTTATTTTTGCAAGCTCGTCCATTAAATATTTTTTATTATGAAGTCTTCCTGCTGTATCAATTATTAGTACATCTGCATTTTTATTTTTAGTTTCTTGAATTGCATCATATACTACCGAAGCGGGATCTGCTCCTTCCTCTTTTTTAATAATTGCACTTTTGGATCTATTTGCCCAAATTTCCAATTGTTCAACAGCGGCTGCTCTAAAGGTATCAGCTGCTGCAATTACTACCTTCTTGCCTTCTTTTACTAAATTATTTGCAATTTTTCCTATTGAAGTTGTTTTTCCAACTCCATTTACACCAACTATTAAAATTATTGATGGCTTTGTATCTAAATTAAGTTTTGTATCTTCTACATCTAAAATTTCCTTCATAATGCTTTTAAGAGCTTTTTTTAATTCTTCTTCACTTTCAATTTTTTCCTTTTTGGCTTTATCTCTTAAATTATCTATTATCTTTATAGAAGTCTCCATTCCTATATCAGACATAATTAAAATTTCTTCTAATTCTTCTAATAATTCTTCATCAACTTTTCTAAAAACACTAAAAACATTATTTATTTTATCATCTATAGAACTTTTTGTTTTTCCTAATCCTTGTTTTAATTTATCAAAAAATCCCATTTTTCCTCCTATATTTTTAAAGTAAATTTAACATATTATATATATCACTAAAAGCTTAAAAAATCAATAGTAGTATACCTAAAAGCTTTCAAAAAATACATCCTGTAGCTCTTGACTAAGACTCTTTAGTAATATATAATTTTATTAGAAAAAATTGAAAAGGAGAAAATTATGAACAAAAAAATTATTATCGGTATTTCATTATTAATTATTGTCTTATTAATCGTAGGATTTTTTGCTTATTCTACAAAAACTTCTAATCCTGCAGATAATACTAATTCATCTGCATTAGGAGAAAATCTTAATACTACTTCAAAGGAAGCTTCTAATACTACTGTTAATAATACTGTAAATTTTAATGAAACAAGCAATTCTACTACATCTGAATTAGATTCTAGTGTAAAGAATCAATGTAAAAATGTATTAGAAACTTATTTAAAACTTTTATCTTGTGCAAATGGTGCACCAACATCTATTTTTGCACAGTTAGGATTTAGTTATGAACTAGACACTACTAAAAAAGGTGATAAAGATAATTATATCTTATCAGAAATCAAGTATAAAGATTTTGAAAATGAAATGCTAAAATATATGACAAAAGATCAATTAGAAAAAATAGTAAATCCAGAACAATTAGAAGGTAAAGAATTATTTAAAAATTCAAATGGATTTGTTTCAGTATTAGATGTTGGAGCTAGTGGAAAAGAGTATTCTATAAA
>JAAVXQ010000020.1 GCA_022790685.1 Clostridia bacterium
TAATAATGATAGTATGCTTACGATATTTTTGCAAAGGAGATAATCATTTACTATTTATAGGAGGCTTTGCAGTTGGTTCAGTAACAGAATATATAATAAGTTTCTTAGGAGAGATGCTTCTTAAAGTAAAATGGTGGGACTATTCTAATCATTTCTTAAACATAAATGGAAGAATATGCTTAATGTATTCGTTCTTTTGGGGACTTATAGGAGTATATCTTATGAGAGTCATTAATCCAAGAGTAGATAAATTTATAGATTATATAAAATCAAAAATAAAATTAAACTATATAAAAGTTATTGTAGTAACTGTTGTTATACTTTTATTTATTAATTGTATAGTATCTGCAATGGCTATATACTATTATTTTATTAGAGTAATAACTTTAAAAGATTTAGAGGTAGCAAACAAGGAACCAGTGACTGAATTATATAAGAAAATATATAATGATAAGGAAAAATCCGACTTTATATATAAACACTGGGGAAATGAAAAAATGATAAAAACATATCCTAATTTAAGAATAACTTTAAAAGATGGGAAATTAATACACATAAAAGATTTATATCCAGAGATTAGACCATATTATTGGAAATATAAGACAAAATAAGATTTGTAAGTAAAGAGTAGATTGTTTTTTATAAAACAATCTATTTTTTTATTATATATAGACAAAAAAAGTTTTATATGCTAATATATTAAGGTAGTTATAAAATATATAATATGCCGATGTGGCGGAACTGGCAGACGCACACGACTCAAAATCGTGCGGGAAACCATGTGGGTTCGAGTCCCACCATCGGCACCAGAAAAAGACTAGCTTTAGCTAGTCTTAAAAATTATCAAATGTAATTATTTGAAGATTGCATTTTGATAGGTAAAGTAATACTTATAGAGTATTTGGAAATGTTGTAGGAAATGCATTTAAAGATAGATTAGAGATGAAATAGATAATAGTAATAATAATGATAATAACCGTACATTTTATGTATGGTTATTATTTTGCAAATGCTATTTAATATTGAAAATAATTATCTAATTAATATTACTTAATAAAATAGAAATTTGATATATTTATTAAAAAATTGTTAAAAGTGCAACTTTTAGTACTTTAAAATTGTATTATAATTAGAAATAAGATCTTATATTCAAATGGAGGAAAAAATGGAGGAAGATAAAAAACTATATAGGAGGTTTTTAAATGGAGATAACGAATCATTTGAACATATTATGAATAAATACATGGAAAAAATAATTTATTTTATTTATAAATTTATAAAAAGTATGGATGTTGCTGAAGATTTAGCACAAGATGTTTTTGTTTATATTCTTATGAATAAAGAAAAATACGATTCTAAATACTCCTTAAAAGCGTACCTTTATACAATTGCTAAAAGCAAAACACTTAATTATATAAAAAGAGAAAATAAAATTACATACTTAAAAGATAATGACTATCTTTTTAATGAAGAAGAAATTGAAGACATAATTTTTGACAAAGAACAGAGCCAAAATCTAAAAATTGCAATAGATAATTTACCAGAACCACAAAATCAAATAATATATCTTGCAGATATAGAAGAATTATCGTATAAGGAAATATGTAATACATTAAATATGTCATTATCACAAGTAAAAACATTAATTTATAGAGGCAGAAGAAAATTGAAAAAAATATTAATGAAAGAGGTAAATAATTATAATGGATAAAAATTTGGAAGGAAAAAGAAAATACTTTAAAGACTGTGTATACTTAAAATATGAAAATCTAAAATCTACTGAATCAGAAGGAAATGAGCTTGAAAATATTAAAACAAAAAATAAAATTAAATTAAACACTTTACAAAAAGTTGTAGCATTTTTTATTATAGCTACTGCAAGTATAACCACTTATGCTGGAATAAGCAAAAATGTAAATATGGAGAAAATGGGATTTTTTAAATTAGGTCAAAATTATGAAAATAGTTTAATAGAAATTAATCAATCAATAGAAAATGAATATTTAAATATGACATTAGAAAGTATGTCTGGGGATAAAGCTTATATTATTGCGGAATACAAAATAAATCTTAAAGATAAGGCATTTGAAAAGATGACAAAACCAATAGAATATGTGAATGGAATTGGATATGACTTACATATTTCCCAAAAAGTATTTGCAAATTCAAAAGAACTTACAAATATAGCTGGATATGTTGATAAAGTTTCTGATAATGAATATACATATACACAAATTATAAATATAATGGATGAAAATACGAATCATTTAAATTTAGAAATAGGAATTGAAGATATTTCTTCTGGAATTATATATGGATTTGAAGATGGAGATAATGAGGCTATAACTATAGGAAAAACTATAAAATCTGAAATAGAATTAAAAGAAAATGAAAATACTTCTATAATATCAGAAGAAAATATTGATGAACATACTAAAATTATAATTGAAAAAATCTGTAATACCAAATTTCAAAAATTTATAAAGGCTAAAAAAATAGTAGATGGTATTACTTACAAAGAATATAATGAAAGTTCGTTAGAATATACTAGTTTTACAATTACAGATGAAAATAATAATTCCATACCAAATATGATTTATGGTGGAAGTGTTGCAGGCAAGAAAATATATGTAAAAGAAAATGGACAGTTGCAAGAAAAATTTGCATATGACATTAAAGAAACAGATACAATTATGGACGAAGAAAATTTTATAATATTACTTAGTTCAGAAAATGGAGCGAATACCTTAAATGTAACTCCGGTTAAGAGCAAACTATTTGAAGATAGAAACGTTAATGAAAATGGAAAAACAGAGGAAGAAGAAATGTATGATAAAGCAACATGGTATCCTGTAAAGTCTGATAATAAAACATATAATGCTACAAGTGTGTTAGGTGGAAACCTTATTATTCAAAATATAGATATTAATCATGGAAATATTACATTTTATTATGAAGAAAATGGTTGTTTAGGAAATGAATGGAAAGTTTTAATTAGAGAAAAAATAGATGATATGAACTATGTATTTCCAGTAGAAGAACAAATTAAAGGTGTTAATAGTAATGAAAATAAAATAGTATTTTCTAGAAATGCTAGTCTAGCTACTGGTCTTAATTTAGAAAAAATATCACTAGATAATATAGATAACTTGGAATTTACATTACTATTTGGTTGCACTACTGAAAATATAGGAAATCCTATTAATTTAAATGTTCCAGCTCAAGATGAACAAATTGCAAAAATTAGTAACATACAAATTATAGATTCTGTAGAAGAATAGATTACATGTAGATTGGTTGGGGAGCTTCTATTTTTAATTTTGCTAAACAACGACTATGCCATCTGATTGGATTGCTTCATTAGCGAAATAGTATTTTAATAAGGGCGATAAAGTATTGATTATGATTTTGATTGGTACTTTATCACTTTTTTATTTATAAGATAATTTTAAAATTTTTAAAAAAAATAAACTAATATTATAAAATTGATAAATGCAAAGAAAAATCTAGCGTAATATTACATATTATGTTATAATTTTAAAAGTAATATAGAGTGGAAATATATTTTAAAGGAGAATTTAGTATGAGCAGTGAATTAATTGATGTGCTAAATGAAAATGGAGTGTTAACAGGTGAAGTGTTACCTAGAGACGAAATACATAAAAAAGGATTATGGCATAGAGCAATTTTAGTTGCTATTGTAAATGAAAAAAATGAAATACTAATGCAACAAAGAAGCGCAAACAAAGAAAAGAATGCTGGAATGTGGGATATTTCTGTTGCTGGGCATATTTCTGCTGGGCAAGATTCGTTATCAGCAGCAGCACGTGAAATAAATGAAGAAGTTAGTGTGCTTTTAGGATATAGAACCGAAATAAAAGATTTTAGATATATGTATTGCTTTAGAAAAGAGCAAAAATTTAGAGATGATTTTATAGAAAGACAGTTTTATGATTTCTTTATTTTAAGAACCTCAGGAGTAGATGACAAAACTTTATATTTTCAAAAAGAAGAAGTACAAGCGGTAAAATTTGTTGATTTACAAACAATACAAAAAATGATAGAAAATAATGAACTTGTAGAAAGACCAGAGATTTACCAAGTTTTAACTAATTTTTTATTTAGATTTTAAGTATATTGGGAGAAAATTATGAAAGATTTATTAAAGACTAATTGCTTTGATACTAATGAAACAATGATAATAGTAGGAAGTTGCCTTGAATCTATGCAGCCAGAAGGATATAAAGAATTAAAAAAAATTTCTGAGAATATTTATGATGTATGCTTAGAAAAAGAACATCTAAATATGCTAGTAACTAAAGTAATAGGAATGTTAGCAAGAGGAAAAATAAAAAAGATAATTTTTGCTACAGTTGATAAGTCGCCTCATTGTGTACAACTTCATTATCTTAGAAAAGAACTAGAAAATGCTATTGATATAAGCAAAATTGATATAGTAAATTATGTGGTTGTAAATAACGAATTAATAGAAATACCACTAGATGTAATAAGTTTATCAAAAAATTTGTCTAAATTAAAAGAAATACTGGAAAATAAATAAAGTGATATATAGGAAGAAGTTTTAAAGGAGAATAATATATTGGAAATAAAATTTATAGGAACGGGGTCTATAGGAGCAAAAAGTTTTAGTGCATCAACATTAATTGATAAAGAAATACTAGTAGATATGCCAAACGGATTTTGCAAAAAAGCGAAACAATTAAAAGAAGATATATTAAAAATAAAAGTTATATTAATTACACATTTACATGGGGACCATTTTTTAGACATACCATTTTTTATGCTAGAAAAATACTTTTATAAAAGTTCTACAGAAACAAAAATATATTGCCCAAAGGGAACCTTGAAAAAGCTTATAGAATTGTTTGAAATATCATTTCCTAGTAATTATGACAAAATTAAAGAAATAATAAATACTGAATTTATAGAATTTGAAGAATTGAAAAATGAAGAAATATCAAAAAATGTATTTGTAGATTCAGTTTTAGTAGATCACGGAAAATTAGAACCAGCATATGGATATATCATAAGAAATAATAACAAAACTATCGGATTTTCAGGAGATAGTAAGATGTGTAATGGTATAGAAAGTATTGTAAAAGAAAGTGATATAGCTATATTAGATATGAGTTTAACAGGGAGCGGAAATGATTCTCATATGGGACTTAATGATATAGAAAATATTTGTATTCAGAATAAAAACAAAAAAATAATACCAACACATATGCATGAATATACAAAAGAAGTTGCATTAAATAAAAATATTGATAACTTATATATTTTAGAAGACGGACAAATAATTAATATATAGAAAATAATTTATAATAATTAACAAATAAAATGTCTTTGTGAAAAAAATATATTTTGGTTATAATAATAAAATAACTAAAGATAAAGGAGAAACTTAATGTTCATAAATATAATTTTAATGGCAATAGGATTTGTATTACTAGTAAAAGGTGCAGACTGGCTTTTAAAAGGTGCCATAGGAATAGCTAAAAAAAGTCATATTTCAGAAATTTTAA
>JAAVXQ010000021.1 GCA_022790685.1 Clostridia bacterium
ATAGGTGTTGTTACAACACCTGATAGACCAGCAGGTAGAGGAATGAAACTTATTGCATCACCAGTAAAAGAATTTGCTCTTGAAAAGAATTTGAAATTATTTCAACCAGAGAAAATTGCAAATAATGAAGAATTTAAAAGTGAAATTAGAAATTTAAATCCAGATATAGTTTGTGTAGTTTCTTATGGAAAGATACTTCCAAAATCATTTTTAAAGATTCCAAAACATGGTTGTATAAATGTTCATCCATCTCTTTTACCGAAATATAGGGGGTCTGCACCAATACAATGGTCAATTTTAAATGGTGATAAAGAAACAGGCGTAACAATAATGTACTTAAATGAAAAAATGGATGAAGGAGATATAATTCTGCAAGAGAAAACCGAAATATTGGATAATGAAACAACAGGAGAATTATGGAATAGATTATCTACAATAGGTGCTAGAATGTTAGAAGAGGCTACAAATCAAATACAAGAGGGAACAGCAAAAAGAATACCACAAGGAGAAGATTTTTCTATTGCACCCCTGCTAGATAAACAAATGTCAAAAATAGAATGGGAAGAAAAAACTTCAAGGGAAATAAAAAACTTAGTAAGAGGATTAAATCCAATAATGGGAACATATACTTTCTTAAAGGATAAAAAAATAAAATTTTGGAAAGTAGATATAGTTTCTTTAGATGAACTTAAAGAAAAAATAGAAGATATTGATAATATTAAGCCAGGAACAGTTATAGTATCAAATAGTAAAGAGGGGTTATATATTAAAACAATAGATGGAATAATAAAAGTATTAGAAATACAAGGGGAAAATGCGAAAAAAATGAGCATTAGTGATTTTTTAAGAGGAAATACAGTTGACCTTGGAGCAAAATTTGTTTAAATACTTGTAAAAAAGCTGATATATTGATATACTAATTGTGAAAATATGGAATATTATATACTTTATAAAAATAAGGAGGATTATTTTATGGAGGAGAATAAAGATTTAGAAGTAACAGAAGAAATAGTTACAGAAGGAAATGATACAATTAAAATTGCAAATGAAGCTGTTGCAACTTATGCAGGAATTGCTGTTTCAGAAGTTCCTGGAGTATATGGCATGGCAGGTGGATTTGCTCTTAGTGCAATAGGTGGAAAGAAAAATCTAACTAAAGGAATAAAAGTTGACGTAGGAGAAAAGAATGCAAAAATAGATGTAAACATAATAGTAGAATATGGTGCGAGAATTCCAGAGGTAGCATTTGAAATTCAAACAAGAGTAAAAAAATCTGTTGAAACAATGACAGGTCTTAAAGTATCAGAAGTAAATGTACATGTACAAGGAGTTCATGCTATTACTGAAAAAGAAGAAAACTTAGATGCATCAGAAGTTAAAGAAGAAAATACAAAAAATGAAGAATAAAAAAGGAGAAAATAAGATGAAAATAATAGATAGAATATCTTTAAAATTATATGCATTAATAATAGGTGTTTTTAGCATACTACTTGCATTAGTTGTTACAGAGATTATACCAACAGATTCTTTAGTAAACCCAATTATATATTTAACAGAGGGAGGAGAATCAAGAGTAAAATTAACACTAGTGGTTTGTGGAATATTATTAATTTTAGTTCTAAAATCACTATGTTTTGCAAGTAAACCTAAAGACGAATCAAAAGAAGGAATTGTACTTGAAAATGCAAGTGGAAAACTTATAATATCAAAAGAAAGTTTAGAGAATATGATTTCTAGTGTAGCAAAAGAAATACCGGGAACAGAAGCAACAACAAGCAAAACTTTAGTAGATAGAGATAAAAACTTAAAAGTATATGTTACAACTGTTGTAAGTAGAGAGGTTTTTATAAAAGATGTATCCACAGAATTACAACATAAAATTAAAGATGCTATGAAAAGAGCAGCTGATTTAGAAG
Source organism: Clostridia bacterium (assembly GCA_022790685.1). Classification (GTDB taxonomy): domain Bacteria; phylum Bacillota; class Clostridia; order TANB77; family CAG-508; genus Scatovivens. The sequence goes on from JAAVXQ010000021.1 coordinate 1,917, forward strand.
TAAAAGAAGTAAATGTAAAAATTAAAAATATTACTTCTAAAAAATTAAAAGGACAACCTAGAAAACAAGTTGAAACAAATGAACCAGAAGAAGTAGAAGCAGAAGTTAATACAAATGATGAGGAAAAAAATGAAGAGAATGAAACAAGAGAGGAGTAATTCTATATGGAAAAAGAGAATAATGTTAAAGAATTTTTAATTAGATATAAAGGTGCGATAATTGGTGCAGCAATAGCTATTTTAGTGATATGTACAGGATTATTTAGATTACTAGCTATATTTGCTGTAATAGCTGTAGGTGTATTTATAGGGCACTATGTTCAAAACAATAAAGATGAAGTAAAAGAAAAACTAAAAGAATTTATAGATAAATTTTAGGAGGAAATGATGCAAAGATCAGCGATGAGAGAGCTAGCATTTAAACTAGTATATGGAATAGAAATTCAAAAAGTTATAGAAGAAAGCCAAGTAGATTTATTTATAGAAGCTAATGAAATTACAGATAATAAAGTTACTGATTATTTAAAAGATATAACTGCAGGACTATCTGAACATAAAGAAGAAATAGATAGCTTAATAATTAATAACTTAAAAGAAAATTGGAGTCTAAATAGAATTTCAAAAATAAACTTAAGTCTAATAAAAATTGCAATTTATGAAATGCTATATAAAGGAATTCCATATAAAGTAGCTATAAATGAAGTAATTGAGCTAGCAAAAAAATATGCTGATGATTCAGCTCCAGTATTTATTAATGGGATTTTAGCAAGTATTGTTAAAGAAAAGAAATTAAATGGAGAGGCTAATGAAAATTAATCCTATATCGGTTACAGAACTTAATAAATATATTAAAGATGTAGTAGCAGAAGATGAGTTTTTAAATAACGTATTTGTAAGTGGAGAAATTTCAAACTTTAAACATCATTATACAGGTCATATGTATTTTACCTTAAAAGATGAAAATTCATTAATCAAATGCGTTATGTTTAAAACAATGACTGCTACTTTAAATTTTATGCCAAAAGATGGAATGAAAGTAATGGTATTAGGCAGTGTAGGTGTTTTTGAAAGAGATGGGGTTTACCAAATATATGTAAAAGCGATGCAAGAAGATGGACTTCGGAGTTCTTTATAAAAAATACGAAGAGCTAAAACAAAAACTAGAGTTAGAAGGACTATTTGATGAAATTCATAAAAAAAGAATACCATATATGCCAAAAGTAATAGGCGTTTTAACTTCAAATACAGGAGCTGTAATAAGAGATATAATTAATGTATCGACTAGAAGAAATCCTAAGGTTAATATTAGATTATTACCAGTACCAGTTCAAGGAGAAGGAGCTGCTGAAAAAATTGCATCAGCAATTAGGCTTATGAATGATAAGAAATTAGCAGATGTGATTATTTTAGCAAGAGGTGGAGGATCAATTGAAGACCTATGGCCGTTTAATGAGGAAATTGTAGCAAGAGAAATATTTAATTCAAAGCTTCCAATAGTTTCGGCAGTTGGACATGAAACAGATTTTACAATAGCAGATTTTGTAGCAGACTTAAGAGCACCAACACCTTCTGCAGCAGCAGAATTGGTGGTTAATGATGTAGAAGATATTAAATATACTTTAAATAGCTATGAAAATAGACTGAAATTATCTTTAAAAAGAAAGACAGAAATTATGAGATTAAGATATGAAAAAGTGATGAATTCTAGAGCTTTTAAAGAACCTTTGCAAGATATTAATCAAAAATACATTTTAATTGATAATTATATAAAAAAAATGGAAAATATGTCTACTAAAAGAATAAAAGATTTAAGAATAGAAGAAGCAAAATTAATCTCAAAATTAGATGCTTTAAGTCCACTTAAAACATTAACTAGAGGCTTTTGTATTGCAGAAGTTAATGGTAATGTTATTACAAAAGCAAAAGAATTAAAGACTGACATGGAAGTTAGACTAAGATTTCAAGATGGTGATAAAACCGCAAAAATTATATAAAATTTTATAAATATTAATAGATAAAGGAGAATTTGAAATGAAGAAAAAAATATTAAAATATATAATACCAATACTTTGTGTAATTGTTGTAGGTGTAGCATTTTATATGATTTTTGACATAAAAAATAAAGTAGATGAAAGCCTTTATAATACAGATGATATATCAAATGTTACAAATGATGATATTGTAGAAGAGGATATTTCTAATGATATTATAAATGAGGTAAATGAGATAGATGAAGTAGATGAGAATACTATTTCTAATGAAACTAATAAAGTAGTAGAAAATAAAGTAGATACTAAAGCTGATAGAGAAGCTGTTGAAGAAAAGACAGATGAAGGCAGCACAACTAAAAAGCAACAAGCAATTGAATTAGTTAAAAAAGAGTGGGGCGAAGATAGTAGTGTTAGTTATAGATGCGAGACTGTTAATTCAAAAGGAGAATATGTTGTTGCAGTCATAATGAAATCTTCTGGTAGTGTAAAAGCATATTTTAATGTAAATTTAGAAACAAAGAGTGTTCAAATAGATTATTAAAAATTTATTAATATTATTTATAGAAAGGAAACTGTATGATATAATTTCATACATAAATAAAAATATGAGTAAAAAGGAAAACACATTTGAAGAACTAATAACTAAGTTAGAAGAACTTACAAATAAATTAGAAGGTGAAAAACTTTCTTTAGATGAATCTGTAAAATTATTTGAAGAAGGAATAAAAATATCTAAAGAATGTAATGAAAAATTGGAAAATGCTGAAAAGAGAATCTCTATATTAATAAATGATGGAGAAAACTTAAAAGAGGAAAGCTTTGATGTGGGACAGGAGTAATATAATATGCAAGTAGTATTAGATATTATTACAAATAAATGTATATATGTACCATTCTTATTATGGTGTGTAGTGCAGATGTATAAAGTTATTACAGACTTAGTAAAAAATAAAAAGTTAAATATAAAAAGACTTGTAGGAGCAGGAGGAATGCCAAGTTCACATGCTGCTGTAGTTTGCTCACTAGCTTCCTGTGTAGGAAAGCAATATGGCTTTGGAAGTGGAGAATTTGCTATAGCTATTATAATGGCATGTATAGTAATGTATGATGCAGCAGGAGTAAGAAGAGCTGCTGGAAAGCAGGCAAGAGTGCTAAATAAGATTCTTGAAACACCAGGACTTACAACAGGTGAAGTTGGAGAAAAATTAGTAGAACTACTAGGTCATACTCCTATACAAGTATTTGTAGGAGCAATACTAGGATTTGCTGTTGGTGCTATTGTATAAATAAATAAAAAATCCTTAAGTAAAGATTGTAATAATAAATTATAATATAAAATTATATAAGGAGGATAGTATGAAAGATATTGAAATTGCTAAAAGTGTAGAATTACAAAATATAGTAAAAGTGGCACAAAAGATAGGTATTGAAGAAGAGGACCTAAATTTGTATGGTAAATATAAAGCAAAAATTGTATCTAGTAGACTATCAGAAAAACTAAAGGATAAAAAAAATGGTAAACTTATTTTAGTTACATCAATTAATCCAACACCACTTGGAGAAGGAAAAACAACAATTGCAATTGGACTTTCTGATGCTTTAAATAAAATAGGAGAAAATTCAGTTTTAGCCCTTAGAGAGCCATCACTTGGACCTGTTTTTGGAATTAAAGGTGGTGCAACAGGCGGTGGTTATGCACAAGTAGCACCTATGGAAGATATAAATTTACATTTTACAGGAGATATACATGCAATATCAGCTGCAAATAACCTATTAGCAGCAATGATTGATAATCATATTTTTTATGGAAATGAACTTAAATTTAAAAAAGTAATCTGGAAAAGATGTGTAGACTTAAATGATAGAGCTTTAAGAAATGTAGAGATAGGACTGTCAAAAGAAAAAAATATGAAACCAAGAGATGATGGATTTGATATAACAGTAGCATCTGAAATTATGGCTATCTTTTGCTTAGCAAAAGACTTAAAGGATTTAAAAAGAAGAATTGGAAATATTATAGTAGGATATAATGAAAATGATAATCCAATTACTGCTAAGGATTTAAAAGCAGAAGGAGCATTAACAGTATTATTAAAAGATGCTATAGAACCAAACATAGTTCAAACTTTAGAACATAATCCTGCAATAATTCATGGACGGACCTTTTGCTAATATTGCACATGGTTGTAACAGTATAATAGCTACAAAATTGGCATTAAAGTTAGGTGACTATGTAGTTACAGAAGCAGGCTTTGGTGCAGATTTAGGAGCAGAAAAATTTATAAATATAAAATGTAGAAAAGCTGGACTTAAACCATCAGTAGCTGTATGTGTAGCTACTTTAAAAGCATTAAAATATCATGGTGGAGCAAAAGTAGATGAATGTTCTGAAAAAAATTTAGAGGCTTTATCAGAAGGAATTGAAAATTTACTAAAACATTTAAAAAATATTAAAGAAGGTTATGGTGTAAACCCCATTGTAGCTATAAATAAATATATAACAGATGATGATGAAGAAATAGAATTTTTACAAAATAAATTAAAAGAAATTGGTGTAGACTTAAGTTTAGCAGAAGTATGGGCAAAAGGATCAAAGGGTGCAATAGATTTAGCTGAA
>JAAVXQ010000022.1 GCA_022790685.1 Clostridia bacterium
AATTGGAAAAGCAACACCATCTTATACAATACCAACAGGATTAAAAGCAACATATGGAGATAGATTACTATCAGTAAGATTACCAGAAGGATTTACTTTTGAAAATGTAACAGAAACTACAGAAGTAGGAAATGCAGGAACGAATACATTCACAGTTAAATATACACCATCAGATTTAACAAATTATGAAATAGTAACTGGAATATCAGTAACTGTAGAAGTTGATAAAGCAGAAGCTTATACACTAGAAAATGTAACATTTGAATATGATGAAGGAAGTTTAGACGGATATTACTTATATGATGGAAATGCACATGGAGTAAGAATTGTAGGATTACCAGATGGAATAATAGCAAGATATACTATGAATAATGGAACTAATGGAAATACAGCAGTAGAGCCAGGAAGATATACAGTAACAGCAACATTTGAAATAGTTCCAGGTTCAGAAATAGATAACAATTATAAAGCAATTAATCCAAAAACAATGTCAAAAGATTTTGAAATAGAAAATCCAAATATTGAATTAACAGACATTAGAATAATAAAAGCACCAACACAAAATAGATATGGACAAGACTTAGATTATACAGGAGCACAAATTGAAATAACAAAAGTTAATGGAAGAAAACAAATAATAGATGTAACACCAGAAATGATAAGTGGATATAACAAGACAGAGTTAAATGAACAAACAGTTTCAATAACATACAATAATAAATCAATATCATTCAAGGTTAAATTAGAAGATTATGAAGAATCAATTTCATTAACACTTACAAAAAATGAATTCAATCTTGGAAGTACTATAACTGATGCAGATTTAGGTCCAGTTGTTACATTACATATGGCATCAGGAGTAGAAAGAGTTATAACAAATGCTACTATTAGCTATAATCAACCAACAGGAGCAGGAATAATGATAGTAACAGCAAGCTATAATGGAATGAGAGCAGAAGCAAAAGTTATGATAAAAGCTCCAGTGATTAAATATAATAATATTGAATTTACACAGGATAGCATTACAGTAACAGGTGAAGTATCTATAAATTGGGAAAATGATGGATATATAGCTAGACTAAATGGAAAGATAATCACAAGTCCTTACACAATTGTAAGCGTAGGTACACATACATTTACTTTAGAAGGAGCAAATGGAACAATAGTAGCTACTAAGACAATAATTATAGAACCAGAAAAACCAGTTTATGAACTTACTCAAAATCCTGATGGAACATATACTATTGTATTTAATAAACCAGTAAACGCAAGAGTAACAAATTGCTATTACTATAACGATGATGTAGAAGATTTAGTAGGATTTGATATATCAAATGGATATACATTCACAAGAAATGGTGCATATCTAATAGAAATAGTATATGATGGAAAAACTATTGAAGAGAGTTGTGAAGTTACAGGTCAAGCTAACTAATAAAACTTTATACTAAAATAAATAAACTGTAGAACTTCAATAACGAAGGGATTAATAAAATATAAAAGGACTAATTTTAAATTAGTCCTTTTATGTTATTAATTTTCTTTACAATTATAAAAAGTAGTATTATAATATTGATAATTAAATTTAAAGAAAATTGTTTGTTAAAGAAAGGAAGCGAAAAATGAAAAAAGAGAATTTGTCTAAAATTATAATTGGAATAATCATTATAGCAATAATCATTATAGCAATTATTGTAGTGGCTACTGAAGCAATTTATTATTTGACAATTGATAAAAAAGATTCAAAAGATGTAAATAACAATTTTATGAATCAAAATAATAGTTCACAAAACATCAATGATGATGAATATACAGAAATGCCAGAAATACCAGAAAATATGCCAGAAGAAATTGAAATAGGGGCATAAGAATAAATTAAATAAAAAATAAAGAAAGTTAAAAAATTTTCTTTATTTTTTTAGATTAAAAAACCATAAGAATCTGTAAGAATAAAAAAATATTTTAAACATTAAAATGGAATAAAAAGAAAAAAATGTGGTTTACAAAAAAAAAGTAAAATGATATAATATGACTATTAAAGCTATAAAATGAGTTTATTATATATAATAACTAAATTTATATGTAAACTTATTATATAGGAAAATGAGGGAAAAACAATCTCTCAAAATATACAAATTGTATAATATTTTTAAGGAGGCAAAAATGAAAAAAGTATTATTAGGAAGTTTGTCAATAATATTAGTACTTGTATTATTATTACCATTTTATAGTTATGCAGCTGAAGATGAAATATCAGTACTATATAGTACACACATCCAAAACAAAGGCTGGGAAACCGTATACAAAAAAGATGGACAAACAGCAGGGACTATGGGGCAAAGTTTAAGACTTGAAGGAATAAAAATTAAATTAGAAAACAAAACAGCCTATTCTGGAAATATTGAGTACTCAACACATGTTGAAAAAATAGGTTGGCAAGAATATGTAAAAAATGATGAAATGGCCGGAACAAATGGACTAAGCCTAAGATTAGAAGCAATAAAGATAAGACTTACTGATGAATTAGCAGAGCACTATGATATATATTATAGAGCATTTGCACAAAATCATGGATGGTTAGATTGGGCAAAAAATGATCAAATCGCAGGAACAGCAGGATATAGTTTTAGATTAGAAGCTATTGATATTAAATTAGTAAAAAAAGGTGAACCCGCACCAGGAAAAACAGATTTAACATATTTAGTAAAAATACCAACAGTAGAATATACAACACATGTTCAAAATATTGGATGGCAAGAATATGTAGCAGATGGAAAAATGGCAGGAACAAGTGGATTAGGATTAAGATTAGAAGGAATTAAAATAAGATTAAAAAATAAAAGCTATGCAGGAGACATTGAATATACAACACATGTTCAAAACATAGGTTGGCAAGAATATGTAAAAAATGATGAAATGGCTGGAACAAATGGACTAAGTTTAAGACTAGAAGCAATCAGAATAAGACTTACTGGAGAAATGGCAGAAAAATATGATATTTATTATAGAGTTCATGCACAAAATGCAGGATGGCTTAACTGGGCAAAAAATGATTCTCCTTCTGGAACAGCGGGATATGGACTTAGATTAGAAGGTATTGAGATAGTAATTGTAAATAAAGGTGATCAGCCACCAGCTGTACATGTGGATAATGATAAATCTTATTTAGAGCCTACACCAGATCCACTTCCACCAGAAGATACAAAAATTAATGGATTAATAACTTCAAACTTGTCAGATTCTATACCAGTATATAGATATGAAGACATAAGAGCTACAACATTAATGTCAAATAATGAAATACAACTTACAGAAGGTATTTTAAAATGTAGAGTTGTAGAAGCACCAGCAGGTGTAAATAAAAATAATATATTAGAATATGAGTCAGCTGGAGCTGGAAAATTTAATGTAAAATTAAAAGCTTCAGTAGCAGGAACATATAAAATTATACCAGCAATTGAAGGTGATATAGTTCAAAATGGAAAATATGAAGCTGCACCATTAACAGTAGAAGTAAAAGAAAATTATGCAATAAATGCAATTAGATTATATGATGGAGATAGAGTTGTATATGATTCAAAAGATACAACACCAAGCCATCTAAAATTAAAAGTTGGAAGCATTATTATGCCAACTATCAAATATTTCCATGTTTATAATAGATATGATAATACAATAGAGTATGTTGAAATATCAGATGAAAAATTATATGAAAAAAGATTAGATATAGAAATAAATGTTCCAAAATCTACAGACAATGAAACAGGACCTTTATCAAATATGTCAGCACCATATAATAATGATAATATGCCTATTGAATATGATAATGATGGAAACATGACTAGTGGATATTCAAAACCTATTTCAAAATTAGTTTTAGAATCTACTGATATGACTGGAACAGAAAATATAACAGTACATATACCAAATAATCCAACATATCATACTGATGATTTTGAAACAGTAATAAATGTAGATGTTGAAGAAATAGGAAATCTTGTAGGTATAACATTAGATGGAAAAAATAAATTAACAACAGAATCAAATTATGCTCTAAATTTATATAATACTGTTCCAGCAGATAAAACAGAAGGTGTAGATTATAGAGTTGAAGAAGATGGATTAGTATATACAATAATACCAATGCTACAATTAGATGAAAATGGAAATACAACAAGAACAATAAGAGGAAATGTAGGTCTTGGTAAATCAAATGATAAAGAAGGAAAGATAGGAATAAGTGAAATAGGAAATACATTCTTATCTAATGATTTAAAAATAAAATTCTATTATACAAATGTGTATTTAACTTATGCTTCAACATTAGTAACAGAACAAAGAATATCTGCAATAGGTCTTGCAATTTCTAGTACAGCAAATATGGATAAATTAAGTCAAGGTGTAAGTATTAAATTTGATGGAGCAAATGGACGTGAAGAAGCTGTATTAAAACTTTATATTGATGGTCAAGCAGTTACTCCACAAGTATCTGCAATAAATACAGATGAAGTTCCAGAAGTTGAAATAACAAAACCAAATAATTTAGTATATAGTGATGGAGAAGAGATTGACTTTGAAGGACTAGTTGTAACAAATAAAGAAACAGGAGAAACTTTAGAAGTTGTAGCAAGTGATACAATTGCTAGTTTAGAAAAAGCAGATGAAAATGGAGTTCAAACTATTATCTTAAAATTAAAAGAAAATGGAACTATAATAGGTGAATTCGATATAATGGTAACTCCTGTAGTTGCTGAGGATGAAGAAGTGATAGAAAATACTATAGATAATTCAGTAGTAAATAATGATGAGAACATTGTAGAAGACTCTAATAATGTAATTGAGAATAATGTAGTAGAAGATCAAAATACTGTAGAAGATGAAGAAACTACTGAAAATATAGTTGATGAAAATATAATTGAAAATGAAGTAATTACTGATAATGATGTTCAAGAAGAAACTAATACTACTGAAGAAATAGAAGAAGTAGTACCCGAAGTTGTAGAAGAACAATCAGAAGTTAATGAGGTAGTTTAAAATTTATAACAATAAAAATCCAGCTTATTTCTAAGCTGGATTTTTATTGTTAATAGATAGTATTTTATTATATTACATGAAATAAGAGAGTAGAACTAAATATAAAAAACTAATAAATTTAATTTTATTAACATTAGAAAATAAACCAAACATTTTTTTGTAAAAGATATTGACAACGAAAAAATGTTCGAGTATAATGTAAACAAAGTTGCGAAACGATGTTCGTATTATGGAGGGTTATATGAATAGTAAAAAACAAAGAAAAAGAAAATTAAATTTATTTAGAGTAATAAA
>JAAVXQ010000023.1 GCA_022790685.1 Clostridia bacterium
CCTTAGTGCCGAAGATACTTACGAGTTACCTTGTTGGGAAAATAGGAAGTCGCCAGTTTTTTTATTTTTTAAAAAGCAAAAATTAGTGATATTTTGTATATTATTAATTTTTGCTTTTTCTTTTTATATTATATATTAATAGTATAGTTATATATGTGTCTACTTTACAAAACACTGATAATTATGATATAATATAGATATATAAAATATATCAAAAGCGAGGTAAAGGCTATGAAAAGGAATGACAATGAAACTCGGAGTAAAGTAATAATTGATGGACAGAGTGCCCATATTGAATCAACCGTAAGGGTGGTAAATGGGATTGAAAAAAAAGTATTTATTGACGAATCTGTCCCATACACAGGAAAACCACATAAAAGTGGAATTCAGGGAAACATTCCAAGCCCGGTTGTAGCTGTATATGATGAAAATCCGAAATGTGAGCCTAAGTATTATAATATCACTATAGGGTAAACTCAATACAATTGCCTGACTAATTATTGCTAAGTTATACTATGAGTGAAGAAGGATCTGCTGGTTGTAAAGCGGGTCCTCTCGCTTTTTTATAAGATATTATAAAGTATAAATATACAAAGAGTAATTGATGTAATGTATTAAAATTTAATAAAAGTTTATATAACTATTGAAAAAAAAATGATATAATAATAAAATGTATAATATATATTTGTGACTTAAATTAAAGATATTTATAAGGAGCAAAAGATGAGTAAATCTAAAGAAGAATATAATATTAGTGAAGAAGAAATTTTAGAAGCAGTTCAAGAGTTAAGACCTACATATTATGATATCGTTGGAATACCATATAATGTTAGGGAACAAAAACCTGCTCTAGAATTTGATTTAAAAGAATATATAGAAAAAGTAGATGAACTAAATAGAAAAATGATTGATTATCCAAGTGAAAGTGCAAATATAGCAAATCAAATAGGAGTTTTGAATATGCTTATAGCTGTAATAGGACGTACACTTGATGACTTTGATAAAAAAGGTAATTACAATAGATTATTTATAGATTTTTGTCTTTATAAAATAGCCTTAGCTAGTCATCAAAAAACTGGGATAAGAAAAAAAGGTACTACTGCTGATGAAAAAGAAATTAATAGAGTGGTTGGAGAATGTGAAGAAAAAATTCGAATATTAAAGATATTGTCAACTCCTGAAAAAAAAGCTGCTTATGATGCAGAACTACTTAAAAAGGCTACTGAAAGAGTAGAAGAAAAACGTGAAGAAGCAAGGCTTATGCGTCTAGATGAAAGAAACAGAGGAATTGAGAGAAGAAGACTTCGTAGAGCAGCAATTACAAAAGGCCTTATTTATGAAAGATATAAACAATCTATTGATGAGGATAAAGGTGTAAAAACTGATATAGGACAAGATCAATCTATTGATAAGTCAGATTATAGATGGGGATTTAAATTATATCCAGAAAGAAGAAAAATACTTAGTATGAGCCTAGAATATCAAGATTCAGAACTTGATCAGAAATTAGAAGTATATGGATATGGAGCCTTTTCATATAAACATCTTTTTAGAGAACAACAAGCAAAAATGGAAAATTCAATAGGTGAGATTATAGGAATTCATAAAACTGATATATATGGAAACACAAAAGTCGATTTTTTAATTGCTCAAACTATGCAATTAGGTCATTGGGATTTAATGTCAAGAGATGAGATTAAAACTAGAGCAGAAAGAGGAGAAGAAATACTAATTCTACGAGAAGAAGCAGATTTTATGAGAGAAGAAAAAAGAAGACAAAGACAGCTTAAAATGGAAGAAAGTAGACCAGAGGTAGAAAAACTTTTAATAAAACTAAAAGAAAAAGTAGTTCCTAAAAAGCCAAGACCAAAGCATATAAGAAGTGATGGAGGCATAATAGAAAATGTTTTTGTATACGAAAGACAACCAGCAAAAATTTCGAGAGAGCAAGCTGACTTACTAGGTTATATTTTGTATTCTGATACTATGATAGAAAAAGCAAAAAGAGAACGTTTTGGCTATATAGGAGACATAAGACAAACTGATTTATGGTTTGATCCAGAAATAATTGCTGCTTGTAGATATGCAAGTAAAAAGCCAGGATTTTTTATAGATCAATTTGGGAAAGCTGTGAAGATTGGAAATATAAGTACAGCCTTTAAAATAACAAAAGAAATATCAGAATTAAGAGAAAGAGTACAAAGTGCAAGAAAATTTCCAAGCCTTGATGATTAAAGGAGAAAAAAATGAGTAAGAAAGTATCGTGGAAACCTGGAACTTTTATATATCCAATACCTGCTGTATTAGTTTCAACAGGCGATATGAAAAAATCAAATATACTTACTGTTGCATGGACAGGAATTATAAATACTAATCCTGCTATTGTATATATATCAGTTAGACCAGAAAGATATTCATATAATCTGATAAAAGAAAATAAAGAGTTTGTAATAAATTTAACTACAGAGAAATTAGCTTATACAACTGATTGGTGTGGTGTAAAGAGCGGAAAAGATGTTGATAAATTCAAAGAAATGAAACTTACAAAACAAAAGGCAAATTTTGTAAAAGCTCCAATGATAGAAGAAAGTCCAGTTTCAATAGAATGTGAAGTAATAGAAGAGAAAAATTTTGGAAGTCATACTACTTTTTTTGCTAAGGTTCTTGCAATTAACGCAAGTGAGGATTTTATAGATGAAAAGGGTGCTTTTGATATAAGCAAATGTAATTTAATTGCGTATGCTAATGGAGGATATTATTCATTAGGAAAAAAAATAGGAAAGTTTGGATTTTCAGTACAAAAAAAGAAGAAAAAAAATTTAAATAATAAATGATAATTTTAATTAAAAAATTTATGTAATTATGATTTAAAATTTTAATAAAACTAAAATAAAAAAATGTTTAGAAAATATTGACATATACGTAATTTTGTGGTAAAGTATATAAGCATGTATTGTAAAAGTACATACAATCACATCGTTAAAGTAAAATTATAAAAATTAAAATTAAGCTTCATTTAAAAGTAAAACGGAGGTGTAGTTAGAATGGCGGCAAAAGGACCAAGAGAAAATATCACTATGGAATGTACAGAATGTAAGAGAAGAAATTACATGACATCAAAAAATAAAAGAAATAACACAGAAAGATTAGAAGTTATAAAATATTGTAAATTCTGCAAAAAACGTACAACTCATAAAGAAACAAAATAGTTAATCCTTTAAGGAGGGTAAAAATGGCTAAAGAAGCAAAAAAAACAAATAATGTAAAAAAAGAAAAAAAAGGAAATTTCTTAAAAGAATTTAAGGCAGAATTAAAAAGAGTTAGTTGGCCTACATTTAAACAATTAGTTAATAATACTACAGCTGTTATTGCTATTGTATTACTAACAGCAGTTATAGTTTTTGTTCTTGATGTAATCTTTGAGAACTTAAATAATTATGGTGTAGGAAAATTAAAAGCCCTAGTTACATCTAGTCAATCTTCAAATGAAGTAGGAGATAATACAAATATAAATGATGTTTCTAATGAAGCTGATGAAACATCAAATACTGTAAATAACGAAGTATCTAATGAAGTTAATCTTACTAATGAAGTTGAAACAGCTACAGATGCTAATACTGTAACAGAGTAATCAGCTAGCCTTAATACTTACAAATGAATATGCTTTAAGTAAAGAGAAGAAATAAAATTTAAGGAGGCTAAAAAATGTCTCAAGAAGAGAACAAAAAAGAGCCAAGATGGTATGTAGTTCATACTTATTCTGGATATGAAAATAAAGTAAAAACAGATTTAGAAAAAACTATAAAAAACAGAGAACTTGAAGATTTCTTCTTTAATATAGTAGTTCCGATGGAGGAACAAGTTGAAATAAAAGATGGAAAAAGAAAAACAAATTTAAAAAAAGTTTTTCCAGGATATGTTTTAGTAAAAATGATAGTAACAGAAGAATCATGGTATATAGTTAGAAACACAAGAGGTGTTACTGGATTTGTTGGTTCTGGAACAGACCCTATACCACTTACTGATAGTGAAATAAGAAATATGGGATTTGACGAAGTTCCTGTAAATATTGACTACAGTGTAGATGATAATGTACAAGTAGTTAATGGCCCTTTAGAAGGATTTGTAGGAACAGTTCAAGAAATAAATAAAGAAAAACAAAAAGTTAAAGTTTTAGTTTCTATGTTTGGTAGAGAAACACCGGTAGAACTAGAATTTTCACAAGTTCAAAAAGTAAATTAAAGGAGGTGCTAATATAAAATGGCAGAGAAAGAAGTTGTAAATGTTATTAAATTACAAATAGAGGCTGGAAAAGCAACACCAGCTCCACCAGTAGGACCAGCATTAGGATCAAGTGGTGTTAATATCATGCAATTCGTTAAAGAATTCAATGATAGAACTGCTAACCAACCAGGTATGACAATACCAGTTGTAATTTCAGTATATAAAGATAAATCATTCACATTTATTACAAAAGTTCCACCTGTTGCAGTTCTTATTAAAAAAGCAATTAAACTTCAAAAAGGTTCAGGAAAACCTAATAAAGAAAAAGTTGCAAAAATAACAAAAGAACAAGTAAAAGCAATAGCAGAACAAAAAATGGAAGATTTAAACGCAGCATCAGTTGAAGCTGCAATGTCTATGGTTGCAGGTACAGCTAGATCAATGGGTGTAGTTGTAGTTGACTAATAAAAAATAAATTGGGAGAATTAAAAAAAATTCGTTTGCACCAAAGGAGGAAAAAATGAAAAAAGGAAAAAGATATGTAGAAGCTGCTAAATTAGTTGATTCTACAAAAGTTTATGAAGCTAAAGATGCTTTAGAAATTATTGAAAAAATGCCAAAACCAAAATTCGATGAAACAGTTGAATTACATGTTAAATTAGGTGTTGATTCAAAACATGCTGACCAACAAGTTAGAGGTACAGTAGTATTACCACATGGAACAGGTAAATCATTAAGAGTACTTGTATTTGCAAAAGGAGATAAAGCTAAAGAAGCTGAAGCTGCTGGTGCAGACTATGTTGGAGCAGAAGAATTAGTTCCAAAAATTGAAAAAGAAAATTGGTTTGAATATGATGTTATAGTTGCAACACCAGATATGATGGGTGTTATTGGAAGATTAGGTAAAGTATTAGGACCTAAAGGTTTAATGCCAAACCCTAAATCAGGAACTGTAACAATGGATGTTACAAAAGCTGTATCTGAAATTAAATCAGGTAAAGTTGAGTACAGATTAGATAAAACAAACATTATACATTTAGGTATAGGAAAAGTATCATTTGGAGCAGAAAAATTAGTAGATAACTATCAAACAATTATAGATGCGATAATTAAAGCTAAACCAGCTGCTTCTAAAGGACAATATATCAAAAGTGTAGCCTTAACTACAACAATGGGACCAAGCTTATATATAAATCAAAAATAGAAAAATATAGCCTAAGAAAGTAGGTACAAAAGTAAATCCTACCGAGGTAAATATATAAAAGAGCGGAAATAAACTCTTTATTTACCTTGAAATTTTAGGCAAATAAAGAGTTTTTAATTTTTAAATTAAATAAAAAAATATAAAATAAGTGGAGGTGAAATTTAAGTTGGCTAGTGAAAAAATATTAAAACAAAAAGAAGAAGAAGTTAAAAAATTAGCTGAGAAAATGAAAGATGCTAGTTTAGTACTTTTAGTAGACTACAGAGGAATAAATGTAGCTGATGTAACTTCTTTAAGAAAATCTGTAAGAGAAACTAAAGCAGAATATGCTGTTATAAAAAATAATATAACAAGAAGAGCATTAGAAGCTTGTGGTATTACAGAATTAGATAATGTATTAGAAGGACCTACAGCAGTTATAATAGCACAAGAGGAATATTTACCAGCATTAAAAGCAATCTACAAATTTGCTAAAGAAAATGATTTTTATAAAATCAAAGGTGGAGTTCTAGAAGGAAAGGTATCATCTACAGAAGAGTTAAATGCTCTTGCAGTATTACCATCAAGAGAAGAACTTATTGCAAAACTTGCTGGATGCTTACTTGCAAATGTTTCAAAACTTGCTGCTACACTTGACGCAGTTAGAGTAAAAAAAGAATCAGAACAATAATATCAAATTAATAGTGATGCAAACACTTAAAAAGCAAAATCACTTAAAAAATAAATAAAAATAGGAGGAAAAATAAAATGAGTGAAAAAACAGATAAAATGTTAGAAGAAATTGATAGCTTAACAGTAGTTGAATTATCAGAATTAGTAAAAGGAATTGAAGAAAAATATGGAGTAACTGCAGCAGCAGTTGCAGCACCAGCAGCTGGAGGAGCAGCTGGAGAAGCAGCAGCAGAAAAATCAGAATTTAATGTAGTATTAAAAGATGCTGGAGCAAATAAAATAGCTGTAATCAAAGTTGTTAGAGATGCAACAGGATTAGGATTAAAAGAAGCTAAAGAATTAGTTGATGGAGCTCCAAAAACAGTTAAAGAAAATGTAGCTAAAGAAGAAGCTGAAGAATTAAAAGCTAAATTCTCAGAAGCTGGAGCTGTTATTGAATTACAATAATTCTAGATTATAAATTAATTTAAATATTAATACGTCTTATTTTAAGTAGTAAATAAAATATCATTTTGTTACTACTTATGATAAGACGTATTTTATTTATATAGAATATAAAAGGTAGAGTTCTTTTTTTGATTAATTATTAATTTATATTGATAAAAAACTTAATTTGATATAATATATATGTAAATCAATATATTACAAAAGAAAGAAGGAAATCTATGAAATCTCAAAAAGGTATTACAATGATGTCTTTAGTCATATATGTTGCTAGTTTTATGCTAATAACAGGAATTGTTGGTACTATTACTACTTATTTTTATAATAATATGAAAATAATGGATGCGAGCATAGGAAGTAATGCTGAATATAATAAATTAAATTTATATATGGCAAAATTAGTGAAGGAAAAAGGGACAATTATATATAAATATGATGAAGATGATGGAGAATATATAACTTTTGAAAATGGAGATAAGAGAAATACTTTTGTGAAGCTGGGAGATATTTTATATTATAACAATATAAAATTATGTAGCAATGTTGATGATTTTGATGTAAAGGTTGAAACTGATACAGGAAAGCCAGTAGTGAAAGTATTGTTCCAAGTTTCTGGAACGGTGTTTTCAACACAATATGTTATTTCAAATTAGAGGGAGAAAACAATGCTAAAGAAGATTTTATTTAATTTACAAGTTTTTTTTGAAAAATTTAGAAGTTTTTTAGTAAGATTTATATTAAAATTGCTAATAATTATTTTTATATGTGTCATAATTCATACAGTACTAAAAATGAGTGAAATATCAACGAATTATACAGGAACATATAAAAAACTAATAGGAATAGATGGAAATAAACTTATGAATGTATATCAGACTGGTAATGGAGAGAAAACAATTGTAATATTACCAGGTTTTGGTACACCATCTCCTATAATACATTATAAAGCACTTACAGAAGGCTTAAAAGATGAATATAAAGTGATAGTTATAGAATATTATGGATATGGATTTAGTACAAATGCAAATAAAGAAAGAAAAAATGAAATAATAGCTAAAGAGATAAACACAGCATTAATGACCATAGGTGTAGATAAATGTGTATTTTTAGCACATTCAACTTCAAATTTATATGCTAGTAAGTATGCTAGTATGTATCCAGATAATGTAGAGGCGATAATATCACTTGATGGAATATATCCAAGTGAAATTGAAAATGATTATTTACGTCAAAAATATCAAGATGATGTGAGAAATACAAAAATAACAGCAATATTTGAATTAACTGGATTTGAAAGAGCTTTAAGTTATATTAAGCCAGATGAATTTTATATAGATTATATGGAAAAAAGTAATATTTATACAGATGAAGATATTAAGATATATAGAAATAGAATAGCAAGTAGCTATCTTACAACTCCAATGATAAAAGAAATAGGCATGCTAGAAAAAAATATGAAGGAATTATCTAAATATAAATATGCCTCTAATTTACCAGTACTTCAAATTTTAGCTTCTGATACAGTAAAAGAATATGATTCTATTAAATCAGAAACAAATAAAACTTTAAAACAATTTGCAAATGACATGATATCAAATCCATCTATTCAGTCAACTGTTGAAATAGAGGGCGGACATATGTTACAGTTTACTTCTCCGAATGAAGTAATTGAAAGAATAAAGATTTTTTTACAAAATTTTTAAAATAAAAATATATAGGCAGTTATGTGATTCCAATGTTAATATTAATAATGTTTGGAAAAAGTAATTGTCTATTTTTTTATTATCTATTCTTGACAAAAATTGTAAAGCGTAGTATTCTATAATAATGAATGTAAACTAGAATTATGTAAAAGAGGAGACTATTATTTTGAAAAAGCATTTTCTATTAATTTTGGATATTTTAATACTAATAGTTATTATGACTGCTTTAATTATTATATTTAAAAAAGATGAATTAACTAAAGATGAAAGTAAAGAAATTCAAATTATAGCAACTCTATTTCCACAATATGATTTTGCAAAACATATTGTAAAGGATAAAGCTGATGTTAAATTATTAATAAAATCTGGAGTAGAGACACATAATTTTGAACCAACTCAAAAAGATATGATTTTAATAAATAATAGTGATTTGTTTTTATATACAGGAGAAGAGTTAGAACCTTGGACAGAAGAATTATCAAAAAGTATAAATTCTGATATAAAGATAGCAAACATTTCCTTAGGAATTGATTTTATAGATATACATGAATTTGAGGAAAAACATAAAAATGATAATATAGCAGAAGAAGAAAAATATGAAGAACATAGCAGAGATGGTCATATATGGTTAAATCCTAGAAATGCAGTTATAATGCTTGATAATATATTAGAGGAGATTGTAAGCTTAGATAAAGAAAATGAAGATTTTTATAGAAAAAATGCAGAAGAATATAAAAAAGAAATAATAAGGATAGATGAGAAATTGCAAGAACTAGTAGAGAAAGCACCGTTTAAAGAACTTGCTTTTGGAGGAGAATTTGCATATTCATATTTTATAGAAAAATATAATTTAAATTTTATTAGTGTTTATAGCAATTGTGGACATGGTGAAGATCCAAGTATATCTAAAGTAAAATCAGTTATTGATTATATAAATGAAAAGCAAATACCAATAGTATTTTATGAAGAATTAAGTGAAGGAATTGTAGCAAAAATGATAGCAGAGGAGACTAGTGCAGAATCATGTGTATTATATACAATTCATAATGCGAATATTATTGGAGAAAATCCAGATACATATGTAACATTAATGAATAAAAATATAGAGAATTTAGAAAAGGCACTATATAAATAACACATATAAAGAGGTGGTAAAATGAATTTATTGGAAGTTAATAACCTGCAAGTATCTTATTCAAATCATACAGCAATAGAAAAAGTTTCTTTTAAAGTAGTTGAAGGAGAATACATATGCTTAGTAGGAGAAAATGGTTCGGGAAAGAGTACATTAGTAAAAACTATTGTTGGTTTAATTAAACAAGATATGGGTGAAATAAAGCTTAATATTCCATTAGATGAAGTATCATATCTTTCACAAACAAATTTAAAAGATTTAGATTTTCCAGCAACTGCAAAAGAGATAATAATGTCTGGAACGCAAAAACATATGAAAATGCCTTTTTATACTAAGCTTGACAAACAAAAATATAATGAGATTATAAAAAAATTGAAAATAGAAGATATTCAGCGGAAGAAAAATAGGAGACTTATCTGGTGGACAAAAACAAAGAGTTCTTATTGCGAGAGCTTTAATAAGAGAACCAAAATTATTAATTTTAGATGAACCAGCTACTGGATTAGATTACAATATTACTAAAGAATTGTACAATTTTTTAGAACAAGAAAATAAGAATAGAAAAACTGCTATAATAATGGCAACACATGATTTAGAAGAAATAAAACATATAAAACCAAGAATAATTTGTTTAGCAAGAGAAATAAAATATGATGGAAACATAGAAGGGTGGAAGGGGTTTTAAAATGAATGAATTAATAAATCTATTGTCTTATACATTTATCCAAAGAGC
>JAAVXQ010000024.1 GCA_022790685.1 Clostridia bacterium
ACTACTTTCATTTGATAAAGCAATATATTTTTTACCTAAAAGATATGATACTGTATATGATAAAAATGCAACCATTGCTGAAAATGGTGTATGACCATTTAAAAATCCTTTTTTATTTAGTTCTATAAGATTTTTATCTATAGTTCTCACAACTTCTACTATTTTATCATTATCATATCCACCAATTTCTGCACATTTTGACACTACCTCATTCATTCCTATACGAAAACACAGATTATTAGACTTAAATCTTTTTAAAAGTTCCATAGTTACATTAGAGTCTTTTCCTCCACCTATTGGAATTATTATTCCGTCTAATTCTTCTTTATCCTCATTAACTTCTATTTTTTCTCCTTCAGAAATAAAGTTTACAAATTCTTTCTCATCAATCTCAATATTATTTATATATCTAAATTCTCCTAGTCCTAAATAAAATATTTTTCTAAACCATTTTTCTTGGTACTTATCTAAACTTCCACATTTTATTATAAAATTTTCTGAACATGTAGCTTTAAAATAACTTATAGCTTCAATCATTCCAAGATTAAATATCATATTTTTTACAATTTCTGTATTTATATTTTTAAATATGAAGTTCTTTTTTATAATCTCTATTTTAGGATAAAATGCTTCTAGCTTCTCAATTTCGAATTTATATTCTATTATTATTTTTTGATTTGTTTCTGATATTTTATAATCATGATATATAAAATTTTTATATGTATTTCTTAAAGTCAAAAAATCCATTTCAAATCCTCTCTTTTTATAATTAATATATTAAAAAAATATTAATAAAATAATATTTTCTTGTATTTATATATAATATATTTAATATATACTATATTTGTGTTTTTGTAAATATTAACAAATTTCATATATGCCTCATATTATTTAATATACAAATGAATTGTATAAAATTTGAAGAAAGAAGGATTACTATGGAATTTGATAAAAAATGTATTTTAGATATTAATGGAGTTATGGAAAATGGTACTCAATACGATTTAGATATTTCTTTACCAGAAGATAATAGAGATGTTGTTTATGGTATTGTAAGAGATTGTTATAAAGAACCAATAAAAGATGCTGTTGTAAAATTAATAGAAGTATGCAAAGATGAAAGAAAACCTGTTACTCATACTTTTACTGATAAAGATGGTGAATTCGTATTTGGACCTCTTTGCCCTAACAAACATTATGCAATTGAAATTTGGGTAAACAGAGTAGATCATGTTAAAATATGTAAAGTATGTAAACATGAAGGCAAATGCTTAAAAGGTGTGGACTTAGACTGTGACTGTAATGTTTGCCATGATGCTGCTATGCTTCCAGATTGTGATTGTGTAGAAGAATAATATTTTTAAAGTGGACTTATTTTAAGTAATTTTTTAGAAATTTATTAATTATTATTAATATATAATTCTTAAAATACTTAAATTAGCCCACTTTTTCTATTTAAATTGACATTTTTATTTTTCTTGCAAACTGTTTTCCCTTTTTAACCATTTTCTTTTTACTAGAATCAATTCCTTCAGAATACATCATCATTGTTCCTGCTGTAATTAATCCCCCAATTAATACTCCACGCATAAATTTCATTTTATTTTCCACCTTTCTTAAAAATATTTAATTTTGTTCTATATCATTTATTATTTTCTTTTTTATCCAATTTATACTGGGTAAAAAATGAATATATTTCAAAAATTGATATAATAATCAAAAAAATTCCAAAATATTTTTTTAAATTGTTACTATCTATTTTAAAAGATAATAAAGAACCTATTATAGCTCCTATAACTCCTGATATTATTATAGCTTTTGATAATTTATAATCAATAGACTCTCCTTTTATATTCATATATATAGCAACAATTGAAGTAGGTATAAAAAATAGTAAATTTGTTCCTTGTATCAAATGTTGATTCATATTACTAAATAAATTAAGTAGCAATATAAGAATTGTTCCTCCACCCATGCCAAGTGCAGCAACAATTCCAGATATAATACCAAATACGATTTCTTTCATAACATTCCTTCTATTTGATTTTTTGGAAAAAATTAATTATATAATCATTTTTATACCAGAATAAATAAGAAAAATTATAAATAAAATTTTAAGTATATTGTTTTTTAATTTATATAGTAATTTAGTTCCAAAATAACTTCCTATAATTCCTCCTATTATACATTTTGCTGATAAAATAAAATCTATAGCATCTTTTTTAAAATAAAAAAAACTACTTGTTATTACCATAAAAAAAATGCAAAAAATCGTTGTTGCTCTTGAAGTTGTTTCTTCTTTTTTAAGTATAATTGTCATAAAAGGAACTAAAATCAATCCTCCACCTGCCCCAAAAAAACCACTAATTACTCCAGCCAAAAAACCTATTAATATATTTTTAATACTTTCTTTTTTCATAAATTTATTTTTAACTTTAATAATTTTTTTATTCAAAAAACGCAGATTTTAAAAATCTGCGTTTGATATTATTTAGTTTAAAAACGGCTACCACCACCGCCTCCTCCTCCGGCCTCCACCTGAAGAAGAACCTCCTGAAAAGCTTCCACTAGATCCTGAGTGCCTGCTTCCACTTGATGATGAATAATTACTGCTATGACTTACATATGAGTTTTTTGCATAATTATGAAAACTACTATACATTCCATAATTAAAATCCATATATGAATTAGTATATTTTATAGAATATCCCAAGTTAGAAGCTTGTTCTTTTCCATAATTATAAAAATAATTTATAGTATTTGTATTTAATCCAAGAGCAATTGCTATTATAAAATAATCTTCCCATAAAGCTATATTTTCTGTAATTCCTGCTTTATCTTCAAGCATAGAATAGTGTTTTAAATATCTTTTTAATCCTCTAGTATATTCTACAATTTGTCTTTCTTCTTTTGAATATTTTTTTATTCTTATTACATATTGTACTAATATAAATACTAATATATATGGCAAATATAACCAACCAACTCCAGCTTGTATCATAATTGCTATTAATCCACCTTGAAAAAAAGCACAATGAAATATTAAAAATGTTAAAGCTGATAGTGAATTTCCAACATTTGCAAATATTATACCATATAAAAAGGTTATAAATGACATGAATACAATTGTCATCATAACTTCATCTGGTGATGCTACTAAAAAAGTTACTAAAGCAGTAAAAGCTATAATTGCGATAAGTACTATAATAGAAATAATAATAACTGATTTTGGTGCCTTAGCTGGCTTTCCAACTAAAGACTCTTTCTCTGACTCTAAATTTTTTACATAGGTTCTATATCCTGAACCTGTCGAATTAGACATTTTGCTTGAAAGTCTTATCAAATCTAAACTTTTTATATTTTGTTCATCTTCTTCTAAAAAACCATTTAGACTTTGTACCATTTTCTGTTGATACGCTTTTAATTTCGCTGTATGATTTGGATTATATATAATTTTTTGTGTTTCTTTTCCAACTTTATTTACTGTATTTTCTAATTTGTATACCCCTAGTTTAATTAAGTTTAACACTCCAATATAAAAAGAATTTGATTTAGCCTTCCCATAGTAAATATATTGTAAAACTTCTGGTTCTAATTCATATGGAAGCTCTCTAAAATAATGTATTTTTTCTACTTTAATTTCTTTATCAAAAAGTATATATATAATTACCCCAATTATAAGTATTATTACAGATAAACCAAAACCTAATTCCTTAACAGTTAAGCCAAATAAAGCTTTTTTAGCTTCTAATTCTTTTGCCATTCCTTCTTCTTCATTTATGTATTTATTAAGTACATTACTTGAATAAGTTTTTGTACTATCACCAATTGCATCCTTTGAAAATAGGATTCTAGCATCAATTGGTTGATATGAAGAAATATTATTAACTCTTAAAGTAATATTATTTTCCTTCTTTTCAAAAGTTCCATCATCTGAACCATGTCCATAAACCCAAATAGTATTATCAGCTGCAGTTTCAGGTAAGTTAATATTTATATTTAAATTGTTTATTTTGCAATCCCATTCTGTGCCTATAAAATTCCAAAATAACTCTGCTGTATCATTATATTTTACAGCTACATTTTTCAAAATATATTGATATTGTACTATTTTATAATCTTTTGAAAAAGGGCTATATAGTTTAATGTCTATTCCATCTGAAGATACAAAATTTGTATACACACCACTTTCTCCTTTTTCAGCAGTACTTACTTCATCACAACTATGTCCTTCAACATATACTCCCTGTAAAATTACATCCTCAGCTGAATTTCTTTTATTACTTTGGTTACTTGTTTCTATATTTCTTGTTAATCCGTTTACTGTTTCATCTGTATAATATTCTATAGTTTCTAAAACTTCCATATCTCCGTTTTCAAATATTTGTGCATCAATAATAAAGTTTTCTATCTCGAAGACCGCAAAACTTGGAATAGCAAACATAATTGATAATAAGAATACTACAAATATAAGCACTTTTTTTCCCATATTTTTATCCCCTTTTCTTTTGTTTATTCTACTGTATCATCTTTTATATAATATTTAGTACCTAACATTTTATCTGGAAGATATTGTTGTTCTACCCAGTGTCCAGGAAAATCATGTGGATATTTGTATCCATCTCCATATCCAAATTGCTGCATTCCTTCTGCAGGTGCATTTCTTATATGCATTGGTATTGTTCCTGTGTCTTTATTTGATACATCTTCTATTGCTTTATTTATAGCATTGTAACTTGCATTTGACTTTTTTGAAGTAGCTACATATACAGCTGCCTCAGCTAAAATTATTCTAGCTTCTGGCATTCCTACCATTGCTACAGCTTGCATTGCAGAAGTAGCTAATATTAATGCATTTGGATTAGCCATTCCAACATCTTCAGAAGCTGCAATAACTATTCTTCTTGCTAAAAAAACCGGATCTTCTCCTGCATTTATAGCTCTAGCTAAATAAAATATTGCAGCATCTGGATCACTACCTCTCATAGATTTTATAAAAGCACTTATATTATCATAATGACTATCACCAGATTTATCAAACATAGCTTTTCTTTTATTTAAGCTCTGACTTGCTATTTCATTAGTTATTTCTATTACTCCATCAGAATTCATTTTAGTAGTAAGAACTGCCACTTCAAGACCATTTAGAGCTGTTCTCACATCTCCATTTGATACCTCTGCAATAGTTTCAATAGTTTCATCTGATATTTTTATATCATAATTTCCAAGTCCATCTTTATTAGTTATAGCATTTTTTAAAATCTTAACAATGTCTTTAACCTTAAGTGGCTCTAATTTTATTACCATAGATCTAGATATTAAAGCTTTATTTACCTCAAAATAAGGATTTTCTGTAGTTGCCCCTATTAAAATTACTGTTCCATCTTCTACATAAGGTAAAAGTGCATCTTGTTGAAGTTTATTAAATCTATGAATTTCATCAATAAATAATATACATTTTCCACTTGGATTTAATAATAAATTATCTGCTTCTTCTACTGCTTTTTTTATATCTGACACTCCAGAAGTCACTGCATTAATTTTTGTAAATTTATATTTTGTAGTTTCACTTATTACTTTTGCAATAGATGTTTTTCCACATCCTGGAGGTCCCCATAAAATAATACTAGATAGTCTATCAGCTTTAATTGTTCTATATAATAATTTGTCTTCTCCTAATATATGTTCCTGTCCAACAAAATCCTCTAGTCTTCTAGGTCTTACTCTATAAGCTAATGGTTCTTGATTACTCATTATTGTTTCTCCTATTTTATCTTTTATTTTATACTAAGTATTGTAAGTCCTTTTTTGATTAATTCTTCTACTGTTATATTCGTTTTATCAATTTTTTCTAAAGCTTTTTCAATTTCCTTTTTGTTATATCCTAATATTTGAAGAGCAGAAATTGCCTCATCAATAACTTCTGATTTTTCAAGTACACTTCTAGTTTCCTCTGTTTTAGAGGCAGCTGATTCTGTTTTTAATTTATCTTTTAATTCTAAAATTATTCTCTGTGCCGTTTTTGCGCCTATTCCTGGAATTTTTGTAAGCTTAGAAACATCATTTGTTATTACAGCTAAAACAAAATTTGATGGTGTTATATTTGAAAGCATAATTATTGCAGATTTTGCTCCTATTCCACTTACCTGTAATAATAATTCAAACATTTTAAGTTCATCATTGCTTAAAAAGCCATACAAACTTATATTATCTTCTCTTACATAATAATGAGTATGTACTTTAACTATTTCTCCTATTTCTCCTATTTTTTGTATTGCAGAATCTGACATAAATATTTTATATCCAATTCCTGAAACATCTATAACTACAAAATTACTTGCTTTTTCTTCTAAATTTCCTTTTATATATGCAAACATTTTTATCTCCTTTTACCAAACACATTTTTGTATATTTTATCATATAAATAAAATTTTGCAATACTTTTATTAAATTTATTTTTATTGTTCAGCTCATAATATTTAAATATAAAAAAATAGAAATTCACTTTAAAATTCTATGCTAAAGGTAAGTTTAAAACTTTTACTATAATTGTATTTCATCAAATTTTCTTCTAACTTAAGTAGTTTTTTAGATAATATAAAAAAGAGCATTTTCACTTATATATTATTATATTTAGTATTTTACCTTTTATAGTTATGTACTAAATATAAAATAAGTTATTTGCTCTTTTTATTCTTCTAATATGTTGTTATTTCAACTTTTTCAATTACAACATCTGTTAATGGTTTATCTTTAATTTTTCCCTCTGTTCTATTATCTTCTGTTTCTGTTTTAACTTGAGCTATTTTATCTATAACGTCCATTCCTTCATACACTTGTCCAAAAACTGTATAATTTAAATATAATGATGACGGATATCCTCCATAAGTTTTATACTCTTCAATTAAACCTTCTGGAAAATTCATTTGCTTTAAATAATCTTCATGTTCTTTACTATAATTTCCTTGTGTTATAAAAAACTGGCTTCCTAAACTTGAAGTTCCTGTTCCGCTACTTGCCATACATAAAGTCCCTTTATATGGTACTATCTCATAGTCTAATTCTTCTGCAAAACCTTTTCCCCATATACTTTCTCCACCTGTTCCATCTCCTTTAGGGTCTCCGCCTTGAATCATAAATTCATTTATAACTCTATGAAATATTAATCCATCGTAATATCCATTTTTTGCATGAGTTGTAAAGTTTTCTACTGCCTTTGGTGCAATATCTTTAAAAAATTTTACTTTTATTTCTCCAAAGTCTTTTACCTTTATAATAGCTACTGTTTCACCTTTTTCTGGTGCTTTCATTTGATTATTAGCAGCTGCTTTATAATCAATAGTATCTACTTTTCTTTTTTTAGATTCTGTATTTTCATTATTAGATGTATTTGAATTATTTTCACTTTGTATATTATTTTCTACTTTACTTTCACTTTTATTTGCAGTTTGATTATCATTTTTATCTGCACAACCTGTTATTAAAAAAATCATAACAGATAATAATACTACTAGTTTTATATACTTTTTCATAATATCTTCCTTTCTTTTTTAAGATTATACTCTTTGTGAAGTTTTTTTCTCAGACTCTTCACTAGTCTTAAAAATTCTACTTATTCTTTCTTTAATCCAATCAATTACTCCATCAACTTTTTCTGTTGTTTTTCCATCTATTGAAGCTGAAACAGAATTATCAGTAGTTTCTACTTTTACTGTACATCCAGAAAGACTTACCATACCAATTATTAATATAATTACTAAGATTATTGTTAAAAGTATTTTCTTCATATAAAATCCCCCTATTAGAACTTTAATTATATAATACACTATACTCAAAAAAAAATAAATACTATATCATTTTTTATCAAAATAATTACTTATTTCCTCCAAATTTAAAAATTCTGTCTGCCTATATATATCATATGCTACAATTGCCACTGAATTAGATAAATTTAAAGATCGTAAGTGTTCTCTCATTGGAATTCTAATTGTTTTATCTAAATATTTTTGTAAAACCTCTTCTGGAAGACCTTTTGTTTCTTTTCCAAATAAGGCAAAGACTTCATCCATTTGTGAAAAATTAACATCTGAATATACTTTTTTTCCTTTTGTCGTTACAAAAAACATATTATTTTCTTCTGGTTTATATTTTTCTAGAAACTCTTTAAAACTTGTATGTTCTTCTATTTCTAATTTATCCCAATAATCTAGTCCTGCTCTTTTAAGTTGTTTTTCAGAAATAGAAAAACCTAGTGGATATACTAAATGAAGTTTTGCTCCCAAAGCAGCACAAGTTCTAGCAATATTTCCTGTATTTTGCGGAATCTCTGGTTCAACCAATACTATATTTAATTTCATATTCTTCATCCCTTTTTCTTACTTTCCATATTATACCACATGTACATATTTATTCAATAACTTAATTTTAATTTATTCACCATATTTTTTATTTAAATCTATTTTTACTAATCTTCAAAAATATTAAAAACCAACTATTAAAAAGTTGGTTTTTATATATTAATCTTTCATAACAATATTATTACCTGACTCATATTTTTGTATAGATTTATTAAATATAAATCCTGCTAACATTGCATAAAATATTGCAGACAATATTACTATCATAAAGATTTTAATATTAAAGTTTTCCATAAGTTTTATTGGTAAGTGTATAACATATGCTGCTGGAGCTATAGTAAACATCAAAAACTTAGTAAAATTACCAAATATTTGAGAAGGATATGTAGTAAAAGTTATAAATAAACTATTTTCATATATATGAGCTATTTGTTCTACTTCACCGATCCATATAGCTAAAACTCTAATTATAATAATTGTTGCTACTGTTATTATAGTAGCAATTATTATATAAAATAATAATTGTAAATATTCAAAAAAATTACTACAAGCAAATATTCCAACAATTAGTCCATATGCTATATCTCCAAACCCTCCAAAATCACATTTAGAAGTTGCTATATTTAAAATCATATTTTTAGGTTGTACAAAATAGGAATCTAACTCTCCATTTACTATATATCTATTAAGCTCTCGTAGACCGCCAAATACAAAACTACTTATTCCAAAAGAAGCTGGTGGTATTGACCAAAGAAATAATATATCTCTCATTCCTATTCCATTAATATTTCCACCATTTACATTAAACACTACGGCCCAAAATATTAGAAAAAATCCATCATTTATCATCATAAATATAGTTTGGATTATAAAACTTTTTTTATATTCCATACTTGCTTTTAAATTATATTTAATGCTTAAAAACAAATATTTTAAGCTATTTCTAACCTCCATTAACATTTATTTTTTCCACTCCTTTATTATACATTATTCTAATAATTACATATATAAATATTGCTGATACAATTTCTAATATTAGTAATTTTAAAGCTCCATTAAGTTCAAAATTAACAAAAATTTTTGCTGGTGTATATACTAAATATGTTGTTGGTAAAAAATATAAAATTTTTTGAATTATTTCTGGATAAAATTCTGGTGGTGTAAATACTACAAAAAAACTTAATTTTTGTAGTATAAGCCAAAAAGATTTATTTTCTTCAGTAAAAAATGCTATTATTCCAACAAATATTTGAAGTAATACTCCTATTATTACTCCTATAACAATTGCTGTTATTGTAATTATTGCTGACATAAAAGTAATTTCTATTTTTCCTGCAAGAGTTATTCCTAAAATAATTCCAAATATTATATTTATAATAGTCTTTATTATAAGTGAGGAACTCTCTGCTATAAAATAATTTATTATATCAATAGGTTTTATAAGCATATTTGCAATATCACCTTGTTTTACCATGCTTCCTATTTTTTTATAGGTGCTTTCTGAAGAATATGTTACTAGCTCTGCTATAATAATGTACCAAATAAGTTCTGTTTTAGTATATCCTACAATACTTTTTCCTTTTAAAATATAATCCCATAATTCATTAAAAACAAATACATGTATACCAAAAGAAAACAGAGAAAACAAGTAATTATATATAAAAGCCAATTTTGTTTTTAAACTATATTTAAATATTTCAATATATTTTCTCATATTATAATCACATCCTTTCTAATTTCTATTCTCCTCTAGTATAAATATCATATATTACATCTTCTAGTGGTGCTGGTATTGCTTCTATATCTATAACATTACCATACTTCATAAATCTTTCTAATATATTTGATACTGTATTAATACTAGTATCAACCTTTATTACTACTTTATTTTTCTCTTTTGAAACTGTTGGATATTCAAAATTTGTATCTTCAATATTATTTTCATATATAATAGTTATAAATCTTTCTTTTAAGTAATCTCTTTTCAAGTTTTCCAAACTTTCATCTTTTATTATTGATCCTTTATCAATAATAATTATTCTTTCACATAATTTTTCTATATCTCCTAAATCATGACTTGTTAGAAATATAGTTGTATTTAGTTCTTTATTAACTTTTAAAATTGCATTTCTTACTTTTTCTTTTACAACTATGTCTAAACCAATAGTTGGTTCATCTAAAAATAATATTTCTGGTTTATGAAGCATTATACCTGCAATTTCGCAAATCATCCTTTGCCCTAGGGATAATTTTCTTACAGGAATATTTATAATTTCCTCTATTCCAAAAGTTTTTATTATTTCATTTATTCTTTTTTCTAACTCTTCTTTTGGAATATCATACATTGCACCATATAATTTATAAGTATCAATAGCAGGTAAGTGCATCCACAAACTTGACTTTTGTCCAAACATACATCCAATTTTATATGCCATTTTTTTTCTATCTTTAGTAGGGTTAAAGCCTGCAACAGATATCTCACCACTAGTTGGATGAATAATTCCTGTTAGCATTTTTATTGTTGTAGATTTTCCAGCTCCATTTGGTCCTACAAAAGCTATGATTTCTCCTTTTTTTACTTTTAGATTAATATTTTTTACTGCTTCATATTCCTTTTTCTCTGGAAAAATTATTCCTTTTAGTCCTCTACCATTAATTTTTTTTATAAATTTCTTGCTTAAATTCTTTACTTCTATCATAAAAATCCCCCTTAAATTATTACTGCTTTACAATAATTATTATTCTAGAATAACAAAAGCCCATAAAAAGAATCTTTTACAAGACTCCTTTTATAGGCATAACCTAATCAAGTGTAAACATTTAGTCCTACATCGCTCACTTTTTTGTCGTTTAGATGTACTCTTGTTATGTACTTTATGTTAACACATTTTCCAAGTACTGTCAACCCTTAATATATTTTTTAATTATATATGGAAAAAGCCCCCTCTTGCCATGTAATAACGTTTAGCAAAAGTGAGCCTCTCCTCTGGATTTTTTTAAGTCAGATAATTACAATCATCTCCACTGACATCAGCATTTTTAATATTGTCTTTTCTACAATCGACTCATTAGTTCCTTTTGTCGACAATTCTGTTATTGTTTCAAAAAGCGGTTTCTCTGCCTTTTTATCGATGGAAACTTTCGGAATATTAATAGCCTTTGAAATAGCCGCCAGTCGCAGAATAATATTGTCATACACATCTTCTTCATACAGTTTCTCTGTGTATTCCTTCTCTGTAACTTTGGCCTGAATGTCAGAAAGCTCTTCCATCAGTTCTCTGTAGGCAGAAGATATTATTTGTTTATATTCTGCACTTTTCCGAAAACTTTCCAGTAACGGCAAAATTTCCTCCTTTTTTAAAACTCCTCTTGCTTCTTCCAGCATAAGATTTTTTTCTTTTTGCATGGTTCTCCTCCTGTTCATGAATCCAGTTTCAATTTGTTATCTTTAAAATTATACAATGTTTCTATACTTATGTCAACTTTTTGATATATTTCTCTAACTTTTAGGTAAAATTTATATTTTTATAATATTTTTTCTAAAAATAATTGAAAAAAATTTATATTATTGTTATTATATTGATATAATATACTTAAGATTTTTAATGTACATAGGATGGTGAAAAATAAGTGAGAGTAGTATTTCCTTGTAAAGGAGTCATAGTTTTAACAAAAGAAGATATGCAAAAATTAGGAAGTTTTTATCAAACAAAACTAATGACCTCAAAAATGTATGAATATTATAAAACTTCTGATGTATCTTTACAAATTGGAAATTTTGATTATTTTCCAAAAAAATATTCTTTTGTTTTAAAAGATGCAAATCTTTTATCTATTAAGCAATTACGTAGTATTTTAGATATAAATGTACCTCAAAAAAATGCTACTACTGCTCAAAATACTCCTACAAAAACACCTGAAGTCGAGGAAAAAATATCAGATGCATCTATATCATCTCACCCTTTTTTCCAAACATTAAAACCAATAAATTGAAGGAGCTTTTATGGATAATATATATATATCAGATATGGAAGGAAATAAAATTGATGCTAAATTAATCTTCTCTTTCCATTGTGATGAAACAAGTAAAAAATATATTGCTATCGACTATCAAAAACAAGTTTTTGAAAAGAATAGTAGATATAGTAATTTAGATATTTTAGAAGTAATAAAAGAAGGAAAAAATTCTATTTATGTTACTAACATAAAAGATAATGAATGGGATACAGTAAAAAAAGCTTTACAATATAAGATTTTTGCTTCTATAAAAAATCCAAATTTAAATACCCTTTAGTACATTTATTTATAAATAATAGATGTACTTTTTATATAGCTAAAAAAGCACAATATTATAAAATTTAATAATATTGTGCTTTTTCTTTTTATATAATTCCATTTTCTTTTAGTATGTCATATATTCTATTTATTGGTAATCCTAATACACTAGGATAATCACCGTCTATTTTTTCAATAAATATACTAAAACTTGTTTGTATTCCATATGCACCAGCTTTATCATAAGCTTCTCCTGAATCTACATATTGTTCTATCTCATTATCTGTCATTTCTTTAATATATACCTCTGTTTTTACCACTTCTTTATATTCTTTATAATTTTCTTGTTCTTCTATTAAAATTGCTACACTTGTATAAACTGTATGTTTGTCTCCTCGAAGTAATTTAAGCATTCTTATTGCATCTTCCCTATCTTTTGGTTTTTCATAGATTTTATTATCTTTTACAACAATTGTATCTGCACCAATTATTGTTCTATTTCCTTGTGTATTTTCAAAAATTTCTTTGGCTTTGTTATATGAAAGCTCTTTTGATATTTCTTCTATGTCATACATATTTCTGACTTTTTCATCATAAGAACTAGGCATAACTTCAAAGTCAAATTTTGCAAGTTCCATTAATGCAATTCTTCTTGGTGATTTTGAGGCTAAAATTATTTTCATATATATCAATCCTTTTATTCTTTTTTTAAATTATATATATTATATTTTTCATTGTCAATATGATTTAATTTAAGATAAAACTTATCTAAAATAATATCCCCTATTAAAAATCCATTAAATTCTCATTTGTATTATTAATTATTATATATATTTTTTGCAAAGCCTGTTTACGTAATTAACTAAATATATATTATTTTTATAAATCGAAAATTATTTTCATTTTTTCACAAATTTTTCATATATTTTTTTTGATATTTATATTGTAAATAATGTACTATTATGATAGAATTAGTAATCAAGAATATGATAATAAATTATGGTTAAAATAATAATATTTTAGGAGGAAAATATGAAATTTGAAGAATGGAAAGATTTTAATACTGGTTCATGGGAAAACGAAATAAATGTTAGAGACTTTATTCAAAAAAACTATACACCTTATGAAGGCGATGCAAGCTTTCTTACATCACCTACTGAAAAAACAAAAAAGTTATGGAATGAAGTTTTAGAATTATATAAAAAAGAAAGAGAAAATGGTGGTGTCTTAGATATCTCTGATGATATTGCCTCTACAATATCTAGTCATCCAGCTGGATATATTGATAAAGATTTAGAAGAAATAGTTGGATTGCAAACAGAACAACCTCTAAAAAGAGCTATAATGCCAAATGGTGGTATAAGAATTGTAGAAAAATCTTGTGAGGCTTATGACAGAAAAGTTTCAAGTAATCTTGAAGATATATATCATAATTACAGAAGAACTCATAATGATGGTGTTTTTACTGCATATACTCCAGAAATAAGAGCTGCTAGAAGTTCTCATCTTATCACTGGTCTTCCAGATGGATATGGACGTGGTAGAATAATTGGTGATTATAGAAGAGTTGCTCTATATGGTATAGATTTTCTTATTGAAGAAAAACAAAGAGATTTAGAATCCTTAGATATCTCTAATATAGATGAAGAAACTATTAAACAAAGAGAAGAACATTTTGATCAAATATCTGCATTAAAAGAATTAAAAGTTATGGCTGAAAAATATGGTTTTGATATTTCAAAACCTGCAAAAAATGCGAAAGAAGCTGTACAATGGACATATTTTGCATACTTAGGAGCTATAAAAGAGCAAAATGGTGCTGCTATGAGTATTGGTAGAACTGCTACTTTCTTAGATATCTATTTTGAAAGAGACATAAAAAATAAGATTTTAACAGAAGAACAAGCTCAAGAAATAATGGATCATTTTGTTATGAAACTTAGAATGGTAAGATTTTTAAGAACTCCAGAATATGATCAATTATTTAGTGGAGATCCTGTTTGGGTTACTGAAAGTATTGGTGGTATGGGAATTGATGGTAGAACTTTGGTTACAAAAAGTTCTTTTAGAGTACTTCACACTTTAGTTAACTTAGGACCTGCTCCTGAACCAAATTTAACAGTTTTATGGTCTACACAATTACCAAAAGGATTTAAAGACTTCTGTTCTAAATTATCAATTGAAACAAGTTCTATTCAATATGAAAATGATGACTTAATGAGAGAATATTGGGGTGATGATTATGGAATTGCCTGCTGTGTTAGTGCTATGAGAATTGGAAAACAAATGCAATTCTTTGGTGCAAGAGCAAATCTAGCTAAAACATTATTATATGCAATAAATGGTGGTAGAGATGAAGTTTCAGGAAAACAAATAACTTCAAGATTTGAACCTATTACTTCTGAATATTTAGATTATAATGAAGTTATGGAAAAATTTGATAAAATGTGTGACTGGGTTGCAAGAGTTTACATTAACGCATTAAATATTATTCATTATATGCATGATAAATATGCTTATGAAAAACTAGAAATGGCATTACATGATAAAGAAATTTTAAGAACAATGGCATGTGGTATAGCAGGATTATCTATAGTTGCTGATGCATTTTCAGCTATGAAATATGCAAAAGTTAAAGTAATCAGAGATGATACAGGCTTAGCAGTTGATTATAAAATCGAAGGAGATTTTCCAAAATATGGAAATGATGATGATAGAGTCGATAGTATAGCTGTTGAAATTGTAAAAAAATTCATGAATAAACTAAAAAAACAAAAAACTTATAGAAATTCTAAACCAACTATGTCAATATTAACAATTACTTCAAATGTTGTTTATGGTAAAGCTACTGGAAGTACTCCAGATGGTAGACCAGCAGGAGCTCCATTTGGACCTGGTGCAAACCCTATCCATGGTAGAGATACTCATGGTGCATTAGCAGTATTAAATACTATGACAAAATTGCCATACAGATATGCTGAAGATGGTATTTCATATACTTTTGCAATAGTTCCTAATGCTTTAGGAAAAGATATAAAATCAAGAGTAAATAATTTAACTGCACTTCTTGATGGATATTTTGCAAAATTAAGCCATCACATTAATGTTAATGTATTTGATAGAAGTTTACTTGAAGATGCTATGGAACATCCTGAAAAATATCCTCAACTTACAATAAGAGTTTCTGGATATGCAGTAAATTTTGTTAAACTTACTAGAGAACAACAATTAGATGTTATTAATAGAACTATTCATGAATCTATTTAAAAAATATAAAATTATATTATATCTAACTATATTCTAGGTTTATTCCTTTTTATAGTTAGATATAATTTTGTAAATATTCCACAAAAGTTATTATTTTTGTCAAAAAAATCCACAAATAATGTACCTTTTGTGATATTATAAAATTATTATTTTAAATAATAGTCAAATAACACCTATTATATTATTTTTTTGAAAGGTATTTTTATGGAAAAATTATTAGGAAGAATTCATTCCACAGAAAGTTTTGGAACAGTAGATGGACCTGGGATTAGATTTGTAGTATTTATGCAAGGATGCCACTTAAAATGCAAATATTGTCATAATAGAGATACTTGGGATATGAATTCTGGAGTAACATATACAGCAGATGAATTAATTAGTAATATTTTAAGATATAAATCATATTTTGATAATTCTGGAGGAGGGGTTACTGTTTCTGGTGGTGAACCTTTACTTCAAGTACAATTCGTTACTGAACTATTCAAAAAACTTAAAGAATTAAATATTCATACAGCTTTAGATACATCTGGAAATTTTCCTATATCTAAAGAAATAAAAGAACTTCTAAACTATACAGATTTAGTATTATTAGATATCAAACATATTAATAATGAAAAATGCATCGATTTAACTGGTGTTCCAAATACAAAAACTTTAGAATTTGCAAAATATTTGAGTAATAATTCTAAAGACATATGGATTAGACAAGTTCTAGTTCCAGGATATACTGATGACAAATTTGATCTTCAAGCTTTAAAAAAGTTCATTGAAACCTTATCTTCAGTAAAAAAAATAGAAATTCTTCCATATCATGATTTAGGTAAATTTAAATGGAAAGAATTAGGACAAGTTTATGCTTTAGATAAAGTCTCTCCTCCTTCTAAAGAAGAAATTGATAATGCAAAAAGAATTTTAGGAATCTTATAATTTTATAAAAAGTTCACGTTTATAACATATTTTTATTATAAAATATAGTATAAACTTGAATTTTTTATTTTATATATTTAAAAGATAGTGTTTAAATATTTGACGAAGTAAGAAATTTTAAACACTATCTTTCTTGGGTTCAATATTTTATTTTACTTTATATGAAATTATTTCAGCTCTTATTTTCTACTAATATATTATTTTAATACCCTGTTTTCGGTAATTTTTTTACAGCTCCCACATTTGTTTTTTCTACAATTGTGCTAATATTAGTTTGATTTAAATTTGTATTATCATTAAATTCTACTTTTTTTGTATCTTTATTACTTTCGATTAATGTTGTTGAATTACTTTCTTTATAATGAGTCTCTTTATCATTTGGTACAACTTCTATTTCTGCGAAATTTTTATCATAAATTTCTACTTCTTTTTTTGTATTATTTACTGTAACTGTAAATTCCTGATTTAATTCTAAATTAACTTCTATTAAATCTGTATACATATTATATCCTTCCAAAGTTTCAACTTCTTGAATAAAGTATTTTCCTGGAAGCATATTATCTAATACAATTTCTCCTTTTCCATCAGTACTTAAATTTTCAAGAAAAATATTTTTATTTTCATCTAGTAAGTTAAACTTAACATTAGATAGTACATTTTCTGTTCCATATTCTTTCTTTATTAATCTTAACTTAGTAATATTTTTATTATATTTTTCTGATATTTTAGTATATATCTCTTCAAACCAACAGCCTGTTAAAGCATAACTTTGCTTTCCTGGAATATTACTACTACCATAAGCTACTGGTTTTGTTTCCATTTCAACTTTTGCACAAATATCTAAAGTTTCATCTTGTAATAAATGATTTATTGGAATTAATATTTTAAATTCTTCTCCTATTGAAAATCTATGTTTTAAATTACTGCTAATATCAGCAATTTCTGTTCCTTCTGGTATTGTTCCTTGTAAAAACACATCTATATTTCCTTTGGAAATATTTGATGTAACTTTAAATCTTTTACTTACATATCCTTTTATTACATTATCTTCTGCCCAACTTTCAGTTACTGGTATTATATTTATATTAAAATTATTTTCAATATTTTCTGATGAACTTCTTGCTGCATTTACAATATTTTTATAAATTTCATAGGTTCTTCTTCCTTCATCAGAATTTACTGGTCCATATTCATCTATACTTCTTCCTAAAATCATTGTATACACTGCTTGTTTAGTAGCTGTAAAAGCTTCCATTTCATTTGCAGCTCCTAAATCTGTAAGTGATTTATATGGGAATCCATTTATAATAGCTCTCCATACCTCCACATCTTGAAGTTTTGTACTTCCCATTACTGTATAAGTTCCTTTTTCTGCACCATCTAAATTAACATCTAAACAATATGCTGGATTTTCAAATCCATTATGATTATATGTAATATAAGTAACTTTTATAGGAACTCCTTTATATGTTAATAATCTTGGGCATTCTCCTCTATTATTTAACTCCTTTTCTCCTATATCAAAAGCCAAACAACTTGATATAGAACTTATTATTGATATTATTATTACTAGTGATATTATTATTTTTTTCAAATTCTTTTTCTCCTTTTTTTTATTTTGTAGCAATTTAAAATTAACTTTCATTTTATATTAAATAATTCTTTTATTATTTTTCTTTTGCAATTATACATCTTCTCTCTTCAGGTCTATTTTCTAAACAAGTTATTAATGTAAGATAGTTTTCTTTTGTGTTTTCAAGTACTTTCCAGTTAGTATCTTTTATTATTTTTTCTTCTTGTACTACATAAACTTTTTGAAATTCATTATATTTATAATATATTTCATCTCCTTTTTTAAGTTCTTTTATTTTCTCAAAATAATTGACCTTATAACCTCTATTATGTGCTGCAAGACCTATGTTCCCTAGCGTTTTCACTGTTTCTTCAAAGTGTCCAACATATTTATTTAAAGTATTTTCTTCTGTTCCTTCTGCTATATTTGCAACTAAATTTATCTTAGGAATTTCGATTTTCCAATCAGTACTTTCCTTTGTATGCTCATTTATCATATTTCCTTTTATAGTCTCACTTATCACCTTATTTATTCCTAACTCATTAATAGTGCTATTATGATTTACATATTGTTTTAACAAATTATTTATCCCATATGATATTAGTACTATAAAAATTATAAAAAATATGCTTATTTTATTAGTTGTATTAAAAAATAAAATATCACCACCTTTTATTTTAGATTTAAAATTTAATTTTGGATTTTCAAGTCAAGAAAATGACTTTTAAGATTTTAATTTTAAACAAAATTGCAATTTTTTAAATTAAACTGCACCTATAATAATACTTTTTATTTAATTTGTAAAGACTTTTTTTTAATTTAATATTTTTATTTATCTTACAAAAAAAGTCTAAGCTTTCTTAGGCTTAGACTTTAAGGGTAATTAACTTAATTTTTTTAGGGTTCTATTAAAATTAATTTTAGTAACTTATAGGCCTCACTCCTTTTATACTTTTTTCCTTTTATCTATGTTTTAAATTTTATATATAATTTATGTTTTATATGTGACCTATTTTTGATATTTAAGTAAAAAACAGTTTCCTTTTTTAATATAAGAAAACTGCTTTTAATAAAAAATATATATCTATTTTTGTTCTTTAGATAGTAAAATTTCAAAAT
This sequence comes from Clostridia bacterium, assembly GCA_022790685.1. Classification (GTDB taxonomy): domain Bacteria; phylum Bacillota; class Clostridia; order TANB77; family CAG-508; genus Scatovivens. The sequence goes on from JAAVXQ010000024.1 coordinate 19,519, forward strand.
AAAATTCTACTCCGTCTTTTTTATTTACTACTCCATATTTGCTTTTATATTTATTCATAATAGCTTTTACTAATGCTAAGCCAATTCCTGTTCCTCCATTGTTTCTATTTCTAGACTCATCTACTTTATAAAATCTTGTCCATATTCTTTGAAGATTTTCTTCTTCAATATTTTTTCCACTATTATAAACACAAATTCTAATTTTTCCCTGCTCTTTTCCATTTTTTGTACTAATCTTTATTTTTTTCTTTCCATTTACTTCTGAAACATTTTTTATAGCATTTGTAAAATAATTACTAACAACTTGTTCTATATAAAAGTCATCAGCATATACAAAAATTGGCTCTTCTTCTTTAAATTCTACGTCTATATTTTGCTCAGTTAAAACCACTTTAGAGTTTCTTATAACTTCATTTATTAGTTCTACTAAATTAAATGTAGTATCATTAAACTGTCTATCTTCATACTCTAACTTCATAAGTTCTAAAAGCCTTTTTACTAGCTTGTCCATTTTATTTGCTTCATCTAAAATAACTTCTGAATAAAACTTTCTATTTTCTTCATCACTATTTACATTTTCCACTAATCCTTCTGCATATCCTTGTATAAGTGCTATAGGTGTTTTTAACTCATGAGATACATCTGAAATGAATTGTTTTCTCATTTCATCTATTTTTGACTTAGCTTCTATATCTCTTTCTAATTCCATATTACTAGTTTTTAATTTGTTTATAGTATCTTCTAATTTATCAGAAACAATATTTATATTTCTTCCAAGTTCATTTATTTCATCTTCATTATCTTGAATTCTGTATTTTTTAGAAAAATTCAAATTCGCCATTCCATTTGCAATATCATTAAGTTCTTCAATCGGTTTTGTAAATTTATCAGTTATAACTAAAATAGCCATACCACTCAAAATAATTGATACTACACCTATTACTGCTAAAAATTTATTTGATAAATCAACACTTTCTTGAATTGGAGTTATTGGCATTCTAATATATAATAAGTTTCCATTATTAAGTTTTGCATCTAAAAGTATAAATCCAAGTCCATTTTTCCTATCTTGTATTTTTCTTATAGTAGTACTGTCTTTTGAATACATTATATCAGATTTGTTAAATATACTATACTCCACATCATATTTTATTTCAGCTAAATTATTTTCATTAAAATTTCCCAAAAAGTTTTTATTTGATGCATACATTTCATCTTTTTCATTTAAAATTAGTATATCAAAATTGTTGCTAAGAGCTATTTTCTCTAACTCAACTGAATATCCTTCAATATTTTCCTCCTCAAAAAACTTTGGTATCTTTTCATCAATATATTTGTAAGCCTCAAGTGATGCATCCTTTTTTGAATAATAATAAATTGTTTCTAGTACTGCATTATTTACAATAACTAAAAAACATATAACAATTAGAATAATTGTACATAATGTCAAAAATAATTTTGTACGTACAGAATTAAATTTTATATTCATTTTTTACCTCTATTTCATTTCAAATTTATATCCAATTCCTCTAATTGTTTTTATATACTTTCCTTTTTTTCCTAGTTTATGTCTTATTTTTTTTATGTGACTATCTATTGTTCTAGAATCTCCATAATAGTCATAATTCCAAACTGTATTTAATATTTTATCCCTTGATAATGCAATATTTTCATTTTCTAATAAATATTTCAAAAGTTCATATTCTCTAAAACTTAGTTCAACAATTTTTCCATCTACTGTTACGGTTCTACCTTCATTATCAATAACAATTCCATCATAACTCTTCATTTCTTTTTCTTCTGGAATTGTTCTTTTTAAAATTGCTTCCACTCTTGCAACTAAAATTTTAGGACTAAAGGGTTTTGTTATATATTCATCAACACCAAGCTCAAATCCAAAAAGTTCATCTTGTTCTTCTGCTCTTGCTGTAAGCATTACTATTGGAAGGGATTTATTTTCCTGTCTAATTTGACGAAGTACAGACCAACCATCTAATTTTGGCATCATAACATCTAACAATATTAGATTTATTTTATTTTTATTTTCATTGTATACTTTTAACGCTTTTTCACCATCTTCTGCTTCTAAAATATTATAGTTCTTTTGTATCAAAAAATCTTTTATAAGCTTACGCATTCTTGATTCATCATCTACAACTAAAATTGTTAAATCGTTCATTTCTACCTCCATTATTTGTTATCTACTGTTTTTATAAATCTTTTTATTAATTTTTTAATTATATCTACTTTTATATAACAAATTTATGTCTTTTTTGTGAAGATTTCTATAAATTTAACAAATCTTTTAATTTTTTTAGATTTTCTTTATAGTATTCAAAGGCTTTTTCGTAGGTTTCTTCCTTTTCTAAATCCACCTCTACCATCCTTAATAAACTTAGTGAATCAAGACTTCCTCCCATACTTAGCATTTTTATATATTTTTCTACATAGCCCTCTTTTTTTTGCAATATATTATTTGCAATTACTATGGCTGAAGTTATTCCTGTTGAATATTTATAAACATAAAAGCATCTGTAAAAATGTGGTATTCTTGCCCATTCATATTTTATGTCTTCATTAATTATGCAAGTTTCTCCAAAATATTTTTCTACCAATTTAAAGTAAATATCATTTAAGTTTTCTGATGTTAAAGTATGTCCTACTTCAATTTTTGAATGTACCTCTTTTTCAAATTCTGCGAACATTGCTTGCCTAATTAATGTCGCTCTAATCATATCTAATTGCTCATTTATTAAGCTTGCTTTTTTCCTTATATCTGTTTCTTTATTTATTAAATAATTCGCAAGTAATATTTCATTTACTGTAGAAGCCACTTCTGCAACCATTATTGTATAGTTTGCATTAATAACATTCTGATTTTTACTTGAATAATAACTATGCATTGAATGCCCTAATTCATGTGCAATTGTAGAAACATCTCTTGAAGAATTAATATAATTTAATAAAACATATGGATGAAGTAAATGAACTCCCATACTATATGCACCACTCATTTTATTTTCTTTTTCATAAACATCTATCCAGTTATTTTCAAAAGCCTTTCTTAGCATGTTAACATATTCGTCTCCCATAACTGATAATGCATCTAATACAATATTTTTAGCATCTTCATATTCTACACTACTATCTTTAGAATCTAATGTATTTACATACACATCATACATATTTATTTTTTCTTTTCCTAAAAGTTTAGCTTTAAGTTTAATATATTCGTGATTCAAGTAAAGATTTTTATTAACTTCTTTTAGTAAAGTCTCATAAACTTTTATATTTGAATCATCATTATTTGTTGCAGCATCTAAAGAAGATTCATAGTTTCTAAGTTTACTTGAAATTATTCTTGTTTTTACTCTAGATAAATATAGCTCTGTAATTGTATTTATATGCTTTTTATATAAAGAATACATAGTTTCAAAAGCTTCTTTTCTAACTTCTTCATTCATATCCATCATATATTTTGAAAATAATCCTTGAGTCATTTTAAGTTCCTTTCCATTAGTATCTTTTATACTAGGAAAATCAAATTCAGTATTTGTAAATATATCATAAGCATTTTCAAAACTAGAAAAAATTTCAGAATATTTTGCTAAAGTCTCCTCTAATTCTTCACTCAAAATATGTTTTTTTTCTTTAATAATATCTCTTATTGTTTTTTCATATTCTTTCATTCTAGCATCTTCTAAATATTCTTCTAATTTTTTATCATCTATCTTACTCATTTCTGGTGAAATAAAACTTTCTGCTTCTGAAAATTCTGTAGTTAAATTTTCTACTCTTTTATATAATTTCAAATTTTCTTGATTTGACATATTTTGATGATATTTAAGCATAGCATATGCATATATTTTTTCGTGTAATTCTAATGCCTTTTCAAGATTTTTATAACACATAAAAGCTTCGTCTACACCATTTGCTAGCTTTCCTTTATATTTTTTAATTTCAGATATTAAACTATATAATTGATTTATAGCACTTTCTAAATCTTCCTTACTTTCAAATATCTCTTTTAAATTCCACTCATACTTACTTTCCATTTTTTTCCTCCTTTTTTATCTGTCAATTTCTTCTTGTTGTCTTACTTTTTTACTATATAAATATTTTTCTATAACTTCATCTAAAAGTCCTTCTTGATATTCAGGATCATCTACTGCATATAACATATCTAAATCACATACAACAAGATCACCTTTTTTTAACGCCTTATGGTTATTAGTTGGAAATCTATCATCTTCTAAAAAGCCAAAAAGATTAAACTGACTACTTTTTATAAAATCTGGTAAATCATTGTCACTTTCTAAAACAAGTAAATTAGTTTTTCGGGCATCTCCCCATTTTATTCCTGCTGCTTCAAATTCTTTATATATCTCTAAAAGAATATCATCTGTAATATCTGCACTTTTAGTGTTTCCATAATTAAAAACTTCTAAAACGCTATTATCACTATATTTTTTTCTGAACCATGGCATCATAATCCTTGGATGATAGGGCACTTCATATTTTCTTTTTCCTTCACATAGTTTTACAACTTGATTCCCTGCTTTAATAATAAAACTTGATGTTCCACAAGCTTTATAAGTATAGGGATTTCCATTTGAAACAGCTTCTAGTACTGCCCTTTTTTCATATCTATCTGGTGAATTTAACATTCTTATAAATTCTTGTAACTTAACTTCTTCTGCTATACTGTCTCCAATAGCTTTTTCTGCCTCTGCTGATGATAATTTTAAGGCTTGACTAGGAAGAATAAATTTCATTTTTGGAACTTGAATTTGACTATATAGTTTTGACCAAAAACCATATTCTTCATAGATATCTTTACAATCTTCTAAGGACTCTAATTCATTAATAGTCTTAAAAAAGCCTTCTATATTTCTTGCTTCTAGAAACTTTGTTTTTATCCTATCAAAATTTTCCCTAAATTTTTGTCTTCCCTCTTCTTCTTCAAGCATTGGTAGTACAAGTTCTTCTAAATTCTTTTGTGCTTCACTAAATAATTGTTCAAAATTACTTACAATAACTTTCTTTCCATCTGGAAGCTTTGCTATTTCTTTTGATAAACTTGAAGTATCCCAAATTTCTCCATAATTTATTAAGTAATTCATATCATTAAACATAGCTGTTCTTATATCAGTATCTTGAGCCAAAACTTCAATTAATATTTCTGGTTTTTTTGAATTATTATATATTATTCTCCATTCTTTTCTTAAAGTCTCTAATCCATCTGGAAATCTTATAAATCTTGAAATAAGTTCTTTAAATTCTTCTGGATTTGCTAATAATGATATAGATCCTATCTGATTTGAAACTTCATTTCTTATTTCTTCTCTATCTATTAGTCCAGTCATTTTTCGTATCATATTTGATATTTGAGCATCGTTTTCCAAATTAATTTTACTTTATAATATATTAAATATATTATTCCTTTCATTTTTGAATATCTTTACTTTTAGTATTATTTTTAAGCTGACTATATTTTATCATAATTAATATTCTACTCGCAATAAATTTGTTTACATTTTGCATTTCTGTGATATAATATGAGCAGTTTAAACTAAAGGGAGGTTTAATAATTTGAAACTAAATTCAGATGAACAAACTTTGGCAGAAAGCAAAGTTTTATTACTATATATATTAAATAAAGTTGGAAAAGCTATTTCTCATAATGAACTTCTAGAACTAGTTTCTTCTGTCTCTGATATGAACTATTTCTATTTTGAACAGTTTTTATTAGATTTATTAGAAGATACATATATTATCAAGTATGAAAAAGAAGACAATGAAATATATGAACTAACTACTGAAGGAAAAAATGCTTTAACACTTACTATAGATATTATTCCTGGAATCTTAAAACTTAGTGTTGATAATAAATTTAAAGAAAGTTTAGATACTATTAAAGATAAATTTTCTATATCAGCTGAATATATACCTATATCTGAGAAAGAATTTACTGTAAGATGTAAAATAATTGAAAATAATAATACAATATTTGATATACATGCTCATGCTGGCTCTAGGGAACAGGCCAAAAAAATCGTTGATAATTGGAATAATAAAGCTGCTGAAATTTATCCACAAATTTTAAGTTTATTAGTAGATTAAATATTACATATGTATTTTGTTCTAATAATTAGAAAAGTTACTAACACAAAGAAACCTCCTTTTATGGAGGTTTTATTTTTCAGTTATATATTTTTTAATTCATCTCTATACATTTCATATAAAATTATACTTGTAGCCACAGCAGCATTTAAGCTTTCTGTTTTTCCAATCATAGGAATTTTAATTCTTTCATCAGCATTTTGTAGCATTTTTATTGATACTCCATTTGCTTCATTTCCAATTATTATAACTCTTTTTTCTTCTTTAATATCATACATCTTTTTATTAGTATTTAAATCTGTTGCATATACTTTTATTTTATGCTTTTTTAATTCTTTTACTGTTTTTACTAAATCTTCTGACTCTATAATCTTTACTCTAAATATTGCTCCCATTGTAGATCTTACTACTTTAGGATTATATACATCTGCTGTATCTTCTGATACTATTATTTGTTTAATATTAAGACTATCTACAGTTCTTAATATAGTTCCTATATTTCCGAGGATCTTGTATTCCATCTAATATAAGAAAATTTTTATCCTCATAATCTATTTTATTTTCTTTTAAATTTGGTTTTTCAATTATTGCCATTATTCCTTGATGTGTAACTACATTTGTTACCATATCAAAAATTTTTTCTGCTACATAAACACAATTATATTTTGCAATCTCATAAAGAAGGTCTTTTTCTATGGCACCTTGTGATTTACAATCATCACAAATAATAATTTGCTTAATATTTACATTTTCTGATATTGCTTCTTCTAATAATTTTATACCTTCTATTACAAATTCATTATACTCATCTCTATATTTTTTTTCTTTAAGTTTTTTTATATGTTTTATAATCTCATTATCTTTACTTGTAATAACCATATATATTCCCTTCTTAATTTAAACTTTTTATTTCTAAATAATATTATTTATTATTTTATATTTTTTTATTCATTTTGTAAACTATTTAAAGTTTTCCTAAAAAATTCTTACATTCTATTAAAGTATCTTTTTTATTTAATAACTTAAATGTAATATATGGCTCTCTTCCTGGTGAAAATTTAATTCTATTTCTATATATTTTCATTAACTTATCTACTATTTCAAAATCAAATTTTGTTTCATCAAAGTGAAAAATAATATTTTCATTTTTTTGGTTAATTTTAAAAATATAATTTTTCTTTGCAAAAATTCTTATTCTAACAATATCTAATAAATTTTCTATTTCATCTGGCATTGGTCCATATCTATCTATAATTTCATCTGTTGTATTTTCTATATCCTCTTCATTTTTACATAAAGCAATATTCTGATAAACTTCTATTTTTTGACTCGAATTTTCTATATATTCATCTGATATATAGCTAGAAACATCTAAATCAATTTGTACATCAATCTCCTCTACTGGCTCTTCTCCTTTTATTTCTTTTACAACTTCCTCTAATAGCTTGCAATACATATCATATCCAACCTGTTCCATATGTCCATGTTGAATTTCTCCCATTAAACTTCCTGCTCCACGAATTTCTAAATCTCTCATTGCAATTTTAAAACCAGATCCAAATTCTGTAAATTCTTTTATTGCTTTTAATCTTTTATCAGCCACTTCTGATAAAACTTTATCTCTTCTATAAGTTATGTATGCATAAGCTTGTTTATTGCTTCTTCCTACTCTTCCTCTTATTTGATAAAGCTGTGCCAAACCTAATCTATCTGCATTTTCAACAATTATAGTATTAGCATTTGGGATATCTATACCTGATTCTAATATAGTTGTACAAACTAATACATTAGTCTTTTTATCTATAAAATCTTGCATTATATTTTCAAGTTCTGCACCATTCATTTTTCCATGTGCAAAATC
>JAAVXQ010000025.1 GCA_022790685.1 Clostridia bacterium
AAAGTCAAACTATGTATACAATATTAGGATTAATGTTAGGGTCAATTGCTCCTATAATATTAGGACCAACAACATTAGATGTACCACAATCAGCGATGTCTTTTGGAACATTTAGCGTAATCTTTTTCATTATAGGTGGAGTAATAATTTTGGGATTACAAAAATTAAAAGCAGTTATGAGTAAAAAAGAAGAAGAGAATAAATAGTAAATATTAACCCCTTAGAGTCTTCAATTAAAGGCTCTAAGGGGTTTTGTTTTATATCAAAGAGAGGAGAATAGTTTTTTAGTGATATTTTTGCTTTATTTTATCTTTTTATGTTACAATGATAGCAATGAATAAAAAAGGAGAAATAAAATGAAGAAAAAGATTTTAATTATACTTACAATATGCTGTTGCATAGGGGTAGCCATATGTGTATACTTATATAATACTCTTGAATTTTTTAAACCAGCTTATCACAGAACAAATCAAAAACTTCTTATAGCAGAATATCAAGATCTTGATGGAAATCCGACTATAATATATTACATATTATTTAATAAAAAAGATATATGTACAGCATGTTATATAGAAAAAATAGATCCAAAAGAAGGAGAAATTTTAGATTATCTAAATAAAAGTGTTCACCATAAAATATCAGAAAATGGTGATGGAACAGAATATTCTGAATATACAATGTATAGGGGACATACATATACTGAAATTAAAGAAAACCTTATGGTTAATGAAAACTGTAAAATAAAGGAATTTTGGGATTACAAAAATTAAAAGCAGTTATGAGTAAAAAAGAAGAAGAGAATAAATAATAAAAAAACCCCATAAAGCTTACTGAAAGTTTTATGGGGTTTTTTTATGATTTTTAAAATATAATTATTTTTTTTCTTTGCTTAGTTTTAGAATTGTTTCAGCTACATGTTTACTAGCGTTTGAACCTATTGCCATGTAAAGAGCAGTATCTTCCCAAACATCTTCATCTAATTTGTTTCTAGAATTGAATTTTTTGCCGAATAGCAACTACTGTATTAAAAGTAGAATCATATAAATCACTAAAAAAATTTAAAGTATCTGCTATAGAAGACTTTGCCACTCTAAGCTCAATAAGATTTTTTATATCTGGAATAGGAATAACTTGTTTTAAAGAGCATATAATAATTAGGTAAGCAATATGAGTTCTAGAGTATTTTTTTCTAACAGGTGCAGGCATTATTCCTAATTTTACATAGTTATTTATCATTGATGGAGTAATAATTTTATCTCCATTAGATATATGAAGAGACAGATATTTTTCCATTAAAACTATTACTTGATCCATATATAATTCTATTTCAGGGAGTTCATCCCAATATGGTAATTTATGTTTAATTGGTTTTAAACAATCTATAAATTTGTTATCTGACATTATAAAAACTCCTTTTCCTAAATGAAAAACTGCTAATGTATTAAATACAGAGCAAAATATCAATTTTTATGCAAATATAATATCATAAAAAAGGTAAATATACAATAAAAATAATTGACTTTGTTTTTTGGTTTGTATATAATAGTTTTGGAAACTAGATAAGAGGGTGTAATAAATGAAGAAAGATGAGTATTTTTTTGAGTATCCTAAGCTAAATGACATAAGAGAAATTGTATATAAAACTGCTTATGAAAATCCAGAAAACACTGCATTTATAATAAAAAATAAAAAAAATAATGATGTAACATATACAAATATTAGTTATAAGCAATTTAAAGAAGAAGTTAGAAGTTTTGGAACTGGATTATATAATTTAGGATTAAAAGGAAAAAGAGTTGCTATTATATCAAAAAATAGATATGAATGGTGTTTAAGTTATATATCAGTTCTAATTGGTGGAATGATAGCAGTACCACTGGATAGAGGGCTTACAGAAGTGGAGATAGAAAGTTCTATTATAAGAAGTAAAGCTGATTGCATAATATTTGAAAGTTCTTTAAAAGAGACAATAGAAAAGATAAGGTCAAATGGAAATACAAACTTAAAAGAATATATATGCATGGATGAAGATGAAGAATTCAAGAGTGTAGATAAGGTCAGAACAAAGGGAAAAGAGATTTTATCAAAAGGTAATATAGAGTATGATAATGTAAAGATAAATCCAGATGAAATGAGTGTACTTTTATTTACTTCAGGTACAACATCTAGTTCTAAAGCAGTTATGTTATCTCAAAGAAATATAGCATCAAATGTATATTCTATGCAGTTGGTAGAAGACTTTAGAAATACTGATGTAAATTTAGCATTTTTGCCACTTCATCATACCTTTGGATCAACAGGTTTAATTGTGTTTTTAAGTTCAGGTGCGGCAACAGCTTTTCCAGACGGATTAAGATATATTGCTCAAAACTTAAAAGAATATAAGGTATCAGTTTTTGTTGGAGTTCCACTATTAGTGGAATCAATATATAAAAAAGTTATGAAGGAAATTGAAAAACAAGGAAAAACAAAAACTGTAAAATTTGGAAAATTATTGGGAAAAATACTATTAAAATTAAATATAGATATTAGAAGAAAAATATTTAAGCAAATTATAGACCAATTAGGTGGAAGTTTAAGAATAATCATAAGTGGAGCTGCAAGTTTAGATAGAGAAGTAGCACAAGGCCTAAACGAAATGGGAATAAATGTAATTCAGGGATATGGTTTAACAGAAACTTCACCAGTTTTATCAGCAGAAAATTATAAATATATAAAATATGGTTCATGTGGCTTTCCAATGAAAGATGTTGAAATAAAAATAGATAATAAAAATGAAGAAGGAATTGGAGAAATTATAGCTAGAGGACCAAATGTAATGCTTGGATATTACGAAAATGAAGAGGCAACAAATGAGGTTTTAAAGCAGGGATGGTTTCATACAGGAGATTTAGGATATATTGATGAAGAAGGATTTTTATT
>JAAVXQ010000026.1 GCA_022790685.1 Clostridia bacterium
ATAATGAAGAAAAAGATACACAAAATCCAGGAAATATAGTAAACGAAGAAAATAATAGATTAGATAATCAAAATAGAAACAATTTCAAGCATAAAAAAGATCGTATGAACAAAAGAAAAAACAAAAAAAAGAAAAGATAAAGAGGTTAATTAATGGGAAAAAGATTACTTAGAAATACAGAATGGGCAGTTCTTATAGTAAGTATACTTTTATTTGTGATTGGTTCAATTGCTTTGTTTTCTGCAACGCAAACCACAGAATATGATGAGTTTAAAAAACAGATACAATGGTTTTTTATAAGCATACCATTTTTAGTATTAGCAGCAACAATAGATTATAATGTTATAATAAAGTTTTCTACATTAGGATATATAATAGTAATTGCATTACTAGTTGGGGTATTATTTACAGAGCCAATAAGTGGAGCGAGTAGTTGGTATAGAATAACAGATAGCTTGAGGTTTCAACCATCAGAGTTAGGAAAAATAGTTTCAATACTATTTTTAGCATTTATATTAAATAAATTACAGTTAAGAGGAAGAAGAGAAATTAATAAAATATGGAAACTAGCAATATTCTTAATATTTGCGGCAATACCAATATTATTAATTGTAAAACAACCAGATTATGGAACAGCAATAGCTTTTATTTTTGCCATGTTATTTATGCTTTTTGTATCAGGAATAGATAAAAAATATATTATAGTAGCTATTTTACTAATTGCAATAGCAGCGCCAATTGTATATAGCAATTTACCACCTCATGCAATAAAAAGAATAAAAGTATTTTTAAATCCAGGAGAAGATCCTAGAGGTGATGGATATAACATTATGCAGTCACAACTTGCCATAGGAGCAGGCCAAGCCTTTGGAATGGGCTTGTTTAAAGGAAATCAGACACAACTTGGATTTTTACATCCTAAAACGACAGACTTCATATTTTCTGTAATAGGTGAAGAATTAGGATTTATAGCAACTGGTGCAATTACAATTTTATATATTATACTAGTAACGAAAACTATTTATATAGCCAAAACTGCCAAAGATAATATTGGTTCATATATAGCAATAGGTATAGCTGGAATATTCTTTTTCCATATGGCTGAAAACATTGGTATGACAATAGGCCTACTTCCAATAACAGGTATACCACTTCCGTTTGTAAGTTATGGAGGAAGTTCTTTAGTAACAAACTTTATATGTATAGGTTTATTATTAAATATAAGTAGTAGAAGACAAAAAGCAATTTTTATAGAATAGGAAAAGATATGTATTTAAAAAGAATAAAAATAGGAGATGTAGAATTAGAAAATAATATCATATTAGCACCAATGGCAGGAGTAACAGACCTGCCTTTTCGTATTATTTGCAAAAAATATGGAGAGCCAGGATTAGTATGTAATGAAATGGTAAGCAGTAAAGCAATATATTACAAAGATGAAAAAACATTACAAATGATAAAATCAAATAATGAGAAAAAGCCAATATCTATGCAAATATTTGGAAGTGATCCAATAATTATGGGAGAAGCAGCAGAGTTTATTTCAGATTATGCAGATATAGTAGATATAAATATGGGATGTCCTGCACCTAAAGTAGTAAAAAATGGAGATGGAAGTAAATTACTTCTTAATTTAGAATTAGTTGAAGAAATTGTAAAAGAAGTTGTTAAAAAATCTAAAAAACCAGTTACAGTAAAAATAAGAAAAGGATGGGATAATGAGCATATTGTTGCAGTAGACGCTGCTAAAATTATTGAAAAAGCAGGAGCAGATGCTATAATAGTTCATGGAAGAACAAGAGATGAATTTTATTCAGGAAGAGCAGACTGGGAGATAATAAAGAAAGTAAAAGAAAATGTTAATATTCCAGTAATAGGAAATGGTGATATTAAAAATGAAGAGGATGCAGCTAAGATGTTTGAAGAAACAGGAGTAGACGGAATAATGATAGGACGAGCTGCACTTGGAAACCCATGGATATTTAAAAATATAGAATATTATTTAAAAAATAATAAAAAGATAGAAGAAATTTCAAAAGAAGAGAAATATAAAGTAATTTTGGAACACTTTAATTTATTATTAGAAGAAAAAGGGGAATATACATCTGTAAGAGAAATAAGGAAACATATAGCTTGGTATATAAAAGGGTTTAAAGATGCAAGTAATATGAGGCAAAAGATTAATCTGACTCAAACAAAAGAGGAGTTCTATAAAATATTAGAAGAATATTTTGAAGAGTGCTAACTAATGGTTAGTACTTTTTTTATTGTGAATAAATTTATATTTGAATAATAAGATATAATAAATATTTCTTAAGGTAGGTAGAATAATGAAAAGAATATTGTATATTGTAGGAATTTCTTGTCTTATAGTTTTATTATTTTTTTTATGTTTTTATTATAAAAAAAATAATATTGGAAATAATATAGATAGAAAAGACGAGAATAAAGTTATTAATCATATTTTAGAAGATTTTAGAACATATGAAGCAGAAGTAGAAGTAAGAGTATATAGTAATAAAACAGAAAATGAATATAAAATAAAACAAGTTTGTAATACTGAAAAGAGTTATCAAGAAATAAATGAACCAGAAGAACTTAAAGGAATATATATAGAATTAGAGCATGAAAAACTTACAGTAGGAAATAGTAAACAAAACATAAAAAAGATTTATGAAAAATATAATAATATATTAAACAATTCTTTGTTTTTAAATGTATTTATACAAGAATACAAAAGTAATGACACCAAAGAAAAATCAAGATATTATGAAGAAAATGATAATTATATTATGGAAGTAAACCTTGATGAAAACTTTAATACATATGCCAAAACAAAGAAGTTATATATTAACAAAAAAAGCAAAAAACCAGAAAAATTAGAAATATATGATAATGCCAAAAATATAAAAGTTTGCATAATATATAATTATATAGAAATAAAATAAGCTAAAATATATTAATAATTCTATTCTATATGTAATCTAATAGGAGTGAATTTTATGGTAATAAAAAGAGGAGATATGTTTTATGCAGATTTAAGTCCAGTAGTAGGCTCAGAACAAGGCGGAGTTAGACCAGTCTTAATAATTCAAAATGATACAGGTAATAAATATAGTCCAACAGTTATTGCAGCAGCTATTACATCACAAACTGGAAAAAATAAATTACCAACGCATATAGAAATTGGTTCTAAAGGAATGGGACTAAAATCAGATTCTGTTGTGCTTACTGAACAAATTAGAACTATAGATAAAAGTAGATTAAAAGAAAAAATAGGTCATATAGATGATTCTATGATTATGAATAAAGTAAATAATGCTATAGGAATAAGTTTTGGATTAGAAGAATAAAGTTAGATTAAAGATAGATATGTTTTTAAAAATGAATTTAAGCTAGTATAAATTATTAGTAATATTTATTTTAAATTACATATCTATTTTTTATAAGCATAAAAATAATATTTTACATGACTTTAACTTAAAAATGTTATATAATAGAATAAATTTATAATATATGGAGGTAACTTATGGAATTTTTAGAACTTGCTAAAAAGAGATATTCTTGTAGAAATTTTTTAAATAAAGAAGTAGAAAAAGAGAAAATAGATAATATTTTAGAAGCAGCAAGATTAGCGCCAACAGCTGTTAATTTCCAACCACAAAGAATTTTAGTGTTAAAAGATAAAAATACAATTGAAAAACTAAAAGAGGCTACACCATACACTTTTGATGCACCTTTAATATTTGCAGTTTGCTACGACAAGGAGGTTTCTTGGAAAAGAAAATATGATGGAAATGATGAAGGAATAGTAGATGCAAGTATAATAACAACTCATATGATGCTAGAAGCAACAGATTTAGACTTAGGAACTACATGGGTAGGATCTTTTAATCCAGAAAAAGTAAGAGAAGTATTAGGCATACCACAAAATTATGAAATTGTTTCATTATTACCAACAGGATATCCAGCAGAAGATGCAAAGCCAAGTTCAAATCATGAAAAAAGAGAGAGCTTAGATACAACAGTGTTTTATGAGAAATTTTAGAAAGATTTAATAATAATAAAAACGTATCTTTATACTAAATAAAGATACGTTTTTATTATTATTAATATTTTAAATTAGAATTCACAATTTTTTGGTGTTCTTGGGAAAGGTATAACATCACGTATATTTTGCATTCCTGTTATATACATCATCAATCTTTCAAAACCAAGTCCAAAACCGCTATGAGGAACACTACCATATTTTCTTAAATCTAAATACCACCAGTAGTCTTCTTCATGCATATTTAAATCTTTAATTTTACTTTGTAAGATTTCTAAATTATCTTCTCTTTGGCTACCACCAATTATTTCTCCAATTCCAGGAGCTAAAAGGTCAGAGGCTGCAACTGTTTTACCATCATCATTTAATTTCATATAAAAAGCTTTTATTTCAGCTGGATAATCTGTAACAAATACAGGTTTTTTAAAGATTTCTTCTGCTAAATATCTCTCATGTTCTGTTTGAAGATCTGTACCCCAAGATACTTTATATTCGAATTTGTCATTTACTTTTTCTAGTTCTTTTATAGCATCTGTATAAGTTATTCTACCAAAATCTGAATTAACTATGTTATTTAATCTTTCTAATAATCCTTTATCAACAAAGTTATTAAAAAATTCCATTTCTTCTTTACAATTATCTAATACATATGAAATAACATATTTTAACATATTTTCTGCTAAATCCATATCATCTTTTAAATCTGCAAAGCAAATTTCTGGTTCTATCATCCAAAATTCAGCAGCATGCTTTACAGTATTAGAATTTTCAGCTCTAAAAGTAGGTCCAAAAGTATAAACATTTCTAAAGGCAAAAGCATATGTTTCAACATTAAGTTGTCCACTAACAGTAAGATGAGTTGATTTTCCAAAGAAATCTTTTGAAAAATCAACAGAATTTTCATCAGTTTTTGGAACATTATTTAAATCAAAACAGTTTACATTAAACATTTCTCCTGCACCTTCTGCATCACTACCAGTAAGTATAGGAGTGTGTACATACACAAAGTTATTTTCTTGAAAAAACTTGTGTATAGCATAAGATAATACAGAACGTACTCTAAATACAGCATTAAAAGTATTTGTTCTAGGTCTTAAATGAGAAATTGTTCTTAAGTATTCAAAAGTATGTCTTTTCTTTTGAAGAGGGTATTCAGGTGCTGAAAGAGCTATTAAATCAATACTAGTTGCTTTTAACTCAAAGGCTTGTTTAGCATTTTCTGTTTTGACAAGTTTTCCTGTGACTGTAATAGAGGTACTAATAGTAAATTTGCATATTTCATCAAAATTGCTTAAAGAATTATCAAAAACTATTTGCAAATTTTTGAAGAATGAGCCATCATTTATTTCAATAAAGCCAAAAGTTTTTGAATCTCTAAGAGTTTTTACCCATCCAGAAACAGTTATTTCTTTATCAAAATAATTATCTGAATTTTTAAATAAATCTTTTATTATTATATTATTCATATTTTCCTCCGTCTATATTTATATAATTGCTAGTATTATATAAAAATATTCTAGAAAATTCAAGTAGTATGGTATAGGTTTGAATATAAATTGATAATATAGTATGTATATATTTTAAATGTGAGAAAAAAATGATATAATTATAAAATATATTAAAAACATTAAATAAATTGCAAAGATATGTAATTATGATAAATTGGATAATATTTGTAATCTGATATATAAATTTCAAATAAAATTGATATTTCCGGAAATAAGATTTATTATAATTGAAAGAATTTTAGTATAAATATGCAATGATATAATATTTACTAGTAAAGATTAAGAAGGCGTGTAAATAAAATAATATATATGATATGAGGTGAAAATGAATAGTTTAAAAATATATGATAATTTTTTAGAAGTGAATACAATTTATGTAGCTAACAGTAAATTTGATTTTAATTTTAGTATAGATATGGATTCTACATATTTTGAAAAAGAATTTTTGAAATTTATATGTTTATATAATAAATTCTTTTTTAATACTAAAAGTGAGAGTATTGAAACTATTTTCAACAGCTATCCTTGTGAATTAGATGAAAAAACTATACTGTATTTAAAAAAATTATATGATACAACAAATAGTTTAAATAAAAAGATACATAAGCAAATTATTGCAGAATTTTTACTTTCATATAAGAATTCTTTAGAAACTGAAACTTATAAAAAACAATTAGGACAAGAAAAAATAAGAAAATATAAAGGAATTTTATATAAAATATTTGATATGAAAAGTTTTGAAATTAATGGAGAGATTTTTAAAGATACAATCGAATTTTATAAAAATATTATTAAATATTCTGAGAAGAATAAAGTCAATATAAGGTATAGCAAAAGAGTACAAATATTATCTAAGTTTAATATAAAACAAAGAAATAATAATGAATATAAGCAAATTTTTAATTATTTTATTAGTGAAAACAAGTATTTAGATAAATTAATAAAATATGATTATGGGATTGAAAAACATTTAATACAATATAAAAATGTAATTTTGAATAGTATAGCAAATAGCTATTCAAGTGAGAGTGGTTTGAGAGTATTTGAAGAATTAATTAAACATATTGAAATAGGAAATAACTTTATAAAAGAATATATTAATAAATATATTCATATATGTAATAAATTAATAGAAGATGCAATATTAAAAAAATATAATTTTATACAGATAATTGCTAATATAGAGCAAACATTAAAGGAATTAAACAAAATAAAACAGTCCAATATAGATAATATATACAAAGATAAATTAAAAGAATGTATATGTCAGGTACTATGCGTGAAAAGAAAAATATTAAATGATACAGAATATGTAAATGAGATGTTATGTGAGCATAGCTACAAATTAGAAATACCTCGTGAGAAAATAGAAAATATGAATACTGATATATTAAATAGGTTTTATAGAATATATGCATATGCAAAAATTGATTTTGATGATATGATTTGTCAATCAATAAAATCATATTCAGAACATCCTCTTTTATATTTAGCAACTAGCATATCAATAGACAACAATGAATTATATGATATCAGTGAAAAAAAGGAAAATAGGAGTATATTTAAAAAGTATTTTAATAATAAAGGAATAGAGTATATTAATAAAAATTATAAAATATTAAGAAATGTATTAGAAAGAGATTACTATGAACATATGTTAAAATATACAAAAAAAGAATTTGAATTTAAAATTGGATTAATAAGTGAGGTATTATATATAGATATAGAAAAAATAAAAAATGACATATATTTTGCTCGAATTGGAGATAAAGTCTTAAATAATAATTTATATATAGAAATGGTAACACAAA
>JAAVXQ010000027.1 GCA_022790685.1 Clostridia bacterium
ATAGATAAAAATCTTATAGAACTAAATAAAAAAGGATTTTTAAATGGTCATACACCATTTTCAGCAATGGTTGCATTTTTATCATATACAGTATCATATCTTTTAGGTAAAAAATATATTGCTTTATCAAATGAAAGTAGTGCTAACGAATCTAATGTAGAAGGAAAAAATATAAATCATCAATATTCTAAAACTATAGAATTTGAAAATGATTTTAGAGAATACTATAATAAATATCTTAAAACAAATGTAGAATATTTTAGTATGCTAAGACCGATAAATGAGCTTCAAATAGCAATGATTTTTTCTAAATTTCAAAAATATCATCAAGTATTTAAAAGCTGTAATCCAGGTAGTAAAGAAAAACCCTGGATTTGGTGCGGAAACTGTCCAAAATGCTTATTTGTATATATAATGCTTAGTCCATTTTTATATAAAGAAAAATTGATTAATATTTTTAAACAAGATTTATTTGAAAGAGAAGATCTTTTAAAAACTTTTACGGAGCTTTGTGGATATGGAGAAAATAAGCCATTTGAATGTGTAGGAACTTATGAAGAGATAAGATATGCTGTTACAAAAACTATTAATCAGATAGATGAGAAATTGCCATATTTATTGGAATTTTATAAAAATAATTTTGCGCTAGAAAATAAGGAAATGCTAAATTATTTTAATACAGAACATAATCTTCCAGAAGAATTTGAAAAAATATTAAAAGAGGAACTTGGAATATGTTAAAGAAATTACTTAATTATTTAGAAAATAAAACAATATTAATATTGGGATTTGGAAAAGAAGGAGAGTCAACTTATAATTTTTTAAGAGGAAATTTTCCTGAAAAAAAATTATTTATAGCAGATAAAAATAAAGAAATTATAAATACACATGTAGCTTTAATGGAGGACATAAATTTAGAATTATCTTTAGGAGAAGGATATCTAAATGGAATAGATAAATATGATTTAATAATAAAAGCACCAGGAATTTCTTTTAAAGGAATAGATATTTCAAAATTCCAATCTAAGCTTACAAGTCAATTAGAACTATTTTTAGAATATATAGATATTAAAACAATAGGTATTACAGGAACAAAAGGGAAAAGCACCACAAGTACACTTATGTATCAAATACTTAAAGATCAAAACTATTCTACCTTTTTAATAGGTAATATTGGTCAGCCAATATTTAATAAAATATTAGAAATGAATGAAAAAAGTGTTGTAGTAATAGAATTATCTTCACATGCCTTAGAATATGTGAAAAAATCTCCTAATATAGCTATTTTGTTAAATATATATGAAGAGCATCTTGATCATTATGATTCACTTGAAAAATATATAGAAGCTAAATTTAATGTAGCAAAATTTCAAACTGAACAAGACTTTTTTATTTATAATGATAATAACTTATTAATAAAAAATTATGGATTCAATTTTAAGAAAAATGATTATAAAGTAACAATAGAAAATATTGAAAATGAATTAGGTAATAAAGTATATATTAAAGAAAATAACATATATTGTAATGATGTGTTTTTTATGAAAACTAGTCAGAAAATGAATTTAAGAGGAATGCATAATATAAATAATATAATGTTTCTTATAGCTATAGCTAATATTTTAAAATTAGATATACCAAAAATGTTAAAAACTATAGAAGAATTTAAACCACTTGAACATAGAATGGAATTTGTTGGAAAAGTAGATGATGTCTATTACTATAATGATTCAATAGCAACTATACCAGAATCAACTATAAATTCCATAGAGGCAATAGAAAATATAAATACATTGATTGTAGGAGGAAAAGATAGAGGAATAAATTTAGATGAATTTTGCATATACTTAAATGAGAGTGAAATTTCTAATATAATATGCATTCATAAAACAGGTGAGTATATATATAATAAGTTAGATAAACGAAATAAAAAGGTTTATAGAACAGATGACCTTAAAGAAGCTGTAAAAATAGCAAAAGAGGTAACCAATAAAGGAAAAGTATGTTTATTATCTCCAGCAGCTTCAAGTTATGGTTATTTTAAAAACTTTGAAGAAAGAGGAACACTTTATAAAGAATATGTAAAAACACAATAAGGATAACATAAAAAAAAAGAGGTTTACAAATAATTCTAAATTGATAAAATGTATGAATAACAAAGAAAATATCGAAAATAATGTTGCGAAAATATAAAAAATATGGTAAAAAAATCAAAAAAATACAATTTTATGTAGACAAAAGAAAAAAAACGTGCTATAATTAAATTGTTTTAAGAAATATTACGGAAAAGCATAAAAGAAAAAAACACAATAGATAAATTTTAAGGAGGAATTAAAATTGAATACTAATTATTCAGAAAACAATCATTTAAAATTGATTGGAAAAATAGCAAGTGATAAAAGTTATAGTCACGAAATTTATGGGGAAAAATTTTATGTTTTCAATTTAGAAGTAATAAGATTAAGTTCAACAGTAGATATTATACCAATTACTATATCAGAAAGATTATTAACAGATGTAAGTTTAGATATAGGAAAAAAAGTAGCAGTAGAAGGACAATTTAGATCTTATAATAATTATGAAAATGAAAGAAACAGATTAATTTTAACAGTTTTTGCAAAAGAAATTGTAGAAACTGAGGAAGAAGAAAAAGAAGAAATAACAAATGAAGTATTACTTACAGGATATATTTGTAAAAAACCTATTTATAGACAAACACCTTTTGGAAGAGAAATCTCAGATGTGCTTTTAGCTGTAAATAGAGCATATAATAAATCAGATTACATACCATGTATAGCATGGGGAAGAAATGCAAGATTTTGTCAAAATATAGAAGTAGGAACAGAAATTAAAATATCTGGTAGAGTTCAATCAAGAACTTATGAGAAAAAATATGAAGATGGAAGAGTAGAGACAAGAGTTGCATATGAAGTTTCTGTTGCAAGTATGGAAGTGGAAAAAAATGAAGATGAAATAGAAAATACAGAAAATGAAACAGCAGAACTTGTTTAATTAATAATTAGTATATATTTATCAAATATATAAATTTTAGCAAATTATATAATGCTCATGTGCTAATATTAAATTAGTATGTGGGCGTTTTTTTTATTTCCCTAAGAAAGTTAGGTAAAACTTAACAAAATTGTAAAAAACATATAGCCAAAAAATATAAATAATGGTAAAATAAAAAATATAAATTTTAAATTAAAATATTTTATGATTTGTTTTTAGCTAAGGAGAAAAATATGAAAAGCGAAAAAATTAAAAACATTATATATGATTTTGTGATTATAATTTGTATAGTTTTATTTGCAATAGGAATAGCGCCAAAAGTTTTGCAAAATGATACTTTTTATACTATAAAAATAGGAGAATATATATACCAAAATGGGATATCTAACTTAACAGAAGATATGTACTCTTGGCATAACTTACCATACACATATCCACATTGGTTATATGATTTTTCAATGTTTTTAATATATAATTCCTTTGGACATCTTGGAATATATATATCAACTATTATATTTACAGCTATTATGGGAATGGTAGTATATTTAACTTGTACTAGATTATCAAGAAATAGAGTTGTATCAAGCATAATAACAATTGGAGTTATGTATTTAATGAAACCATATATAGCAGCAAGAGCTCAATTAGTAACTTTTATATTATTTGTTTTGACATTGTATAGTATAGAAATGTTTTTAAGTTCGCATAAAAAAAGATATGCAATTTATTTAATAATCATACCTTTATTAATAGCTAATTTGCATTGCGCTGTATTCCCATTCTATTTTGTTTTATATTTACCATATATAGCAGAATTTTTATGGGTAAGTTTAGTAGATACAGATTTAGATCAAAGATTATTATATGTATTTAATAGAATTTTGAAAAAGATAACAAAGAAAGAAAAATTTGATGAAACAGCAGAAAAAATAAAATTTAATATTTCTGAGAGAATTAGAAAAAGAAAAATATTAAGAGAAGAACCATATAAAATTAAGGTAAAAAAGGATAAATGGATTTTTATATTATTAATTATTATGATAATTGCTATGGGGACAGGCTTAATAAATCCTGCTGGTAATGGTGCATACACATATCTTTATAAAACCTATCAAGGAAATACAACAGGTAGTATAAATGAGCATTTACCACTTACACTTATTGAAAATAGAGAATATTTATTTGCAATAATATTATTTTTAAGTTTACTTATTTTTACAGATACAAAAATAAAACTTGCAGATTTATTTATGCTTTTAGGGCTTACTTATCTTTCTTTTAAATCTAGAAGGCAAGTTTCTATGTTTGCAATTCTATGTAGTCCAATATTAGCCAAAATGATATCTGCTATGTTTGAAAAATATGATATAACCTTATGTAAAAAAATAAGAAATTTTTCAGTAAGTATATGTGGATTTGTTATAGTAGTATCTTTGTTTGTAATAGTATCTGTAAAGATGGTAAAGCCTACTATGAGAGCTGAATATGTAAGCAAAAGTTCATATCCAGTAGAGGCTTCTACTTGGATGTTAGAAAATCTTGATGTACAAAATATAAAAATATATAATGAATATAATTATGGAAGTTATTTGCTTTTTAGGGGAATACCAGTATTTATAGATTCTAGATGTGATTTATATACACCTGAATTTAATGAAAATAAAGAAGAAGAAATAGAAGGAAGAGATATTTTTTCAGATGCTATAAATATTGCAAGTATAGGAGTAGACTATAAAAAGAAATTTAAAGAATATGGTGTTACACATACAATTCTTTATGAAAACTCAAAATTAGCTATGATATTAGAAAATGACAGTGATTATAAATTAATATATAATGAAGGTAATTTTAAAATATTTGAAAGAAATACACAAGAATAGTAAAACTTATAATATTTAATATTTTAAAGTTTAGGTGAAAAATTTGAAAAATAAAAAATTAATTTTTTCTATAATGTTTATTTTAATTTTAGTTTCTATTGACCAATTAAGTAAATACCTTATTTTAGAAGGTAATGGGATATTTATAAATGATTTTTTTTCAATAGAAATTAGTAAAAATACTGGAATGGCTTTTGGGTTTAATTCTGGAAATTTCAGTAACATACTTTTGAGTATATTTGTAATAATTATAGTAATTAATTTTATGAAAAAACAATCCGAACTTATAGATTTTAAGACTAATATAAGTTTATGCTTAATATTAGGTGGAGCATTCGGAAATCTTATAGATAGATTTGTAAGAGGTGGAATAATTGATTTTATAAGAATATATAAGTTTCCGATTTTTAATATTGCAGATATTTTTATTGTAAGTGGTTGGATTTTAGTGGTAATGTTTTTAATAATTTTTTCTGGAAAAAATAGAGGTGAAATATTTGAGAAACAAGACGAAAATATTAGGAATTAATATAGATAGTATAACTTTAGAAGAAGCAGGAGAAATTACAAAAGAATTAATACAAAATAGTAATAAAACTTGCAGAATGATTGTTGCACCAAATACAGAGTTTATAATGATGGCACAAAAAGATAAGAATTTTTTTGAGATATTAAACAGAGCTGATTTAGCAACTCCAGATAGTGTAGGAGTTATACTAGGAGGTAAATTCCAAAAAAAGCCATTTAAGGAAAGAATACCAGGACAAGCTTATTTTAGAAAAATTTTAGAATTAGGTGAAAAAGAAGGATGGACTTTTTATTTATTAGGTGGGAAAAGTGGAATTGCTAAAAAAGCCAGTGAAAATTTAAAAAAAATTTATCCTAATTTAAAAATAATAGGATATCATGAAGGTTTTTTTGAAGAGGATAACGAAAAAAATGTTATTGAAGAAATAAATAAATTAAGTCCGAATGTATTGTTTGTAGCAATGGGAGCTCCAACACAAGAAAAATGGATAGCTACAAATAAAGAAAAATTAAAAGTAGATGTTGCGGCAGGGCAAGGTGGAACTTTTGATTATGAAGCTGGTAATATAAAAAGGGCACCAATAATATTTCAAAAATTAGGAATAGAGTGGCTATGGAGATTATTTCTTCAACCTTCAAGAATTTTTAGAATGAT
>JAAVXQ010000028.1 GCA_022790685.1 Clostridia bacterium
CTTAAGTTGCTTATTTAAATATTTGTAGCTATGTCCTACCTCAGAAACAGAGTCTGGCGCACTAGCCGATAAAACCATAATTATACCTAAGGCTACTAATAACATCGTTATTATAAAAAGAGCATAATCAGAAGAGCCTTTTGTAAAAAGTTTAAATTTCTTTTCCTTCTTTGCCATTTTTCAATCCTCTCATAATTATATTGCTAAAATTCCTATTACAGATCCTATCAAAGTAACTAATGAAAAAATTCCTACTACTTTGTTCTCTCTCCAACCTGTAAGTTCAAAATGATGATGTAAAGGAGACATTCTAAATAATCTCTTTCCTGTTTTTCTAAAATATAATACTTGCATTATTACTGATAATGTTTCTAAAATTGGTATTATTGCAACTACTAATATTATAAGAGGTAATTTTAAATATATTGCCATGCTAGATAACGCTCCTCCTAAAAGAAGTGAACCTGTATCTCCCATTATCACTTTTGCCTTATGAAAATTATATATTAAAAATCCTATAGTACTTCCAACAACTATTGCTCCAAAAATTGAAACTTCTGGAACACCTAATTTTATTGCCATTACAGATATAGCTGTTATCATTATTGCTGATACACTTCCTGCTAATCCATCTACTCCATCAGTTAAATTAACTGCATTTGTAGTACTTAACATTACAAATATTGTAAAAGGTATATATATCCATAGTGGTAATAATAGATTTACTTTTATAAAAGGAATATATATATCAGTTGAAATATTTAAATATTTTACTAAAAATAAAGTATATAGTGAAGATATTATTAGTAGCCCCAACATTTTTAATTTTGGATTCAATCCTTCTGTATTTTTTAGTACTACTTTTTTAAAATCATCTAAAAAACCAACTACACCAAATCCAATGGTTGCTAAAGATATACCAATTAGTGACATCACCGTTTCTTTATCTTTAAAAAATATTAAGGATATTCCTGTAAATACTACTATTGATAATATAATCATTATTCCACCCATTGTTGGTGTTCCTTTTTTCTTTAAATGAGTTCTTGGCCCATCTTCACGTTCACTTTGACCTACTTTCAATTTTTTTAAAATGGGTATAAAAATCTTCCCAAGTATAGCTGTTAATATAAAAGATGAAAGTAAATATATTACTTCTATTCTCATAGTCCTGTAAAGCTTTCCTTTCTTTTTGTTATTTATTTTTTTCTTTCAAAAATTCCTTAACAATCTCTCTTTCGTCAAATGGTAATTTTTCTCCATTTATCTCTTGATATGTTTCATGCCCTTTTCCTGCTAAAATAACTATATCTTTTTTTGTCATCATTTCGATTGCTTTTTTTATGGCTTCTTTTCTATTTTCAATAATTTCATATTTTCCTTTTGTTTTCTTAATTCCATCTTCTATTTCATTAATTATTTCTATTGGAGCTTCAGTTCTAGGATTATCTGAGGTTACTATAGAATAATCAGCTATTCTACCAGCAACTTCTCCCATTTGTGGTCTTTTAGTTTTATCTCTGTCTCCGCCACATCCAAACACACAAATAACTTTTCCCTTAGTATATGTTTTTACAGCTTGAAGAATATTACTTAAACTTTCTGCTGTATGAGCATAATCTATCATTATTGCTAATTCTTTATTATTAGGAACTAATTCATTTCTTCCTGGAACTGTTATATTTTCTAATCCTTCTTTTATCTTTTCTATTTTAATTCCAATAGCATCTGCAAGAGCTATTGCAGATAAAGCATTATATACACTATACCTTCCTGGAATATTTACTTTTACTCTCTCATTTTTTCCTTGAATTTTAACTTTAAAATCCACACTAATATTAGTTATTGTAATGTCCTTTGCTAAATAATCTGAATTATTATCTATTGAGTATGTTGAAAAAGTACATTTTGGTGAATTACTTTTAATTCTATTACATTTAAAATCATCTGCATTAATAAAACCTCTCATAGTCATTGAAAATAATTTTAATTTTGAATTAAAATAATCCTCCATATCACTATGTTCTTTTAAACTAATATGATCTTTATAAAAGTTTGTAAAAATAGCATAATCAAAATTACATCCATATACTCTATTTAATTTTAAGCTTTGTGAAGAAACTTCCATTACAACATAATCTACTTTTTCTTTAGCCATTTTATAAAATAATTCTTGAAGTTCTAAACTTTCTGGTGTAGTTCTGTTACTTTCTCCTAAGCAGTTATCTCCTATATAATTTGCAATTGTACCAATAAGTCCAACTTTATATCCTGCCTTTTCTAATATAGATTTAATCATATATGTTGTTGTTGTTTTCCCCTTAGTTCCTGTTATACCAATTAATTTAAATTGCTTTGAAGGATTACCAAAAAAATTACATGCAAGAATAGCAAGTGCCAATCTCGTATTGGCAGTTAATATTACTGTTATATCTGATGGTATTTTTATCTTTTTTAAGTCAGCTGATATATCTAGCATAATTGCAACTGCACCATTTTTAACAGCCTCTTCTATATAATCATGACCATCAAAATCAAATCCTTTAACCGCAACAAATAATGTTCCTGGTATTACTTTTTTAGAATTATTCTCTACTTTTTTTATTTCTAGACCAAGGTCTCCTTTAGTTTTTATGTTTTCAATTCCTTTTAATAAATTTTTAAGTTCCATCTTGACTTTCTTCCTTTCGATTTATTATTTTCAGCTCTTCCTTAAAAATAATCCTTCTTTTCTATGTTATTATATAGTAAAAAATATTTTTTGTACAGAATAACTTCTAAATATTATAATTTATTTTTAATCTTCTATAAATATATTTTCTCTTTATTTTATTTTATTAATTTTAATTCTTTTTAGTACAAAAACCATAGTTCAAAATAAAATTTATATTTATTTCTAATAAAGTAAAAAAATAAGTCTAATCCTAGAATGCACCTTTATTTAATATTTGTAATTATTAAAATTTTAGCGCTTTTAAAATTAGACTTGTTTTTTATGCTTATTTTATAAACCTTTCTAAAAAGTTCTTAGTTTCTTCTTTTTTGGGAAATTTAAAAAATTCCTCTCTTTCTTACTTTCACAGTCATTTAAGCTTTTCAGCACCATATTTATTCTTAACAGTTTAACCTCTTTTTGAATACTATATTATATAAATTAAATTTAGAGGTGTTTTAATGCTATCAAATATGTTCCATAATGCTAAAGCTCATATAAAAGGCGGAAGAAAATATCCACAAATTAATGGTATTATTACTTTTAAAGAAACTAAAGAGGGTATTTTAGTTACTGCTAAAATTAACGGTTTACCTCAGTCTAAAAATCATTGTACTGGTAACTTCTTCGGTCTTCATATACATGAAGGAATAGATTGTACTGGTAACTTAAATGATGAATTTGCAAATGCTAAAACTCATTTAAATCTTAGTAATTGTCCTCATCCCTTCCATATGGGAGATTTACCACCATTAATTGAAAATAATGGTTATGCATATATGAGTGTTTTAATAAATAAATTTAAAATTAAAGATATATTAGGAAGAGTTGTTATTATTCATGACTCTCCTGATGATTTTACTACTCAGCCTAGTGGAAATTCTGGAACTAAAATTGCTTGTGGTAGAATCACAAAATAATATTTAGAGTGTATAGATTATAAATCTTTTAAATTAAAGTTTTATCTGTTTTCTATTACACTCTATTTTTTATAGTTCTTCATTATTATTAGGCTTTATTTCTAAGTAATTTATAACCTCAGATAAAATTTTTCCTGCTACTGGAGCTGCAACACCACCTCCTTGATGTCCTCCTTCTCCTGTTGGATTATATAAAGTTACCAAAATTGCTATTTGTGGATCATCAGTAGGAGCTACTCCTATAAATGAAGTAACATATTTTCCAGTGTTTACTCCATCTTCTGATGTTCCTGTTTTTCCTCCAACATTATATCCTTCTACCCTGGCATTTTTTCCTGTTCCTTCAGCTACAACTGATGTCATCATACTCAAAATATCTTTTGCTGTCTCAGATTTTATTACTTGTTCTCCAAATTCTGGCTCTATTTCCGTAACTTCTCCTGTAACAGAGTCTATTACTTTTTTTACTACTCTTGGTTTCACATATCTTCCATTATTTGCAATTGTAGAAACCATTGTTATCATCTGTATTGGAGTTACTTCAAATCTTTGACCAAAGCTTATAGTTGCA
>JAAVXQ010000029.1 GCA_022790685.1 Clostridia bacterium
AAGGCATACTTCCGATTGATTGTTACGTCGTCCAAAGAACTTAAAATTTTTAGATCCATGAAAATTCCTCCAAATAATATTGTGTATGGGTAACGTAATAATTATTATATCATACAACTTTACATAATTCAAATGGTTGATGAAAAATAAGAACTGAAATTTTATCTCAGTTCTTATTATATGGAATCAATTTACATATAATTCAAATGATATATATACAATTGTAATTATTCTAGTTTAGAAATTTTATTTTTCTAAATTATTAATTCTTTCTTCTAATTCATTAAGTCTAATATTGATTTCATAAATACTTTGAGCATGTGTTAAAGTACTATCAAGAGTTCCTTTGGAAACTTGTATTATAAAATTGTATAATCCCATAATAATAACTGATAATAATAGTAAGACTATTACTAAACTAGAATAAAATAATTTTTGATTTTTCTTTTCATCAATTTTTTTAAACTCTAATAATTTTTTTTCTGCATTTTTATTATAATTATTCATACTTATCATTTCTCCACTTAATAATTCATTTACACTAATACCAAGTTCTGAACATAGTTTAAGCATTATAGAAGAATCAGGCATTCCTTTTCCAGTTTCCCATTTGGATATAGCTCTATTAGTGATGTTTAATTTTTTTGCAAGTTGTGCTTGTGTCATATCTTTATTTTTTCTACATTCAGCAATAAATTTTCCTATTTTAATTTGATTCATATTTTGTCCTCCATTAATATTATTGTAATGTAATTATTTATAAAAGTAAACATACTAGTAGTTGAATAAGTAAAAATCAACGATGAGTAGAGAGTTTTAATATATATTAATGCAAAAATAAATATAAAAAGAACTAAATAATACTACATTAGTTCTAGTATTAATTGTTATCTACTAGCTTATAATCATATTTTTCTACAATCTTATTTGCTTCTGAAAAATAATTTTCATTAGTACTGATATTAAAAAAAATTTAATGAATTGTTCAAAAGATGAAACATCATTGTTATTTCTGATTGTTTTTGATAATATTTTAATGATAATTTAGAATACTCAAACATCCTAATATAAGCTTCATTATTTTCATCAATATTATAAAAATGCTTAAATCTTTCTAAAAACTGTTCGCAAGACTTATTTAATGTATAATTTTGAAAACAGGTTGCATAACGAAAAGTACATATAATGAAGTTATACCAATACTTATAAATACTTTTAAATAAAAATAAAAAGAGCTGAATTTGGTTTAAATTCAGCTTTTTCTGGTGCGGTAGAGAGGACTTGAACCCCCACGGTCTCCCACTAGATCCTAAGTCTAGCGCGTCTGCCAGTTCCGCCACTACCGCATAAATATTTAACAATACTTATATTAGCATATTAAAAAAACAATGTCAAGAAAATTAAAAAAGTTTTACAAAAATATTTAATACGAATAAAAAATAAAAAAACGTTTTAGTTAACAATAATTAATCATAATGATTTACAAAATATGTAAAAATATTTATATATTAAGGTTAATGAATATGATTATGGTTGCAATAATTTACATAAAATTTTACAAAAGTGTCAAAATATGGTATAATGATATTGTAGAGTTTATTTTACTAATGATAAGGAAGATGCTATGAATAAAAAATTATTATTAATAATCATATTAGAAATAGTAATATGTATTTTTTGTATAAATATAAGTTATGCAGGTTCATTTGATTTTGCCTATCCTGAAATGGAAGGAAATTATGAACCAGTGGTTGTTCCAAGTCCACCACCAGGAGATGGAGGAGGTGGATATATTCCAACTCCAACACCACCAGTTATTACAGAACCAGAAGAACCAAAAGCTAACATTAGTGTTCCAACAAAAGTACAAGGAATTGTATTTGAGGATCTTGAAAAAATAGAATCTGAAAATGATGGTAGTATGGATGGAACTAAACATCTAACTAATAATTATACATATGATGCCAATGAGCCAAAAGTACAAGGAGTTAGAGTTTCTTTTGGAGGTTCGAGTCAATTAACAGATAGCAATGGTACATATTCTTTTAGTATGCCTGGAAGTTATGATATTAATTTTACATATGGAAAAGAAATAAAAGAAGATAATTATGGATTAAATCAAAATACTTTTAAATATAATGGACAAGATTATAATATGGTAGTAATGGGAAATGGTATGGCTCATTATGATAAAAGCTACTTAAGAAAAATAAAAGAAATTGATAAAAGTTTTACAGAAGTATATATTGTTATAGATCATTCAACTTCTATGAGAGCCTTTTCAGAAGGTGAAAAATCTAGAATAGAAATAGTAAAAGAATCAGCTATTAACTTTGTAAATGAAGTATTTGCAAAAGCAGAAGGAAACTTAGCTGTGGGATATATAGCTTTTGGATATGAATCAGTTATTGTAAAAAAACCAACAGATATTAAAGAAGATGTTATAGATGCTATTGAAAATTTTAAAGTAGTGGCTGGCGTTGGTGCCTATAGTGGAAAAATAGCAGAAAATTTTAGCTCTTTAAATCACAAAGTAGGAAGTAATATAGGCGGGGCGGTAAATAAAGCAAAAAATAATTATCTAGCAGGAAATTCTAATAAAGTTATGATAGTATTTTCAGATGGTGCTGCAACAGCTCATAATGATGTAGAATCTTTATATGCTAGTGATTCAGACCCAATTATTGAATATAAATTAAACCAAGTTGCTCAAAAAACAAAAATAGATTTAAAAGCAGTAATAGAAAGTGAAATAACATTAATAAATATATTAAATAAAACAGAGGGTACAGAAAAAGAATTTGTGGAAAAATCTTTTAAAGATGGAGAAGCTTGGATAGGAAATTACTATGAAGTAAATTACTTAAATCTAGAGGCAGTAACAGATACTTTATTAAATGATACAATTTCTATTATTGAAAATACAGAGTCAGAAGCATTAAATTATACTGATGAAAAAACTTTTAATGGTGATGACGATGCAGAAAGAAGAAAAGAAGTAAATGCATATTATAATGAATTTTATTATGATAAATTAAAAATGTTTGAAGTAATAGATAAATTAAATGGAACAGAAGAAAATGATATAAATGTGGTATCTAATCAAACTAAATATGATAACAATTATTCTAATAGTAAAAAGAAGAGATTATATAAGAAATTTATAAAAGACGGAATAGAGGATGAAAATAGCGATGTAGGAAAATTTATAAATAATTCATGGATGAAAACTACATCTACTAATATAGAATTATATGGATTTGTATATGATGCTTCTGGAAAAGTTAGTCAAATTACAACTGGAAGCAGTATAGCATATGAATTTTCATATTATACAGATGGAGAAGGAATAGAACATTGTGTAATAGTTGATAATAGAGGAACAGGTCTTAGTGGAGATTATAAAGCTTCAAATGTTACTATAAATCAAACTACGATAACCTTGAATGCTGCTCTTATAAAAAGAGATGAGTTTAAATTATCTCTAGATAAGCTAATAACAGGTGTAAAATTAACTTTATCTGATGGAACAGTTTTATATAATATGATTTCTAATAATGCCTCTCAAACTGTATCAAAAAATAAAGAATTTAAAGAAGCATATTGTAAACAACTTCAAATGAAAAGTGGCTTAATAGATAAAGTTGATATGAATGTACAAAAATTAGATATAGAAGAAGTAAATAATATTCCAGAAGCAGTGTGCCTAACAGTAGACTCAGACTTAATGCAAGGAGCTATTATTGAAGTAGAATATACCTTAGTTATAAAAAATAATTCTAAAAATGCAACTTTTAGTAAAGGCTTTGCTATAGTAGATTATTTTGATAATGACTTAGTATATAGACCAGAAAATACATTATTAACAGAAGAAGGAAAAAATTCAGATTATAACTGGGAAGCCTTAAAAACTAAAGAACTTAAAAATAAAAAAATGATTAGTGATAATGCCATGAAATATGGAGACAAACAATGTTTATATATAAATTTTGATAAAGAAGGTTATGAAAAATTAGAAAATATTCCAAATGATGGAAATATAACAAATTTTGAAACAAATTCAAAATACATAAATCCAGTTATAGGAAATAATGGGGAAAGATATGTAAAAGTGGTACTTAGCAGAGTATTGTCAGCAGAAATAGTTGAAGAATTTTGTTATAGAAATCAGGCTGAAATTATAAAATATAAAAACAATAATAGTAGAAGAATGAATTACATAGAGGTAAATGGAATGCTATCTAAATATAAATATCCAATATCAGGAAATTATGTTCCAACAGGATTTTTAGAAGTATTACCAGATAGTTTTACTAATATAAACGAAATAGATACAGCAGTATCAAATAAAGTATCTTTAATACCACCAACAGGAAAAGAAGCTAAGAAATATGATAATAGAATTATTTGTTTAGTAGCTGTAATATTAGTTATAACTACAAGTTACTTTACTATAAGAAAGGGTATTAAGAAAAATAAAATATTAAGCTAGAATTTAAAATAAAAAAAGTAGATACTAAGAAGATGTATCTACTTTTTTTATTTTTTGTGAAAGCAAAGAATTATTATAATCTATTAATAATAGAAAATTTTAAGTTTGCTTTTTTATTTTATATTAAATAGAGATTAATTAATAAAATGAAACTTAAATTGGAATAATAGAGTTGTATAAATATTTTAAAGGAGTAATTTTATGAAAAGAGAAAATAAAGATAATGTAACAAAATATGGAGAATTTGTGTGTACAGAATTTGCTTGGCTTCCATTAGATAAGCAAAAAGAGCAAGCTAAAGAAATGCAAGAAGTTACAAAAAAGGAATAAAAATAGATAATAGATAAATTAATTTAATTTATCTATTATTTATTTAAAATTGACCAATTAGTACAAAGGATATTAAGCAAAATATGTTGTATAAAACTTATAATAATGTTACAATAAAATAGTAAAGCAAAAGAAGAAAGAGAGAAAAAAATATGATTGATATAATGATAAATATTATAAATGCAAATGAATTTCAAACTTTTATAAAACTGATTTTAGTGGCTCTTTTATCAGGTATAATAGGATTTGAAAGAGAAAATTGGAGTAAACCAGCAGGATTTAGAACACATGTATTAGTTGGAATAAGTGCAGCAATGGTAATGATTTGCGGAGAATATCTACATAATAAAACTGGTGCAGATGCAACTAGAATACCAGCTCAGCTTTTATCAGGAATAGGATTCCTAGGTGCTGGTACTATTTTAAGAGATGGAACAAATGTTAAAGGATTAACTACAGCAGCAGGCTTGCTATCTGTTACCTGTATAGGACTAAGTGTTGGAGCAGGATATTATTTAGGAGCAATAATAGCCACAGTTGTAGTTTATATAGTTTTAAAACATTCTCATAAATTTTCAAATAGATTAGAACATTTTAGTAATATTTCCTTAAAAATAATAACAGATGAACCAAAAGAAATAGCAATTGGGCTTGAAAATATTATTAGTGAATATGAATTAGATGTAGCAAAAATTAAAATAATTGAAAATGATGAAAAAAATGATATTAGTTACATAGTGCTTGAGGGTAAATGTAGAGATGATATAAATAAAAACAAATTAATGACAAAAATTATATCACTAGATAATATAAAACAAGTAGTAGAGGTTTAATAAAGATGAAAGAATTAGAAGAAATAAAAAAAGAAGCTATGTGGTGTTTAAATTGTAAATTAAAACCATGTAGTTTAAAGGGTTGTCCAATGCAAACGCATATACCAGAATTTATAGAAGAAATTAAAAAAGATAATATAAAAGAGGCATATGATATTTTATATAATAATAATATATTTTCACATATTTGTAGCATTGTTTGTCCACAAGAAGAACAATGTGAGGGAAGTTGTGTAAGAGGAATAAAACAAACCGCAACTAATATTGGAAAACTTGAGAAGTTTGTAAATGATTGGGCAGATAGGAATGAATATATTACTAAAATTGATGTTAAAGAAAAAAATGGAAAAAAGGTTGCTATTGTTGGATCAGGTCCTGCTGGACTAGAATGCGCAAAAGAACTTTTACAAGAAGGATATGAAGTTACAATTTTTGAAAAAGATAAA
>JAAVXQ010000030.1 GCA_022790685.1 Clostridia bacterium
CTTACAGGAGAGCAAGGTTGCCGGAAAAACAACAATGCTTATGGCAATGATTGAAAATATATATGAAACAATGAACCTTCGTATCACAGAAACTGCTTTCGAGCTTCACTTAAGAAAAATATATCCAACAAGAAATATTTTATCAATGCGTGAGACCGAAACGATTTCTGGACAAGAGTGTTTGGATGTTCAGAAAAAGACTGATGGTTCCGTAAACATTATCCGGAGAGGTTGCAACAGACCCCGTAGCATCTTGGATGATTCAGTCAGCACAGGTTGCTTCTAAGTTTACATTATTTACTCACCACGCTAAAACTTTTCCAAACTTAGTTACAGCACTTCGTAACTCAATGTTAAGAGCAGGTGTTTTCAAAAACGAAAGAACAGCAGAAGAGCAGGTTGTACAGGTTCTTAACTTTAACATACATTTAGTAAAAGATTTTAGAGGAAGAAGATACATAGAAAGAATAACAGAATGTATTCCAGTAGAAGAGAAAAATGAATATACTTTTGATCATAGAAATGAAAAAACTTTAGAAGGAAAATTTACAAAATTTTTCGATAATGCTACAGTATATTTTACAAAAACAACAAACAGAGAATTATATAAATATAGAAATATATTAGAATTTTCAAATGATTCTTATGTTTTAGTAAATCCAATTTCAGAAGATAATATAAGAGAAATGAGAAATAATATGGAAGAAAATGATGTTATTTTATTCGATAAATTCTTAGAAAGAAATTGGGGAATAAAACCACCTGTAATGCCGATTACAGCGCAAGAACAAAAGAAAGAGACAAGACCTGCAAATGCTAGCAGACCAGTAAATGCAAGACCAGATATGACAGAAGAACAAATAAAAGCTAGAAAAGAAAAATTAGCAGAACTTGCAAGACAAAAAGCTGCACTTGCAGCAAAAAACGGAGCTAAATCAGCTCCAAGAAAAACAGAAGATAGACCAGTAAAAAATGACGAAGAAAACGAGGAAGAATAATTACTTTATACATGCTAAAAAGGAGGTGCTATTAATTAAATGTCAGATAATTTCTTACTAATTATAATGGGTGGAGCTGGAGGAATTTTTGTATTCATACTTTTAGCCTATTATATATTAAAATCAAAGATGCAAAATAAAGAGACAAAATATATAGCACAATTAGTAGAAGGAACTAAAGAAGAAAGATTTAATATGGAAATTTTCTATCAAAAATTCTATGTTAAATGTTTAAAAATTCCTTTTGTTAGAAGATATTCCTTAAAACTTAGAAGAAGACTAGAAATTAGAAACTTAGATGATGAATATTTAACAAGAAAACAAACGGCACAGATAATGTTTAAAGCAATGCTTATAGTTATTCCATTAACTTTTGTAATTATTCTAATGACTAAAGCAAATTATATGCTAATGTCTACATTACTATTATTTGAGATATTTTTTGTAGAAACCATAATAAGTGGTATGGTTGATAAAATAGATAATGATCTTTTAAAAGAACAAATAGACTTTTTTGCAGAAATAAGACATGCTTACCATGAATTTAACATGGTTGAAGAAGCTATTTATGAAGTATCACAAAATGATGAAGTAGAAGTTTCAAGACAAGCTGAGAAAATATATGAAGTTTTGATTTCTGATGATCCAGAAACAGAACTTGAGAAATATTATGATATTGCACCAAATAGTTTCTTAAAAGAATTTGCGGGAGTTTCTTATTTAACTAAAGAATTTGGTGATAGAAAAGATAAAGATGGTGCATCTTTATATTTAAAGAACTTAAATAATATTACACAAGAAATGCAAATAGAAATATTAAAAAGAGATAAATTAGATTATGTATTTCAATCTTTGTCAATGATTGCAGCAATACCAATTTTATTTTTGGATGTTGTAAAAAATTGGGCGATGGGGCAATTCGCATTTACATCACAATTTTATAATGGAACTTTAGGATTTATAACACAAATAGGATTAATAATTTTAACTTTTCTTTGCTATATGCTTACAAGAAAACTAAAAGATAATGGTAGTGTTAATGTTGCTAAGAATATGGAAAATCCATGGCAAGCAAAAGTATATGCAAAAAAACCAATAAAAAAAGTAGTTGATTATTTTATACCAAAAGATGGTACAAAAGAATATAGAAATATGGTGCAACTTTTAAAAGACTCAGCATCAAAATTAAAACTAGAATGGTTATATGTAAATAGATTAACTTCTGCTATAGTTACTCTTATAGTTACACTTATAGTAGCAATAGCATCTCATCAAATGGCAATTATTTATCAATATACAGAGCCAACATCAGACTATAACCTTTTAGGTCAAATGACTGAAAGTCAAGAAAAAAAGGCAAAACAAACAACAGAAAAAGATAATATTATATTAGATGAATGTAAAGAAGATTTAGATATAACACAAGATGAACTAAGAGTTGTAATATCAAAATCAGAACCATATGGTGGAGTATCTGATGAACAATTAGATGTATTAACAGAAAGAATATATGGAAAATTAAAAATTGTTCAATCCTCATATTTAAAATGGTTTGAAGTATTACTTTCATTTGTAGCATGTGTACTTGGATATTATGGTCCAGTATGGCTTTTAATGTTCCAAAAGAAAATGAGACAAATGGAAATGGAAAACGAAGTTATGCAGTTCCAAACAATTATATTAATGCTTATGAAGATTGAAAGAGTAAATGTTGAAATGATTCTAGAATGGTTAGAAAGATATTCTAATATATTCAGAGAACCTATCAGTAAATGTGTTAATAACTATGAAAGTGGACCATGGGAAGCTTTAGAAGAGTTGAAAAATGATATATCTTTCCAACAATTAATAAGAATTGTTGAAAGTCTTCAAGCTGCTGTTGAGCAAATTCCTATTAGAGAAGCTTTTGATGAACTAGATACAGAAAGAGCATATCACCAAGAAAAGAGAAAAGAATCTAATGAAAGATTAATTTCTAAAAAATCTATGATAGGTAAAGTGGTAGGTTTTGCTCCAATGGTTGTACTATTTGTTGGATACTTAATTGTACCAATGTGTGTAATTGGTATGATGAGTATGACAGATGCATTTGCTTCAATGTCAGCAATGATGTAAGAAAGGAAAAAATATGGAAAATGCAACAAAAGCTTTAATTATAGTTGCTAATCTAATGCTTGCTGTTATTATACTTTCAGTTGTGGTCTATTTCTTTGAAAATATGAGCATTCTTCCAACAGAAGAAGAAAGAGTAAAAAAAACAGAGCAAGCAAGGAAGTTTAATTTAGAATATGAAGTTTATGATAAAAAGCTAATGTATGGTGTTGATGTAATATCTGCATTAAATAAAGCTAATAATAATAATGAAAAATATATCGTGGGAAGCTTTTTATCAGGGGACTTAAGTGGAGAAGAATTTATTATAGATATTATAGTTACACTAAAGTCTACTACACCACTACAAGATACAATAACAGTTAGTTATTTAGATGATACAGCGTTTAGAAATCTTAACACAATATCAGAAAATAGTTCTCTTGTGGAAAGAGATTATTCTACAGATGATGGTCCAGAACCAAGCATTAAGTTTAGTGATATACGTAATGATTATAAAAATTTTATATTACCAGATAGAGAATATTCAAATACAATATATACTTCTTCAACAAATCTTGCAGATGAAAATCTTACAACTCATACAATAGATACAACATTAGTTGGATCAGCATCAGGAACAGATTATCATCTATTAATAAATGGTAGAGATACTAAAAGAAGTGATATAAAAAAGCCTACAAAACTTAAGGAACTTATAAGTATGACAGATTCTATGAGACAATATATAAAAAATACAAAAGTTAATAGTCCAAAATCTTACTCAGAAAATGGTTGGAGTTCTTTTGAATGGAAAACTGCTTTATATGACTTAAAATCTAGAAAATTCAAATGTGCAGATATAGATGGTAATGGAAATGAAATAACAGGAATTCATTATAATGAATCAACAGGAGCAATAGATCAAATACGCTTTATAGAAATATAAATTTAAATAAAGAAATGGAGATTTATGGAAAATGCAGTAAAAGCCATGTATATGGTTGCAGCTATGCTTATAGCTGTAATGATTATGGGGTTATTTATATATTTGTTTAGAACAGGTTCATTATTTGGAACAAATTATGAACTGAAAAAACAGCAAGAACAAATAGATCAATTTAATTCAAAATTTGAGCCATATGCAAGAGGAGTAGAAGGAACCAGTGGGGCAGGAGGAACTCTTTATGCAGGAAATACCATATTTGATATAATTACTGTTGCAAATTTAGCATTTGATATAAATGAAAGAAATTATAATGATAATAAAAATAGAGTAGAAATACAAGTAAATGGAATACCAGGAAATGATCCAATATCTATAGGAATTATCCATGGAACAGATAGAAATGGTCAGTATGATGAGTTATCAAATATACTTAAGAAAAATAGATTTTTTGTAGGAGCAATTCCTTTAGAAAATGAATCTTCAAGGGATACTATTCTTATGGATGATTTACTTATAAAAAATGTTGGAGGAGCTTCAGGTGCAGAAAAAAAATTAACAGATGCAGTATTAAATACTGTAAATGATAACAATATTCCATATAATAGAACAGTTTATAGATATTATTTTAATTGTACAAATATTTCATATTCTGAACAAAGTGGAAAAGTAAATAAAATGGAATTTGAAT
Source organism: Clostridia bacterium (assembly GCA_022790685.1). GTDB lineage: Bacteria > Bacillota > Clostridia > TANB77 > CAG-508 > Scatovivens. Next base: position 4,727 of record JAAVXQ010000030.1, read on the forward strand.
TAGAACAAAATACAGGATATGATGCATTGGTATCTGCAATGAATCCAGTACCACCAATATAGAATAGTAACTTTTAAGTTATAAATATTTAAAATAGTAATAGGTAAAACTATAACTAAATAAAGGCACAAAATGTTGAAAAAAGCATTAATTTGTGATATAATAATTTGTGTGGAGTAAATTAAAAATATGAAAAAAATTTTTGCAGTAATAGTACTTATTTTAGTAGTTATTTTGACGGTTTTAGTGATTAAATTTAAGAATTATGAAAAACAAAAACAAGAAGTTCAAAAATTTAATTTAAGTTATGAAGAATACAATAAAGAAAATTTAAATGGATTAGATATAACTACTGTTATAAATAAAGCTGTTAACAATAATGAAAAATACAATATTTCAAAAGATGAAAATGGACTATATATAACTGATAACGAAAATTGTATAAAAATATATATAACAATGATTATAAATGGAAAAACATATCCAATGGAGAAAATAAATGCTCTTCGGAATTAATTCATTTATAGAATATTTTGGAGTTGTAAAATTCAAATGTACAGACATTAAATATCATAAATCATCAGGAAAAATATCAGAAATGACATTTGAAGCAACAGAATACTAAGTTTTTAATGTTTTCTATATACAAATATAGAATTTAATTAAATAAAGAAAAAATTTATAAAAAAACAAAGGAGGAAGAAGTTATGGAGAATGCTTCTAAAGCACTTATTATAGCAGGTGCTATACTTTTATCAATTTTAATTATAGCTATTGGTATGTATATATATAACAGTTCACAAAACTCAATATACCAAGCAGCTGACCAAATTTCAACACAAGAAAGAGATGCTTTTAATAGTCAATGGACAACTTATGAAGGACAACAACCAGGATCAAATGTTAAAGCTTTAATAGGAAAATTAATTTCAAATGCTAAGACAAATGAAGAGGAAGCAACAAAGCTTGTGCAATTAGCATATAAAGCAAAATCAAGTGCTGATTCAGTGGGTTCAGTTTCATCAAAAGTAGGTGAAATTGGTATATCAGATTTCAATACAGCTAGAACAGCTATAGAATCAAGACATACATATACTGTTGAATTAAGATATTCAGAACAAACATCATTAATTGATGGAATTTCAATTAAATATGATAAAAATGATACTTTAGATATTCCAGAACAAGAATTAGAAGGATCTAACTAATATATAATAAATATTTTTAAGAGAGGAAAGTATGGGGAGTTCGTTTAGTGTAGGAAAAATACTTGCTATTTTAGCAGTCATATTGATTTTAGTAACAATGGGAATCTTTATTTTTTCCAATGCTGAAAAATTCATAAAAGATTCATCAAAAAAGATAGAACTAGCTGATTCTAGTGAATTCAATAATATTTGGATGTCTTATGAAAAAAAGCAAGAAGGTTCTAAAATAAAAGCAATGGCCGATAAATTAGCATCTAATGCTAAAGAAAACAAAGAAACAGCTGCCATACTTCCAGATCTTATTTATAAAGCAACAGAAGGTAGTGACTGGGTAACTGTTAGGTCAACAGTTAAAGGAAAAGAAAAAAGCAATGTAGAAGGATTTAATAAGTTCAAAAATGATATAGATTCAAGACATACATATTTTGTTAAATTTGTTTATTCAGAAAAGACGAATTTAATAAGTGGAATAATAGTTCAATATGAACAAAAAGATAAAGTGGATTTTGTACCAGATGAAACTTAAAATATAATAAATTTATCTTTTAACAGAAAGGGGAATTATGGATAACGCTGTAGATGCATTAATAATGGCTTTTTCAATGTTAGTTTTTGTAATAGCAATAATGGCTTCTATGTATATGTTTAACCAAGTTGCAGTAACATCAGAAGTATTATTATATGTTGCAGATAAAACAAACTATTTTGAAAACATAGAATTATCAACTGCAGATAATGTAACTACAAGAGTTGTAGATTTAGATACTGTAATTCCAACATTATATAGATATTATAAAGAAAATTTCTGTGTTAAAATCTGTGATGATAGGGATGGACAAAATGAATTAGTGCAAATTTTTGATGTAAATGTTGAGGGAAAAATGAGAACAGCAGCTAGTGCTACTGATCCAACAGCAGAGCAAAAAGCTTTAATTACAGCATATGGACAAGAAGATTTACCAACATATTTATTTGAGTCACCATGGATAGGTAATACAGAAACAGATGCTAAAACTAGAATAGATTTTTACATACAAGGAACAGCTGGATATATAAATGATACATATGTTGATTATACAGATAGTGATTTAGGTGATAAATATACTACTATTGATTCATTAGCAGAAATAAGAGAATTAGTACAAGATGGTAGGGAGATAGATGGCACCACAGAAAATTATGAATTACTAGAAACATTTGTTGAATATGTATTCTCAGGTGATACTATAAGTACAGAAGATGGAACAGAGACAATTACAGGAGATAAACAAGAAAATTCAAAAATAATTATAACCTATACTTTAAGAAAAAAGACTGTGTAAAATAAAATTTCAAGGAGGCTTATTATATGAGTGATACATTAATAACAATAATTGCTATATTTTTAGCAGCAATACTTATGTTTATATTTCCACTTATGTCTGTTGCAGAAAGAGGAGACGATATGTCACAGCTTGCTGTTCAAACAGCAGCTACAGAATTTGTTGATAATTCTAGAGCGATAGGGAAAATAACAATTGAAAATTATGATAAATTAATATCAACTATTAATGCAACAGGTAATGGATATGATGTAGAAATGGAAGTAAAAGTTTTAGATGAAAATATAGGTAAAAAATCTGCTTGGACACAAGGAACTGTAATAGGTGAAAATGTATATTATTCTGTTTATACTTCACAAATAACAGATGTAATAGAAGATCCAAATGGTGCAGGTGTTTATGCTATGAAAGAGGGAGATATTTTCTCTGTAACTATTAAAAATACTAATAAAACAATGGCTCAAACAATAAGAGGAGTATTCTATTCTATTTCTGGAAGCAATA